>JBGPGG010000059.1:0-17908 GCA_041483715.1 Thermoanaerobaculia bacterium
ACCTCCAGCTCCAGCCCGACGGCGACCAGCAGGTCCGCGTTCCGCAGCCTGAGCAGGTAGCTCGGCTTGGCCTCCACGAAGTGCGGGTCCTGATAGCCCTTCGCGATCGCGAACGTTTCGACCCGGTTGCCACCGATCGAGTCGGCGATCGAGGCGAAGTCCTGGAGGCTCGTCACGATCTGGACCGTGGCGAATGCGGGGGTTGCGCAGAGCAGCAGGGCAAGGAGCCAGGAAATGCGTTTCATTTTCACGTCCTCAAAAAGGATGGGCGCCGTGGGCGCCGATCGCGAACTGGATCTGCAGGAAGCCCTCGTTGGCGACGATCCCCGGCGCGTAGTCGCGCCGGCGGTACTCAGCGCGCAGGACCGAGAACTCGCTGGGCATGAAGGTCAGGGTCGCCGCGACGCCCTTGTCGCGCAGCGCGGCGTTGGTCGCGTGGTCGGAGAATTCGTAGCGCGCGCCGGTATACCAGCGCCGTGCGAGTTGCCAGTCGCCGCCGACGAAGAACCCCTGCGCCTTCTGCGTGCCGTCGGGTTGCTCGCGCTGGCTCCAGAAGTATTCGCTGCGGACGATGAAGGACCGGTAGGGCCGGCCCTGGAGCGGCTTCCACCGGTAGACGAGGTGGGCGTTCTGGAGCGCCGTCGTGTTGGTCGCGGAGGTGCCGTTGTAGCCATGGGCGTAGCTCACCCCGAGCTCGAGGTTGTGGTCGTCGCCGAAGTCGCGGTAGGCGCGGTACTGCGCGTTGTAGGTCAGGTCGCTCTTGGTGGGACCGACGAAGAGCAGGCCCGACGTGCCGTTTAAGACCTGGACGTACAGCTCCGAGAACGTGTCGCCCGGCAGCTCGATGACCTTGGACACCGAGATTCCCTCGGCCTCCCACGTGTCCGGCGAGAGCAGGATGTCGTCCAGCGGGAGCGGCTCGTCCACCCACGGCAGGACGTGCAGATGCAGCGTGTTGATCTTGCCGAACTGGACCTTGAATTTCCCGGCCTTGGCCTGCGTCTGCCACGGAAGGTTCAGAAACGTGACGTATCCCTCCTCGACCTCGACGCCGTTGTTGTTGAACGACAGGAAGAGGTCGGCGCGGGCGTAAGGATCCACGACCGCCTGGAATGAGATCTCGGATTCGCGGACCTGGAAGGCGGGCACGCTCTCCACCGGGTTGTTTCCGACGGAGGCGAGGAAATTGCCGATGACCGCGATCGCGGGATTGAAGAACGTGGCGTTGACCGCGCCCGCCGTGGAGGGGGCTGGGGTCAGCGCGGGCGCGGGCGGCTCGGGCGGGGGAGTTGCCTGCGGTTCGGGCCGCGGCGTCGGCGTCGGGGTTGGGGTCTCCTGTCCCGTCGCTGCTGCCGCCGCGAGCCAGATGGCGCAGAGGGGAATGATGAATCGCTTTTTCAGATGTCCTCCTCGGATTTCTCGTGGTCGTAATGAGGGCGCGGCAGGGCGCGCCCCCGGCAACGGCTACGAGAGCGCGGGAGGAGAGCGGCCCGACAGGTCTCGGCCGGCCAGGCGCGGAAACAGGAGCGGGGCCGAGGGCAGGGTGGCTGCAGAGCAAAGGATGCTGTCGAGAACGACCGCGCCGCGGGTCGACAGGAGCGCCGAGCCGCCCGAGACGCAGGCAATGCATTCATGGGCGGCGGCGGCAGCAGATTTCGCGGCCGCGATCTCGGGCCCGGCCAAACGGCTGGACTCGGCCGGCGGCTCGGGATGCATACCGAACGAGGCCAGGATCGAGAGGCACAGCGCGGTCCATAGCGCCACGCGGGCCGTGGTGGAGGTTCTCGTGCGGCTGAGCATCACAGTTGCAAAGTCCCAACCGCGGATTCTATTCCCCCTCTTGCTGGTCGGTGGGCCCAACTGCGTAGAATGCCGGCGTGACCGGTCGTCCCGACGCCCCTGCTCGAGCCGAAGGCCTCCCGGCCGAAGAGAGCCGGGCGCTGCGCCAGCGCATGCACTGGCTGCTCGGGCTCACCTTCCTCCACGTGTTCGGGGAGGGCGCGTTGGCCCTGTTCGAGGCGATTCGGACCGGCAGCCTCGCACTGCTCGCCTTCGGCCTCGAGAGCGTGATCGAGGGTGGCGCGGCCTTTCTTGCCGTGCGGCACCTGCGCCACCTTGCCGATGAAGAGGAAGACCACGCTCGCCGCGACCAGGTGCTCGCGCGCTGGATCGGCGTCTCGTTCCTCCTGCTGGCGACGTACACCCTCGTGCGCGGAGTCCTCGAGCTCGTCCGCGGGGCGCACGTCGAGCCGAGCGTTCTCGGTCTTCTGCTCACCGTCTTCGCGACGTTCGGAATGCCCGTCGTCGGATACTTGAAGTGGAAGACCAGCCGCCGCCTCGGGAGCAAGGGGCTCGCCGCCGAGGCGAAGGAGTCGATCGCGTGCTCGATCGACTCGGCGCTGACGATGCTCGCGATGATCGCGGGATTGCTGGCTGCGCCCCACTGGGTGGATCCGGCCCTGTCGCTGCTGATGGTCCCGTGGTTCCTGAGAGAGGGGCTGGCGCACGTGCGGGGGCGGGTGCATGCGCATGTGCATTGAGCGGAAGAGTCCTTAGTCCGAAAGACCAAGAACCCCATCGTGTAAGATGCTTCCTGCTTCCGACGTGAATCTTCCCGTGCGATTCCGGCATATATCTGTCTAAAGGAGCTTTTTCGATGTCGAACGACAACGTGACCCAGGTCTCCGACGCCAGCTTCGACGGGGACATTCTCAAGAGCGCGGTCCCGGTCCTGGTGGACTTCTGGGCGCCCTGGTGCGGGCCCTGCCGCTCGGTGGCCCCGATCGTGGACGATCTGGCGAACCAGTACGCGGGCAAGATCAAGGTGGCCAAAATTAACGTGGACGAGTCCACCGAGGTCGCCACGCGTTACCAGATCACGTCCATCCCGACCTTCATCCTCTTCAAGAACGGCCAGGTGGCCGACCGGGCGCTCGGTGCGCTGCCGAGGAGCGAGTTCGTGAAGCTCATCGACCGGAACCTCTAAGCGACCCTTTCCCGCGCGATTCCAAGGGCCCCGCAAGGGGCCCTCTTCCTTCCCGGGAGTTCCCTCTGGCTGCCCCCACGGGGCCCATGTAATGTGTCGCCTGTCCCGCCCGTTCACGAGGGGGGACAACGCTGGAACAAGCCGCCCGATAGCGGAGGTTGGACGAAAGCGAGATGAAGAAGCTGATCTGGATCGCCGTGCTCCTCGCTGTCGGCGCGGGGGCGTTCGCCTACTTCGGGGGCCGGAAGAAGGCGGAGCCGAAGTATCGCACCGCCATCGTGGACGAGGGTAACGTGACGCAGACGGTCGCGGCCACCGGCACCCTTTCGGCCGTCATCACCGTCAAGGTGGGCAGCGTGGTCTCCGGAATCGTCGCGGCGCTCCACGCCGACTTCAACAAGCAGGTCAAGAAGGGCGAGGTTCTGGCCGAGCTCGACCCGACTCCCTTCCAGGCGAGGGTCGATCAGAGCCAGGCGACGCTGCAGAAGGCGCGCGTGGAGGTCCGCAAC
Organism: Thermoanaerobaculia bacterium; assembly: GCA_041483715.1. Lineage (GTDB taxonomy): Bacteria > Acidobacteriota > Thermoanaerobaculia > UBA5066 > Gp7-AA6 > DAHUXD01. Next base: position 3,496 of record JBGPGG010000059.1, read on the forward strand.
TCCGAGATCGGCTTGCGCCGGCAGAAGGCCCTCGGAGAGCAGGGGCTGGCCCCGCAGGCCGACCTCGACCAGGCGCAGGCCAACTACGACTCGGCGGTGGCTTCGGTGGGGCAGGCCCAGGCGACGCTCGAGCAGGCGCAGACCGATTTGAAGAACAGCAAGATCGCTGCGCCGATCGACGGCGTCGTCGTGGATCGCCAGTACGACGTCGGGCAGAGCGTGGCCGCGTCTTTCCAGGCGCCCACGATCTTCACGATCGCGCAGGACCTGACGAAGATGCAGGTCTCGGCCGATGTCTCCGAGTCGGACATCGGGATGTGCAAGGTCGGGCAGCCCGTGCACTTCACGGTGGACGCCTACCCGGACCAGAATTTTCGCGGCACCATTTCCCAGATCCGCTTGAACGCGACGGTCAACCAGAACGTGGTCACGTATCCGGTGATCATCGACGTGCCCAATCCCGATCTGGCCCTGCGCCCGAATATGACGGCAAACGTGACGATCGACGTGGCGATCGCCGCGGAGGTGCTGCGCGTTCCCAACGGCGCGCTGCGATGGCGCCCCGAGGAGAAGACGGCGGGCGCTTCGCCGGAGGAGCGCGCCGCTCGGAGCGCGGGCGACAAGGGACCGGCGGGGGCGATGAAGCAGTTCGACAGGACCTCGGGCGGCAAGCCGCGCAAGGCGGGCCAGACGGTGTACACGATTGCGGCCGGCGGTCTCGGCGAGCCGAAGCCCGTTGAGATCCGGGGCGGCGTGACCGACAATCGGTTCACGCAGGTGGTTTCCGGAGACCTGAAACCCGGGGACACGGTGATCGTCGGGCTCGTGACGGCGAAGGCCGACACCTCCGGCGTCCGGCCTCCAGGCGCGGGAGGGACAGGTAGTCCCGGCGGCCGGAGGTTCTGACTTGGATGTCATCCGGATCGAGGACCTCGTCAAGGTTTACCAGATGGGGGAGGTGGAGGTCCGTGCGCTCGACGGCGTCTCCCTATCGATCGGCACGGGCGAGTTCGTGGCCGTCATGGGCCCGTCGGGATCGGGCAAGAGCACGTTCATGAACATCGTCGGGTGCCTGGACCGTCCGACGTCGGGGAGGTACTCCCTCGACGGCGTGGACGTGTCGGGGCTCGACCGCGACGCGCGCGCCGAGATCCGCAACGGGAAGATCGGCTTCGTCTTCCAGTCCTTCAACCTGCTGGCGCGCACCTCGGCCCTGGAGAACGTGGAGCTGCCGCTCGTTTATGCTACGGACGCGCTGAGCGCCCGGCAGCGCGAGCAGAGGGCGCGGCGCTGCCTGCGCGTCGTCGGGCTGTCGGGTCGCGAGGACCACCAGCCGAGCCAGCTCTCCGGCGGGCAGCAGCAACGGGTGGCGATTGCGCGCGCCCTCATCAACGAGCCCAAGCTGATACTCGCCGACGAGCCCACCGGCAACCTGGACACTCGGACCTCCGGGGGAGTCATGGGCGTCTTCCAGAGCCTGAACGACGAGGGTAAGACCGTCGTTCTCATCACGCACGAGACGGAAATCGCCGAGTATGCGAAGCGGGTCGTCGTCTTCCGGGACGGGCGGGTCGTCGAAGACCGCGCGGTCGAGCACCGGCGCGCCGCGTCCTGTCCGGTGGCCTGAGAGGCGGGGATGCTGAAGTTTCTGACGATCCTGAAGGTCGGCATGAAGGCGATCGCGCGCAACAAGATGCGATCGGCGCTGACGGCGCTCGGCATCATCATCGGCGTCGCCTGCGTGATCGCGATGATCGCCGTCGGCCAGGGATCGCAGGCGGCCATCCAGGCGCAGATCTCCGCGCTCGGCACCAACTTCCTGATGATCTTTCCGGGCATCGCGACCCAGTCGGGCGCGCGCATCTTCACGGGGCAGTCCACGCTGACCGAGGAGGACGTCGCGGCCGTCAAGGCCGAGTGTTCCGCGGTCGCGTACGTGTCACCCTCGTCGCGCACGGGGGGGCAGGTCGTCGCGGGCAACCTCAACTGGGGGACTCAGATCCAGGGCGTCGGCGTCGAATGGCCCCTGGTGCGGTCCTGGAACGTGGAGAAGGGGGTCTTCTTCGACGAGTCGGAGGTCCGCGCAGCCGCGAAGGTCTGCGTCCTCGGGACGACCGTGGCGAACGCCCTCTTCGAGGGCCAGGACCCGGTGGGGCGGACGGTGCGGATCAAGAACTTCCCGTTCCGCGTGATCGGCGTCCTCGAGGGGAAGGGCGGAAGCGTGATGGGGCAGGACCAGGACGACATCGTCGTGGCCCCCTACACGACCGTGATGCGCCTGCTCAAGCACAGCGCGAAGATCGACATGTTCATGGCATCGGCCGTGTCCCGCGGAGCCGTGGACGAGGCGCAGAAGGAGATCGAGGCGCTCCTGCGGCAAAGGCACCGGCTGCAGCTGGGCCAGGACTCGGACTTCATGATCCGGTCGCAGCAGGAGATCGCGGCGACGGCGGACGAGACCTCTCGGACGCTGTCGGTGCTGCTCGCCTCCGCCGCTTCGATCTCGCTGCTCGTGGGCGGAATCGGGATCATGAACATCATGCTGGTCTCGGTGACCGAGCGCACGCGCGAGATCGGCATCCGGATGGCGATCGGCGCGAAGGGCCGCGACATCCTCCTGCAGTTTCTGATCGAAGCGCTGGCCCTCTCGATCGGCGGCGGCGCCATCGGGATCGCGCTCGGCGTCGGTGCTTCGCAGTTTCTCGCCTGGAAGGCGCACTGGCCGATCATGCTTTCGCCTGCGGCGATCGCCCTCGCCTTCGGATTTTCCGCGGCGATCGGGATTTTCTTCGGGTTCTACCCGGCCAGGAAGGCTTCGCAGCTCGATCCCATCGAGGCGCTGAGGTACGAGTGAGCAGGAGTCGGTAGGCAGGAGGCAGGGCCAGAACCAGCGCTTCCCGCATCCCGTCCCCTGCATCCTGCTTCTCGGCGTTAAAATCCCTCGGTGACCCCCGTTCCCTTCGCGCGCTTCTGGCGCCGCCTCGACCCGCGCAAGAGCATCGCGGCGCGGCTCCTCTTCGGGTTCTTCCTGGCCTTCCTTCTACCCGGCAGCGCGTTCGTGTTTCTGATGCAGAGACGGCTGACGGCGCTCGAGGCGGACTCGGCCGCGCAGGTCGCGGCGGTCCGTGTGAGTGAAGCAGAAATGCGGGTCGAGCAGGATATTAGTTTCCGCGCGGAATGGGTCGAGCGGCGCGCCCGGGTCGCGGAGGAGTCGGCCTGGTCGCTCTCGACCGCGGCCTCGCTGGCCCTCTCGGGCGACATCGCCCCTGTGCCGGGCCCGTCGCGCCTCGCGTCGGACCCGCACGGCCACCTCTGGACGGAGATCCCAGAGGAGGAATCGGTCGCCTTCGTGTCGGGCCGCGCCGGGAACCTGGAGGCGGCGCGGCGGGAGGTCGCGCGCACCCGCGTCCTCGCGCCGTTGATGGCGGAGCTGCGGGGGCGGCGTCCCGCCATCCGCAACGTCAGCATCTGGACCGCCGGGGGCATCGTGCGCCACAGCCCCTGGCTCGACTTCCACCGCGCCAACCGCGAGTCTGGGGGCGAGCTCGAGCGGTTCGTCTTCAACCGGGCGGCCCGGTTCCCCGCCGCGCGGCCGGCGACGGGCGACGTCGCGGTCTGGACGGGCGTCTACTCGGGCCCATCGATCACGGCGGAACCACGGACGGCGTCGGTCTTCGTCCCCGTGCGCGACGCGGCAGGCGCGCTCGTGGCCGGCATCGCCCTGGACCTCGATCCCAGGGGCTACGTGGCTGAGGCCTTCGAGACCTGGCAGCCGCCCGGCGACCTCTGGTTCGCGACGGACGCGGAGGGCCACGCCCTGTTGATGACGCCGCGCGCGGCGGCCGCGCTCGGCTGGAGCGGCGTCGGCGGCACCGTGATCGCGGATGCGCCCTCGCCCGAGCTCAAGAAGCTCGCGGCCCGGGCGCTGCGCGGGCAGAGGTCGGCGGAGCAATATGTCGTGGACGGCAAGGCGCTGCGGATCGCGTCCGCCCGGGTCGGCGCGACCGGGTGGGTGCTGTTAGAAGGGTTCTCGCGCGAGGCGGTGGACACGATCCGGGCGGAGGCGGTGCGCGCCTTTCCTCCCGCGTCCTACTCGAGCTTGCGGCACGAAGTGCTGCTGCTCTTCGCCCTGCTCTCGCTCGCCGTGCTCGGCGCGATCGGCCTCGTGTCTCGCCGCATCTCGGCCCCCGTCGGCGAGCTCGTCCACGCGGCCGAGGAGATCGGCCGGGGCCGGTCCTACGCCGTTGCGGGCCGGACTTCCGGGGACGAGGTCGGACGCCTCGCCTCGGCGATCGACACGATGGGAAAGCGGGTCGAGCGTCGCGTGGAGACGCTGCGTTGCCTCCACCAGTTCTCGCGGTCCGCTTACCGCATGACGGACTTCAAGGAGGTCCTCGGCCGCTCGACGCAGGCGATCGCCGCGTTCACGAACGCAGAGCGGGTCTGGTTCCACCTCTACGATCGCAACACGAACCGCCTCGAGGCCGCGCTGCCCGCCTGGAATCTCCCGGAGGAGGTCGCCGAGAGGCTGAAGGTGTCGGTGGACGCGCGGTCGATCGCGGGAATGGTGTTTCGGACCGGGGAGGTGTACTGCACCAACGATCTCGGACAGGATCCCTACAGCAACCGCGACCTGCAGAAGCTCGTCGGGGCCGAGAACGGCGTCTTCGCGCCGCTGAAGACCGAGGAAGAGACCCTCGGGGTCGCCGTCGCGATCAACCGGCCGGGAGGGTTCGGCCAGGAGGAGATCGATGCCGTCACCTCGTTCGCGGACCTCTCGTCGCTGCTCCTGCGCAACGCGCGGCTCTACACGACGCTCGTCCGGACCGTGGACGAGCTGCGCCACGCCGGCCGGCTCAAGGACCACTTTCTCCAGAACGTGAACCACGAGCTGCGCACTCCGCTCACGGCGATCGTCGGATGGACGGACCTCTTCGAGGAGGAGGACCTCGACGAGAAGACGCGGCGCCGCGGTTTGCGCCAGATCCGGCAGTCCGCGCGCGTGCTGCTCGCGCTCATCGACGACCTGCTCGACCTCGCACGCCTCGAGCGCGGGGCGCTGACCCTCGACCTCAAGCCGGTCTCGCTCTCCGAGGTGATCCAGCGCTCGGTCGAGACCGTCCGGCTGATGTCCGAATCCCGGGGCGTGGGATTGATCCTCGCGCCGCTGCCCGAGCCGATGCCTCCCGTGCGCGCCGACGCGCTGCGGTTGCAGCAGATCCTGTGGAACCTGCTCTCGAACGCGATCCAGTTCACGCCGCAGCACGGGCGCGTGGTGGTCCGCGTCGAGCGGGAGCCGGAGCAGTACCTCGTCAGCGTCGAGGACGACGGGATCGGGATCCCCGAGGGCGAGCTGCCGCACGTGTTCGAGCGGTTCCGCCAGGTGGATGGGTCCGCGACGCGGGCCCATGCGGGCATGGGCATCGGCCTCGCGCTCGCGCGCTCGCTCATCGAGCTCCACGGCGGAACGATCTGGGCCTCGAGCGTCGTCGAGCAGGGAAGCCGCTTCACCTTCGCGATCCCGATCCGGCCGGCGGCGCGCCGCGGCGAAGCGGCGACCGGGCCGGCGAGCGCCGAAGAGGAGCCGGAGAGCTGACCTAGACCGACGCGGCCGGCAGGCCCGTGCCCTTCAGGAGGTCCTTGACGACCTTTGCCGTCTCTTCCTTGCCCGGCACGCAGAGGTTCGGGTCCTTCTCGGTCCCGGCGGCGATCGCGGCGGCATAGCCCTCGCAGTCGTAGCCGCACGCCGTGCAATCGGTCTGGGCCATCGCCGCGTATAGCTTGAGCGCGAGGTTGCCGTCTTTGGCCATCTCCATGCGTTTCGGCAGGGGGATGGTCTCGTCGTGGAAGGTCGGCGCTTCCTTCTTCGGCTTGGCGGCGGCGACCACGTCGTCCTCCCCGCGGCCGGTGTCGATCCACTGCCCGTAGGACAGGCAGTTCGGGCACACGAAGGAGTAGTCCCACCCCTGCGGGAGGAACACGGCGGGTGTCCGATAGACGTTGAGCGGCTGGAAGTCCTGCGGGCAGGCCGGGGCTTCGCGCTCCTGGGCGTCGAGGACCATCGTCTTCAGGTGCGGGCGGGAGAACTCGATCTGCTTCGGTTTCTGCGTGAAGCGGAACATCTCGCCCTTGGGGCAGACCATGACGACCTGCGGCTTGTAGACCCGGTCGACGAAGAAGGACCGCATTGGCACTTCGTGCGAAGGGCAGACGGAGGCGGCATCCTTCCAGAAGGCGGCGACGAGTTGGGATCGCTCCGGAAGCGAGAGCTTCATGGACGGCTATTATACGAGTCTCAAAGCCCGGCGAAAGGGTTCAGCCGCTTCTCTTCGTCGATCGTCGTCCCGGGGCCGTGGCCGCACACGACCGGGACGTCGCCCGGCAGAACGAAGAGCCTCTCCCGGATCGAGGCGAGGATGGCGTCCGTGTCTCCCCCCCAGAGGTCCGTGCGGCCGATCGAGCGGCGAAAGAGCGTGTCTCCCGCGAAGAGAATGGGCCGGTCGCCTTCGAGCAGGAAACATGTCGAGCCGGGCGTGTGGCCGGGCGTGTGAACCGCGCGCAGGGTGAAGGAACCGAACCGGATCCTTTCCCCGTCGGCGAGCGGCGCGTCGGGGGGCAGGGGCGCCTCGGCGCGGAGACCGAAGAATGCGGCCTGCTCGGGGAGCGCGTCGTAGAGGGGGCGGTCGGCCGGATGGAGTCGGATGGGCGCCCGCGTGGCTTCCTTGAGCGCGCGGGAGCCAGTGATGTGGTCGAGGTGCGCGTGCGTGTGAAGTAGCGCGACGGGTTCGAGCTTCGCGGCCTCGAGCGCGCGCAGGATGCGCTCCGGCTCGTCTCCGGGATCGATGACGATCGCCTCGTGCGAGACCGGGTCCGCGAGGATCGTGCAGTTGCACTGGAGCGGTCCGACCGGGAACGTCTCGATGAGGGGCTCGGCGCTCACGGGTTGACCGCGACGACATTCTCGATGTCGTGGCGTTCCTTGCGGGAAGGATCCGCCCAGATCTTTTCGCGCGACGACGGGGAAAGCTGGACGGCCCACTCCTGGTTGTCGGTGCGCCGCCTCTCGGACGCGAAGAGCTTTCGGCGGCTTCGCGGCGTGAAGATCTCCCAGCGTACCCAGCCGAAGTCGACGGCGTGGTCCTCGAGGCGGAAGGCGGGAACTCTTTCCCCCGCCTCGATCTCGACCGCGGCGACGGTCGTCGGGGCAAATCCGTTGGCGCGCAACCGCTCCTCGACCTCCACCCTCACGGCGCGGCCTTGGAGGGCGAGCTCGTGGCGTCCGCGCGCAACCCCGCGGCCGAGGATGAGATCGTCGAGGGCCTCGGAGAGCTCCCGGTCCATCGCGATCCGATCTTAGCGCGCCTGGCCTCGGTTAGCGGTTAGACTCGCGCCGCTTGGACGTTCCGTCGCAGCTGATCCGCTTTTCGCTCGCCCTCTGGGTGGGCGGGACCCTGCTCGTCGTAATCGCCGCGCCGGTCGTCTTCGGCGAGATCCCCTCGCGCGATCGCGCGGTGGCCGTCTTCGGCGAGATCCTGCGGCGGTTCGAAATCGTGAAGCAGGTCCTGTCGCTGGCCCTCGTGATCGGCGTCTTCGTCAACCTCGAGCGGGGCGGAGGTCTGGCCGGCAGATCCGTCGGGGCCGCAGTCGCGATCTTTCTCGCGATTGCGACCAACGTCTACCTCGCGATGGTGCTGCGCCCGAGGATGAAGTACTTCCACCTGAAGGTCGGCTCCTTCGATGCGGCAGCGCCGGACGATCCGTGGAAGGCGAGGTTCGATCGCCTGCACCGCCGCTCGACCCGCGTTCTCGTGCTCGGCTGGCTCGCGGCGGCCGTCGGGCTCGCCCTCTGGCCGTAGTTCCCCGACGCACCTTCCCCTCTAGGCTCGCAGTCGCGCGATGGCGTCGATCTCGACGACGGCGCCCTTGGGCAGCTCGGCCACGGCGACCGTCGAGCGCGCGGGACGGTGCTCTTGGAACCGGCGCGCGTAGACAGCGTTCATCTGAGCGAAGTCCGACATCCGGAGAAGGTAAACCGTCGTTTTGACCACGTCGTCCAGCGAGAGACCCGCAGATTTCAAGACCGCCTCGAGGTTGTCGAATACGCGCTCGACGCCCGCCCCGAGGCCGCCGGCCACGAGCTCGCCCGTGGCCGGATCGAGGGGAATCTGGCCCGACAGGAACAGGAAACCGCTGTGCGAGACGGCCTGGGAATAGGGGCCGATGGCCCTGGGGGCCCCGTCGGTCGCGACCGTTTTCATCATTCCTCCGCTTCATCGGCTAGAATATAGGGTAACCACGGAAAAAGAGATGTCCGTCGAGCGAATCCAGGTTCTTCACGAAGACTACATTCGCCTGACCGAAAGGTTCAAGGCGTTGTGGACGTTTCACCAGTTTCTGAGGGGCGTCCAGAAAACGTTTTTCGCCTCCGAGCCGGGCTACACGCTCGATTTCGGAAAGCTCTACGACGACGTGCGCGCCGCCGCCGGTGCGATTGACACGACGTCGCCGGAAAGGGTCGCGCCGCGGATCCGCGAGCTCGCCGAAAGGCTCGATGGGTTCGGCCGCAAGCTGCGCGAGGCCGACCGCCTCATCTCGCCCTCCTATGTGCGCCGCTTCTTCGAAAAGGTGCAGCTCCGGGACGAGAAGATCGCCTTCCACCTCCTGCGCTTCTACTTTTCGCAGCCCGACGTGGACGAGGATGTCGTCGACAAGGTCGACTTCCTCGCCACCGTCGTCGCGGCCGGGCCCGCTGCGGCGGACGCCGACGGGCCGCGCCCGCGGCCGGACGTGCAGAAGGTCCTCGAATCGGCGACGGCCGCCTCGGTGTGGCCGCGCCTCGACGTGACGAGCGCGCCGTCGATCGTGCGCGCGTTCGACTTCCTGGCCGCGGACATGACGCGCGCGCAGGAGTTCGAAGACCTCGTCACGGCGCGGCTCCTGAACAACGTGCGGACCCTGAAGCACCGTGTCGCCAGCGGCCTCGCCAACCCGGAAGTCCTTGCGGCGGTCGCCAAGTGCAATCTCCGCACGAGGTCCGTGTTCGACCGTCTCTACGAGCGCGAGGAGCGCCGGCTCGAGGAGGCGACGGACCGGATCGGCGACCTCGAGAAAGAGCTCACCCGGGGCGGGCTCGAGGCACCGAGCGCCGAAGAGTTTCGAAACTTCCGCGAGTCGCGCCAGCGTTTCGACCGGCAGTCCCGGGAAGGGAACGTCAAGGCGCTGCAGGTCGTCGAGCTCAAGGAAGCGATCGGGCAGGTGCTCGGGCGGTTCGAGCTGTCGGGCCTGGCGGCCGACGACATCGACGAGGTGCTCGAGCTCGTCGAGGAGGTCGAGTCGGAGGCGACCGACGAGGGCTTCTGGAGGCCGTACCTCGACCGGGTGCTCGGCGCGGTCGAGCTCTACGACGACGGCACCGGGCCGCTGCGGACCGAGATCTCCGGCCTCGAAAATCTCCGCCTGGAGCCATGGGAGTTGAAGGCGGCGCGCCGCACCGTGGCGGCGGGAGGGGCGGCCCCGACCGACCGCGATCGCACCCTCCTGCGGGCGGTGGCGCTGCGGTTGAAGGCCGAGGAGGAGACGGAAGCCCTGCGCGCCTGCGCGGGGATGACTCCCTCGGCCGACACGCTGCGAGCGGCCCGCTCCACGCTCGGTCGCGTGCCGATGCTCGATGCGGCGCTCTCCTCGGTCATCGATGAGTCCGAGGCCGTGTCGTCTTCCGAAGACATCCGCTGCTGGACGCGCACGCGATTGCGCCTGCTGCGCGCGACGTCGGACCTGTGGTTGATGCAGGACTCGCCCAAGAGCGACCGGCGGGATTCGCGCGCCTAGATTCTCCGGCCCGACTTTCTCGTCTTCCGTCTCCCGTCTTCCGACCCGTATACTCCGCTCGATGAGCGGGAGCGAAGAGAAGCCGGAGCCCGACGGCGCGCCGTCCGAGAGCGATCTCGTCCGGAACCGGCGGGAGAACCTGCGCCGCGTTGAGGAGCTGGGCTTCGCGAGCTCGCCGATGAGCTTCCCGGCCGGGGCCACGGTCTCGGAGATCCGCGGACGGTTCCAGGACAGTACCGGAGGGGGCCTCGAGGAGCAGAAGCCCTCCGCGACGACGGCGGGCCGGATCCTGGCGCTGCGCACGGCCGGCAAGGCGGGATTCCTCGACCTCTCCGACGGCCGCTTGCGGCTCCAGGTGTACGTGCGCCGCGACGCGGTCGGAGACGCGGCGTTCGAGCTGTACCGCGCGCTCGACCTCGGCGACTGGATCGGTGTCGAGGGCGAGGTGTTCCGGACGCGGACGGGAGAGCTCTCGATCAAGGCGCGCACGCTGAGCTTTCTGGCCAAGTGTTTCCGGCCCCTGCCGGAGAAGTGGCATGGCCTGAAGGACGTCGAGCGGCGCTACCGGCAGCGGTACCTCGACCTCGCGGTCAACCCCGAATCGCGCGAGGTTTTCGAGCGGCGCGCGGCGATCGTACGCTTCATCCGTTCGTTCCTCGACGGCCGGGGGTACCTCGAGGTCGAGACGCCCATGATGCAGCCCCTCGCCGGCGGCGCGGTGGCCCGCCCCTTCCGGACCCACCACAACGCCTTCGACATGGACCTCTTCCTGCGGATTGCCCCGGAGCTCTACTTGAAGCGGCTCGTGGTCGGCGGCATCCCGAAGGTCTACGAGATCAACCGCAACTTTCGCAACGAGGGCATCTCGACGCACCACAATCCCGAGTTCACGATGCTCGAGTTCTACGAGGCGTACGCGCAGGGCAGCGACCTCATCCGGCTTTCCGAGGAGCTCCTCTCCGGCCTCGCTCGCGCGGTCGCGGGCGGCGTGAAGACACCGTGGGGCGAAGAGGCGATCGACTGGACGCCGCCCTTCCGACGCCTGACCATGCGCGAGGCCGTCGTGGCCCTTTCGCGCGACGACCCGCGGGGCCCCATCGCGCGCGAGCAGCTCGGCACCGAGCAGGGCCTGCTTGCGGCGGCGGCGCGCCATGGCGTCGAGAACCCCGAGCGCTTCCGCGGGAAGAAGGGCAAGTTGCTCGCCGAGGTGTTCGAGGCGGTCGCGGAACCGAAACTCGTGCAGCCGACCTTCATCGAGGAGTTCCCGACCGAGATCTCGCCGCTCTCGCGGCAGCGCCCGGAAGATCCCGAGTGGGTGGACCGTTTCGAGCTCTACGCGGGAGGGATGGAGATCGCGAACGGGTTCTCGGAGTTGAACGATCCGGCGGAGCAGGCCGTCCGCTTCCGGCGGCAGGCCGAGGAGCGCGAGGGGGGCGACCTCGAGGCCGCGCCCTACGACGAGGACTACGTCGAAGCGCTCGAGTATGGCATGCCGCCGACGGCGGGCGAGGGAGTCGGGATCGACCGGCTCACGATGCTCCTCACGAACCGTCAGTCGATTCGCGATGTGATCCTGTTTCCGCTACTGAGACCGAGGAGTGGCGCGGGGTGATGCGCTTCGAAACCTTCGTGGCGCTGCGCTACCTCGTCACCTCGCGCCGCCGCGCGCACGTCGCCCTGATCGCCACGATCTCGGTCGTGGGCCTGGCCGTGGGGGTGGCCGCCCTCATCGTCTCACTCGCGCTGCTCTCCGGGTTCCAGGACCGGATCCGGAAACAGATGATGGAACGCAGCGCCCACCTGCGCGTGTCTCCCGCGCGCGGCGCCCGCCTGCTGGATCCCTCGCGCGTGCGCGGCGTTGTCGCCGCGCTGCCGGGGGTCATCGATCTCGCCCCCTCGATCGAGGGACGCGCCTGGGCTTCCGACGGAGAGGGCGTGCAGGCGCCAGTGCCAGTCCACTATCGAAACGGCGCGGCGCAGCTCGCGGAGGCGAGCGCGCGTATCACGGGCCCCCTGGCGGCGCGCCTGCGAGTCCAGGAAGGGGAGGCCATCCGGCTGACCTCTGCGCGCACGCGGCTGTCGCCCATCGGCCCGATCCCGGTGACGGCCGCGCTCACGGTGTCGAAGGTGCGGCGCTCGAGCGCGCTCGACAAGCCCGGGGAGGTCGAGGTGTCGGAAGCGACGGCGCGCCTGCTCTCGGGCATCGGGGAGGGCGCCGGGGCGTTCGAGGCCCGCCTGGCGAATCCGCTGGAGGCCGCGGCGGCCGCGCGCGCGGTCGAGCGGACGCTCGGGCCGGACTACGCCGTCGCGACGTGGCGGGAGTTGAACGCCCCGCTCGGATTCGCGCTGCGGCTGGAAAAGACCGTCATCTTTCTGACCGTCGCGCTCGTGATTCTGGTTGCGGCGCTGAACATCGTGTCCAATATTGCCCTGACCGTCGTGGAAAAGAAGCGGGACCTCGGCGTCTTCACGTCGCTGGGCGCCTCGCCGGCGTCGCTGCAGAGGATCTACTTGACCCTCGGAGCCGTGATCGGACTCCTCGGAACCGCGGCCGGGGTCCTGCTCGGCGTGGGATTGTCCCTGGCGCTCGAGGGCTTTCGCCTCGTTCCTCTTCCTGCCGACGTCTACATGCTGTCCCACGTTCCGTTCGCCGTGCACCCGGGCGAGGTCGCCGCGATCGCCGCCTTCGCGCTGCTAACCGCTCTCGCGGCGGCCGTCCTCCCCGCGCGCGCCGCCGCCCGCCTCGCGCCGGGGGAAGCGATCCGATTGTCGCGATGACGGAATTGCGGATTTCGGATTTCGGAAGTCGGATTTGGAGCACGGATTCTTCCGGCGCAGCGAAATCCGAAATCCGAAATCCGACATCCGACATTTAACCCATGCTGGCGATCAAGGCAACGGGCCTCGCGAAGACCTATTCCGGCGACGGCGCGCCGGTGACGGTTTTCTCGGGCCTCTCCTTCGAACTCGAGGAGGGCGTGTTTGCGGCCGTGATGGGGCCGTCCGGCGTGGGCAAGTCGACGCTGCTCCATCTCGTCGGAGGAATCGACCGGCCTCAGGCGGGACGCGTGGAGGTGTTCGGGGCCGCCCTCGAGGACATGTCTGCCCGGAACCGCGCGCGATTCCGCAACGACAACATCGGATTCGTATTTCAGTTTCACCACCTCCTGCCGGAATTCACGGCCGAGGAGAACGTGTCGTTTCCCCACCGGATCGCGGGGGTCCCGGAACGTGAGGCGCGCCGCAGGGCGGCGGAGCTGCTCGAGCGGATCGGCCTGGGAAGCCGCCGGGACCATGGCGCGCGCGCCCTCTCGGGAGGCGAGCAGCAGCGCGTGGCGATTGCGCGCGCGCTCGCGCGCGGTCCGCGTCTCCTGCTCGCCGACGAGCCGACCGGCAATCTCGACGCGGCGGCCGCGCAGGGAGTTTTCGACCTGCTCCGGGATCTGCACCGCGAGCGCTCGATGACGACCGTCATCGTGACCCACAACCCCGATCTGGCGGCGCGCTGTGATAGACTTTTCGTGATGTCGCGGGAAGGGATTTCTCCGTCCGTGGGTTTGCCAGAGCGAGGATGAATCCGGAGATCCCGCTCCATGGCCGCAAACCCCTCCAACCCGATGGCGCCTGAGCCCGCCTTCCATGTTTGAGAAGTACAATGAGAAGGCGCGCCGAGCGCTCTTCTTCGCCCGGTACGAGGCCTCGAAGCTCGGGTCCAAGGTGATCGAGTCCGAGCACCTGCTCCTCGGGATCCTCCGGGAGGGCGAGGACATCATCAAGGAGATCTTTGGCCGCTTCAACGTGAAGCCGGAGGACGTCCGCCGCGAGATCGAGGGAGACCGTATCTTCGTCGAGCGCATCTCGTCGACGGCCGAGCTTCCGCTCTCCGAGGAGTCGAAGAAGATTCTCGCCTACGCCTCGCACGAGGCCGAGTCGATGATGCATCCCTACGTCGGCACCGAGCACCTACTGATCGGGCTCCTGCGCGTAGACGGGTGCGTGGCGGGCCGGCTGTTGACGGCGCGCGGCTTCAACCTCTATGGCGTGCGCGAGGAGACGATCTCCCTCATCAAAGAACGCGAGGTCTCCAAGCAGAAGAAGGAGCTTCCATTCCTGGCGGAGTACAGCCGCGACCTCACGCAGCTCGCGGGCACGGGAACGTTCGATCCCCTGATCGGGCGCGACAAGGAAATGGAACGGATCATCCAGATCCTCTCGCGCCGCACGAAGAACAACCCGATCCTCCTCGGCGAGCCCGGCGTCGGCAAGACCGCCATCGTCGAAGGCCTGGCCACCCGGATCGTAGAAGGCGCGGTGCCGATTTTCCTCGCGGCCAAGAAGATTCTCGCCCTCGACCTCTCGCTCATCGTCGCGGGAACGAAGTACCGCGGCCAGTTCGAGGAGCGCCTGAAGGGGATCATCCGCGAGCTGCGGGAAAACCCGGATCTCATCATCTTCATCGACGAGATCCACGCGCTGATCGGGGCCGGGTCCGCGGAGGGCTCGCTCGACGCCGCTAACATCCTGAAGCCGGCCCTTTCGCGCGGGGAAGTCTCATGCATCGGCGCGACGACGCTCAAGGAGTACC
>JBGPGG010000060.1:0-17748 GCA_041483715.1 Thermoanaerobaculia bacterium
CGCGGGAAGGCGCTTGGGGATCACGGCAGCGTAGAACTCGTCGGCCTCGCTGCGGCGAAGCGCCAGTGTGCGGTCGAACTCCTCGCCGAGCGGGTCGCCCTCGGCCCACTCGGCGTCCGTGAGCCGCAGGCGCACGCGCGCGCTGCCGCCCGCGGGGACCGTCACGCGGTACCGCGCCGCGGCCTTGGTGCCCCGGCGGGCCGGGTTGACCGCGGCCGCGTTTCCGTGGACCACATACTCGTGGAACGCGTCCTTGACGTAGGGCGACGCGTTGGGAGCCCCGAAGACCCGTTCGGCGTTGGTCTCGTTCTCGGTGAAGAGCAGCTCCGCGCCCGGCGACGCGTGGAGGTACCGCCGCCCGAGGTAGGACTCGTCGAGCGCAACGACAGGCCGCCCGTCTTTGCGGGCGGCGGCGGCCGCGAGCGGGCGCTTGCGGTTGGGCCTCCACGACCAGGTGTTGCGGAACCAGACGGTCGGAAGCAGGTCCAGGGCCGCCGCCTCCGGGCCGCGGTTCTCGACGGTGATGGCGATGAGGACGTCCTCCGGGGCCGCCTTCGCGTACTCGACGAACACGTCGAAGTAGCGGCCCTGCGCGAAAACGCCCGTGTCGAGCAGCTCGTACTCTGGCTCCTCGATCGTGCGGCGCCGGTTCTCCTCGATGAGCTGACGGTACGGGTACTCCGCCTGCGGGTACTTGTACAGGTACTTCATGTACGAGTGCGTGGGCGTCGAGTCGAGGTAGAACCAGTACTCCTTGACGTCCTCGCCGTGGTTGCCCTCGGAGTTGGTCAGGCCGAAGGGCCGCTCCTTCAAGATCGGGTCTTTGCCGTTCCAGAGCGCGAGCGCGAAGCAGAGGAGCTGATGACGGTCGCTGATGCCGGCCAGCCCGTCCTCGCTCCAGCGGTACGCCCGGGAGCGGGCGTGGTCGTGCGGAAAGGAGTCCCACGCGGTCCCGTTCGCGCTGTAGTCCTCGCGGACCGTGCCCCATGCGCGTTCGGCCAGGTACGGCCCCCAGCGGTTCCAATGCGCGGCACGGCGGTTGTTCTCGTCGAGCCGCCGGCCTTCGGCCGTATCCGCGGGCTTCGGCTTCACGGCTCCTTCTCCGGGTTGTGCCAGCCCTCGATGCCGGCCGTGAGCCGGTCCGCCTCGGCCGGTCCCCAGGTCCCCGGAGCGTACGGATGCACGGGCGTCGCATTGTCGAGGATGTCGTTGACGACAGCCCACGCCGATTCGACCGCGTCTTCACGCACGAAGAGCGTCGGGTCGCCCTTCATGGCATCGGTCAGCAGCCGTTCGTAGGCGTCCACCTCGTCCTTGCCGGCGTCGCGGACGGCCATGAGCTCGGTGGGTATGGAGCCGACCTCCGTTCCGGGTTTCTTGACGCGGGCGCCGATCGAGATCGAGATCTTCGGGCCCAGGCGAAACCGGAAATAGTTGCTTTCCTCGGGGGAGAGCCGCGAGAGCGGCGGCCGCTTGAGATCCACCATCACCTCGGTCGCCGTCAGGGGAAGGGACTTTCCCGACCGGATGACGAACGGCACGCCGGCCCACCGCCAGGAGTCGACCATCAGCCGCACGGCGGCGAAGGTTTCGGTCTGCGAACCGGACTTCACGCCGGGCTCCTCGAGGTAGCCGTCAAACTGGCCGCGCACGACGTCGCCCGCCTTGAGAGGCGCAATCGCGCGGAAGACCTTGACCTGCTCGTCGCGAATACGGTCGGCGTCGATGGAGATGGGCGGCTCCATGGCGAGGTAGCCGACCACCTGGAGCAAGTGGTTCTGGATGACGTCGCGGATCGTGCCGGTCTCGTCGTAGAACTTGCCCCGCCCCTGCACGCCAAATTCTTCGGCCATCGTGATCTGCACGCAGTCCACGTAGTTGCGGTTCCAGATCGGCTCGAGGAAGGTGTTGGCGAAGCGGAAGTACAGGAGGTTCTCGACGGCCTCCTTGCCGAGGTAGTGGTCGATCCGGAAGACCGACGACTCCGGAAAGATGGAGTGGAGAGTCTGATTCAGGGCCTGCGCGGTGACGGAGTTGTGCCCGAAGGGCTTCTCGATGACGACTCGCGCGCCGTCGGCACAGCCGGACTTGCCGAGCTGCTCGATGACCGAGCCGAAGAGGCTTGGCGGGATCGCGAGATAGTGCGTCGGGTGCTGCGCCTTGCCGAGCGCCGCGCGGAGCTTCGCGAAGGTGGCCGGATCTCCGTAGTCGCCGTCGATGTACTGGAGGAGCGAGAGGACCTTGCCGAACGCCGCCTCGTCCACGCCGCCGCCGTATTCCTTGACGCTCGCGCGCGCCCGGTCCCGCAGCTGCTCGATCGTCCAGCCCGACCTGGCAACCCCGATGACCGGCACCGACAGGAACCCGCGATTCACCATGCCCTGGAGGGAGGGGAAGATTTTCTTGTAGGCGAGGTCGCCAGTGGCGCCGAAGAAGACGAGGGCGTCGGCGGCGACGGGTTTGCCGCCGCCCCCTTCAGCGGACGCCATAGCAGTTCTCCTTGCCGTTCCAGAGAGCGAGGCCGCCGAGCAGGCCCTCGACGTTGGAGACGACCCTGACGCGCGCGGGCAGCTCGAAGTCGATCTTCACCGCGTTGCCGCCCCCGATGTAGAGGCGGTCGTAGTGGAAGAGCTCGGCGAGCGATGCGATGGCCTTGCCGAGCCGCCGGTTCCACTTCTTCTTGCCGGCCTTTTTCAGGGCCTTGTTCCCGAGCTCGTCCTCGTAGGTTTTCTTGTTCCAGCCCGCGTGGTGGCCGAGCTGGACGTTCGGCACGAGGCGTCCGCCCACGAAGAGCGCCGAGCCGAAGCCCGTGCCGAGCGTGATGACGAGCTCGACGCCTTCGCCCTTCACGGCGCCGAGTCCCTGGACGTCGGCGTCGTTGGCCGCGCGGACGGGGCGGCCGAGGTCCTTCGTGAGCGTCCGGTCGACGTTCACGCCGATCCAGTCGGGGTGCAGGTTGAAGGCCGTCTCGACGATCCCCTTGCGTACGACGCCCGGAAAGCCCACGGAGACCCGGTCGAACTCGCCCTGTTGTTTCGCGAGCTCGAGGATCGCCTTGACCACGGCCCTCGGCGTCGCGGGGCGCGGCGTGTCGACGCGCAGGCGCTCCCTCAGGCCCTTGCCGTCGGTGCCGACGACGAGCGTCTTGATGCCCGTCCCACCGATGTCGATGCAGAGTGTGCGCGGATTGACTGTTTGAGCGGCGCTCGACGCGCCGACGGGAGCGGGGGGCCGTTTCGATTCATTCATCATGGCTCTCCTTCACGCAGAACGGCGGTCGCGCCGCTAGGCCTTCTTCTCGAGGTGCCCGCCGAACTCGTAGCGCATGGCCGACATCAGCTTGTCCGCGAAATCGGCTTCTCCCCGCGACGCGAAGCGCTCGTAGAGCGCGGAGGTGAGGACCTCGGCGGGAACGCCTTCGTCGATGGCCGCCATGATCGTCCAGCGCCCTTCGCCCGAGTCGGAGACGCGGCCCGAGAAGTTCGCGAGCTCCGGCGATTTCAGGAGCGCGATCGCCGTCAGATCCAGCAGCCACGAGGCGATCACGCTGCCGCGCCGCCAGACTTCGGTGACGTCGGGCAGATTCAGGTCGTACTGGTAATGCTCGGGGTTGCGCAGCGGCGTCGTCTCGGCGTCCACCGTGCGGCCGCTTTTGCCGACGTTGGCGTGCTTGAGGATGTTCAGGCCCTCGGCGTAGGCGGCCATGATGCCGTACTCGATGCCGTTGTGGACCATTTTCACGAAGTGGCCCGCGCCCGAGGGACCGCAGTGCAGGTACCCGTCCTCCGCCGTGCCGCCGACCTTCTCCCGGCCCGGAGTCCGGAGGATCTCGTTGCCACGCCCGGGCGCGATCGTCTTGAAGATTGGGTCGAGGCGCTGGACGGCCTCCCCGTCGCCCCCGATCATCATGCAGTAGCCGCGCTCGAGGCCCCAGACGCCGCCGCTCGTTCCGACGTCCACGTAATGGATCCCCTTCGCGCGCAGGTCGTTCTGCCGGCGGATGTCGTCGATGTAGTAGGAATTGCCGCCGTCGATGATCGTGTCGTCCTTCTGCATCTTCGGGGCCAGATCGGCCAGCGACCCGTCCACGGCGGCGGCCGGGACCATGAGCCAGGCGGCGCGCGGCGGCTCGAGCTTCGCGACGAAGTCGTCGAGAGAGGAAGCGCCGACGGCACCCTCGGCGGCGAGCTGCTGGACGGCCTCCGCGCTGCGGTCGTACACGACGCACGTGTGGCCGTTCTTCATCAGGCGTCGCACCATGTTGGCGCCCATGCGCCCGAGACCGATCATTCCGAGCTGCATCTATGTCTCCTTTTCGAGGGCCTTCCGGTCGGGGCGAGATTCTGCCACGCCGTGGCGCCCCGAAAAAAGAGCCGTGAGAGGATGGGCCGCGGCCTCGAGGCCGGTGGGGGGAGATGCCGATGAGGGTGGGTGTGAAGGCGGGGCTCATCGCGGTGGCAGTGGCAGTGGCGGGGATGGCCGCGTGCGCGACGACGCTCAAGACCAAGGTCGGCTGGGACGAGCACGCCGACTTTTCGAAGTACCACACGTGGGCCTGGAAGCCGGATGGCTCGATTCCGGATCCGGTATGGGCGAAGCGCTGCCAGGACGTCCTCTCCGACCAGCTTGGTAACGACGGCCTCACGCAGGTCGGCCTGGACAAGAACCCGGACCTCTGGGCGGTCGTGCACGCGCGGTTCTCGTCGAAGACCCAGGTGGTCACCTACAGCCCGGCCTGGGGCTATGCCTGGGGGGGCTGGGCTCCGATGGACACGTACGAGACCCAGATTCCCGTGGGCACGATGATCATCGACCTCGTGGACGTCCGGATGAAGCAGAACGTGTGGCGCGGCCGGGCCAACGACACGATTCATCCGGAGAAGAGCAACGAAGAGCGCGAAGAGAAGCTGATCTCGGTCCTCCAGCAGCTCTTCGCGGGATTCCCGCCGGGCGTGCCGCCAAGGACCCCGTCGCCCCCGCCGCTGTAGGAAGTCGAGAATCGGAACCCAGCCGCAGAAAGCGAAGCACATCAGGCGAACGGATCAATGACTTTCACGCCGGCTTTCTTGAAATCGCGGATGTTGCGCGTCGCGACCGTCAGACCATGAGCAAGAGCCGTTGCGGCAATCATTGAATCCAACACCGGCAGTGGCCGTCCATTGCGCTTGAGCGCGACGACCAACCGGGCCCACCGCTGGCTGACGAAGGCATCCCAGGGAAGACAATCAATCGTCTCCACCACCGCGGCAAACCACCGCTCGAGCTGCGTGCGCTTGCGACCGTGGGGAAGTGCGAGGATTCCGATGCACAGTTCGCCGAGAATGATCGAGTCCACGACGAAATCTTGCTCGTGTGCGCTCAACCACTCGATGACTCTCGCATCGGGAGCGAGCTTGGTCGGCTCGCTCAGCACATTGGCGTCGACGAGGTAGGTCATCCGAGAGGGGGTATGCGGATGTCGTCGGTCGTCTCCGTCCGCGGGAGCGGCTTGAACCAGCCTTTTGCGGGACAGGCGAGCAGGAGCTTCATCAGGCCCTCATTGCGTCGCCGCGCCAGTCGTCTCAGTCGGTACTCGCCCCGGTCGATGCGCTCGACCTCAAACTCCTCCCCGGGCTCGATGTCGTCCTGCTTGCGCAGTTCCACGGGCAGGACGACCTGGCCTTTGGTGGAGACGATCGTCTTGACCATGCTAGGTAAGATATCGTCTTACATCTCGTCCGTCAAGGACGCCGGCGTCGGCAACCCCGACGGCGCCCCGGACCCCTTCGACAGAATCCTCGTGTGGACTGGAAGCTGCTGTAGCGCTGCTGGCCGACAGGTCGTGGCACAGCGCCGGATTGCTTTTGGGTGCTATTGGGTGTAATTATAGATAATGGGTGTTATTGGGTGTAGTATTGGTTCCATGTTTCGGGCGGACACCATCCAGATCACCGCGGAGATCCTGGGCCTCATCGCAAAGATCGACGAGTTCAAGGGCGCGTGGCATGCCCTGGGCACGCTCGCGCCGGATCGGCTGTCTGCCTTGCGACGCGTGGCGACGATTGAGAGCATCGGCTCCTCCACCCGCATCGAGGGCAGCAAGCTGTCCGACCGCGAAGTCGAGCGCTTACTGTCGAACCTGCAGATCAAGACCTTCACCACGCGGGACGAGCAAGAGGTGGCGGGTTACGCCGAGGTGATGGAAATGGTGTTTTCATCGTGGCAAGACATCCCGCTCACTGAGAACAACATCAAGCAGCTGCACCGCGACCTGATGGTTTACAGCGAAAAGGACGCGTGGCATCGTGGCGACTACAAGACTTCCTCCAACAGCGTCGTCGCGTTCGACGAGAACGGTGCGCAGATCGGCGTCGTGTTCGAGACGGCCACGCCCTTCGACACGCCCCGCCGGATGACCGAGTTGGTCACATGGATGCGGCACGAGCGCGGTTCTGAGCGCCTGCACCCGCTGCTGCTGATCGGCTTGTGGGTGGTCGTCTTCCTGGAAATCCACCCGTTCCAGGACGGCAACGGACGGCTCAGCCGCGTGCTGACCACGCTGTTGCTCCTGCAGGGTGGATACGCTTACGTGCCGTACAGCTCTCTGGAGAGCGTGATCGAGCAGAACAGGGAGAGCTACTACCTCGCGTTGCGGCAGACGCAGGGCACGATCCGCACCGACGCGCCGAACTGGGGACCGTGGCTGGTGTTCTTTGTGCGGTCGCTGGCCGAGCAGGTGCGGCGCCTCCACAAAAAGGTCGAGCGCGAGAAGCTGGTGCTCGCCCCGCTGCCGAAGCTGTCATTGCAGATCGTCGAGCTCGCACGCGAGCACGGCCGGGTCACGATGGGTGACCTCATCAGGCTGTCTGGCGCGAGTCGCAACACTCTGAAGCAACACTTCCGAGCGCTGGTCGGACGGGGCCACCTCAACCAGCACGGCAGGGGCCGGGGTGTTTGGTACGAGTTGCGGTGATGGCCGACCCGGTGGACGAAGCGATCCGGCAATACGCCGTGCGAACCCTCTGGTAGGGACCGGGCGCTACCGCCGGCGCGCGCCCCCGCCTCCGCTCGGGCGTGAGGTCGGCCGCGAGCCGCTGCTGCCCCAGTTGTTCTGGCTGCGCGAAGGGCCGCCGTTGGACTGGAAGCTGTCGTAGCGCTGCTGGCCCGTCGAGCGGGCCGAGCTCTCTTTCGAGAGCTGCTGGGTCTTGGCCTGGTCGTTGACGTTCGACCAGCCGCTCGAGCCCGAGCCCGACCCCGAGCCCGAGCCCTTCTGCTGCCAGCCGTCGCCCGTGTTCTTGTAGACGTTGCCGTCCTTGGTCGCGTAGTAGTCGCCGCTCGAAGTCTTGCCGACGGCCGTGTCGCCAACCCTTGCGGCGCTGCCGCCGTTGGAGGTCGTGACGCCGCCGACCTTCGTCGTGTTGCCGGTATTCGGGTTGTAGACCTTCGCCTGTCCGGCGGAGACCGAGTTGCCGGTGTAGGCGTTGCCGACCGTGCCGCCGCGCGCGGCGACCGTCGCGCCGGTCTTCGTGTTCGTCGCGACGCCGCGGCCGCCCGTGGCGTAGTTCCCGGTGTAGACGTTGCCCACCGAGCCCCGCTGGCCGGCGGCGAGATTTCCGGTCTTCGAGTTGTAGGCCGCACCCGATTGACCGTGCCAGGCGTTGCCGGTATATGCGTTATAGCCGCCGCCGGAACGGGAAACCCCGCTCGCGGCGCCCCAGGAGTGGTAGACGTTGCCCGTGGACCAGCGGGCATAGCCGGGACCCCAGACCGCGCCTCCGTGCGGGCCCCACGCGGCGCCGTAGTAGCCACCGTGCCAGCCGCCGTACCAGCCGCCCCATGCGCCGCCCCAGCCCCAGCCGCCCCAGCCCCAGCCGACGCCGATCGTGACGCGGCCCCAGCCCCAGCCGCAGCCGTAGCCGAAGCCGTATGCCCAGCCGGTCCACGGCGAATACCCGATTGCGAGACCGAAGCCGTAGGTCACCGGCGGGCCGTACCAGTACGTCCCGATCCACGGCGTGTAGTAGTAGCCGGTGCCGTAGACGACGACGCCGTTATAGATGATCGCGCCCTGGTAGCCGGGCGTGTAGCCGACGTAGACCACGGTCGGCGTCGCGTCGTACACGCGGACGTACGTCACGTTGTAGACCGGAGAGGAAGGCGGGATCGAGTAGATGACGGCGGGCACCGACGCGGCGACGGTCCACGGGCCCGAGGCCGTCGTTGCCACGAACCAGACGCCGTTCTGGCAGAGGTAGTAGGAGCCGGGAGTCACCATGATGATCGGCGAGGAGGCGTTGACCACGTACTGGAGCGAGGTGCCCTCGATCGCCTTCAACTGCGGTTGTCCGTCCACTGTGACGGGCGCAGGCTTCGCCTTTGCAACCTCGACCGCCGAGGTCTGGGGGATGCTGTTGGAGACGACGGCCTCCTGCGCCTGCTGGGTGCCGGGAACGGAGGCCTTCACGTTTTCCATCGGGCTGTCGTCGGGAATCGACGCGAAATCCTTCGGCAGGCCTTCGAACGCCACGTAGCCCCACGGGCCCTCGGGGCCCGGCGCGCTGAACCAGCGGCCGGAGATGAGCACGTAACTCTTCTGATCGGCGATGCTCTTGAACACGCGCCCGGTCGTGTTCTTGACGTAGAGCAGCTGCGTCCCGTCGATCGGCACGTAGTTGGGCTGGCCGTCCGTGACGATGAGCTCGGTCGGCGAGGTGGCGGTGTAGATGATGGGGATGGGGCCGGTCTTCAAGGTGGGCTGCTTGACGTCCTTGCCTTCGGGATCGTCGGGAGTGCCGCCCGTGAGCGGGTCGCCGGCTTTCGCGTCCAGGATCTGCTTGAGCGCCTTCTCGAGAGAGGCCGGGGGAGTCGCGGCGACAGCCCACGGGCCGCCGAGCGCCGCGGCCCGCATCCAGCCGTTGTAGAGATGAAGGTAGAGCGCGCCGGTCTTGTCCTTCAGGATGATCGGGCTCGTGTTGATCACGCGCTGTAGGTCGGTGTCCTTGACGGGTCGCCAGGCGGGCTCACCGTCCACCAGGACGAGGATCGCCGGGACGCTGGAGAAAACGATTGCCGGCGGGCTGTTTAGCAGCGGAGCGGCCTCGCCTTTCTTCTGCTCCTGCAGAATCGCGAGGTTGGCTTCGAGCTTGTCGAGGGCGACGGTGACCGACTTCTTCGCCAGCAGCGCCTTGCGGGCCATGGCCAGGTACGTGTCGCTGGCCGCGGCGGCCGACGGAAAGGTCACCTTCGTGATCTCAATGTTGGCCAGCTCGACCATGCGGGTCGTCTTGTCGACATTGGTCTTCGCCGTGGAGAAGACGACTCCGAAGGTCGGCTCCTTCGCGCCCGGGGCCGTGATCGAGACCGCGGCGTGCCACTCGATCGTACGGCCGTCCCAGGAGTCGAGCTGCGGCGTGTACAGATCGATCGCGTTGCCGTTGGAGGTGAACTTGCGGGGCCAGCGGTCCTGCGGCGCGTTCGACGGGGCTGCGGCGGCCTGCGGCTTGGCCGCTTGCGCGGAAATCTGCGGCGGCGCTCCGAGCATCAGAGTGAACGTGAGCGCCAGCGTTCCTGCGGTGAGTCCGTGGAGCCGGGTTTTCATGGAAGGCCTCCTCAAGGGCCGTGCATCATACAAGAGCGAGCGGCGAACGAGGGCCGAGGGAAGCGGGATCCTGTTACCCTAGGAACGAGAAGCGTTTCTTCATGAGAACGGCCGTGCGAAACGGCCATAAGGAGAGTGGGAATGACCGGTACCCCTTGCATCGTGCGCCGGGTCGCGCTCGTCGGTCTCTTCGCGGCCCTGCCATCCATGCCAGCGCTCGGCCAGAACGTCCCGGGCTCCATCGAGCTCACCGCCGTCGCCGACGGGTACTTCGGCGGATAGATCTACGAGAACCTGAGGACGCAGGTCGACACGGCCACCGCGCTCGAGGATGGCGCCCGTCTCGGCATCAATCTCACGGAGGGCGTCGGCATCGAAGGCAGCTGGACGTACTCGAAACCCGACCTGACCGCCACGCGGCTGCTTTCGGACGGGCTGACCGGCACGATCGGGGCCGTGAAGACCAACATCTTCGAGCTCGACGGGCTCTTTTCGCTCGGCACTGACTTCGCGAGCTTTTACGTCGTGCTCGGCATTGGAGCGACGACGTTCGAGCCCGAGATCGCGGGCATCTCGACGAACACGTCCACGTACCTGTCCGGCAGCGCTGGCATCGGAGGCAAGATCTGGCTCGGGAGGAATTTCGGCCTGCGCGCCGAGGGCCGCTGGCGCTGGGTCTCGACGGGGAATACCACGGACCTGGGCGTCTGGTGCGATCCGTTCGGCGTCTGCTACGGGTACCCGAGCAACGTCTACGGCACCCGGACATCACCGGAGGCATCACGCTGGGGTTCTAGCGAGCTGTCGCACATGTGTTCCTCGGGCCGCCCTCGGGTGGGGCTCCCCTCACCCCAACCCTCTCCCGCCGGGAGAGGCGGTAGGCTTCGCGTCCGGGCTACAGACTCTGTTTCCGCCGGGCAAGGAGCAAGGTTATGACCGTCAGTCCCCGCGCCGGAAAGCCCGCGGACCCGTCGATCCTGGTCGACGTCGCGAAGCTCGTCACGGCGTACTACACCGGAGAGCCGGACCCGTCGGTGCCGTCGCAGCGGGTTGCGTTCGGAACGTCCGGTCACCGGGGCTCCTCGCTCGACAACGCGTTCAACGAGGCGCACATCCTCGCGATCACGCAGGCGATCTGCGACTACCGCGGCAAGCAGGGCATCGACGGGCCGCTCTTTCTCGGAATCGACACCCATGCGCTCTCGGAGCCGGCCTTCGCCAGCGCCCTGGAGGTGCTGGCGGCCAACGGGGTTTCCGTGAGGGTGGACGCGGCCGGAGGCTATACGCCGACGCCCGTGATTTCCCACGCGATTCTGACCTACAATCGGGGCCGCCGCGACGGCCTTGCTGACGGGATCGTCGTTACGCCGTCCCACAATCCTCCCCGATACGGCGGGTTCAAATACAACCCGCCAAACGGCGGGCCCGCGGACACCGACGTCACGAAGTGGATCGAGGACCGGGCCAATGCCTTCGTGGCCGACTCCTTGAAGGGCGTCCGGCGCATGCCCCTCGAGCGCGCCCGCAAGGCATCCACGACGCGGCCGCACGACTACCTTGGCGCCTACGTCGGCGACCTCGGCGCCATGGTGGACCTCGAAATCGTACGGGCGAGCAGGGTCCACCTCGGCGTGGACCCGCTCGGCGGCGCCAGCGTCGCCTACTGGGACGCCATCGCCGAGCGCTACGGGCTGAACCTCGAGGTCGTCAACCACGCCGTCGACGCCACCTTCCGATTCATGACCGTGGACTGGGATGGCCAGATCCGCATGGACCCGTCGTCGCCGTATGCCATGGCGCGGATGGTCGATCTCAAGGACCGCTTCGACGTGGCCTTCGCGTGCGACACGGACGCCGACCGGCACGGCATCGTGAGCCGCAGCCGGGGCCTGCTCGAGCCGAACCACTACCTCTCGGCCGCGATCGCTTATCTCTTCGCCAACCGCCCGGCCTGGCCGGCCTCGGCGGCGGTGGGCAAGACCCTCGTCTCGAGCAGCATGATCGACCGCGTGGCGGCCCGGCTCCAACGCCGGCTGATCGAGGTCCCGGTCGGCTTCAAGTGGTTCGTCGATGGGCTCATCGATGGCTCGATCGGCTTTTGCGGCGAGGAGAGCTCGGGCGCGACCTTTCTGCGGCGCGACGGCTCGGTCTGGACGACGGACAAGGACGGCCTGGTGCCCAACCTGCTCGCGGCGGAGATGACGGCGCGAACCGGAAAGGACCCGGGGGAGCACTACCTGGCCCTCACGGCGGAGTTCGGAACGCCTTACTCCACTCGGATCGACGCCGC
This sequence comes from Thermoanaerobaculia bacterium, assembly GCA_041483715.1. Classification (GTDB taxonomy): domain Bacteria; phylum Acidobacteriota; class Thermoanaerobaculia; order UBA5066; family Gp7-AA6; genus DAHUXD01. The sequence continues at coordinate 11,868 of JBGPGG010000060.1, forward strand.
GGCCACGCCCGAGCAGAAGGAGAAGCTGAAGAAGCTCTCGTCCGGGGCGGTCACGGCGTCGACGCTGGCCGGGGAGCCGATCACGGCGAAGCTGACGAGCGCCCCCGGCAACAACGCTCCGATCGGCGGCGTGAAGGTCGTGGCCGCGAGCGGCTGGTTCGCGGCGCGGCCCTCCGGAACGGAAAACATTTACAAGATCTACGCGGAGAGCTTCCGCGACCGCCCGCACCTGGACGCCATCCTCGCCGAAGCGCAGGAGATCGTGAACAAGGCTCTGGCCGGGCCCGGAACCGGCCTATGATCCCGCTGTCTATTTTTTCCGGAGGAGAAGTCTCATGAAGGCAACCCAGAAGCTGCACGACCTCGGACAGAGCCTTTGGCTCGACAACATCACCCGGGACCTGCTCGACAACGGCACGCTCGAGAAGTACATCGACGGGCTGTCGGTCACCGGGCTCACTTCGAACCCGACGATCTTCGACCACGCCATCAAGAACAGCACGGCCTACGACGGCGCGATCCGCGAGAAGCTCGCGAAAGGGAGGTCGGGAGAGGCGCTCTTCTTCGAGCTCGCGCTCGAGGACCTGACGCGGGCGGCGGACCTGTTCCGCCCGGTCCACGATCGGACCGACGGCGTGGACGGATGGGTGTCGCTGGAGGTCTCGCCGCTGCTCGCCCACGACACGAAGAGCACCCTCGCCGCGGCAAAGGACCTTTCCGCCCGGGCCTCGCGGCCCAACCTCTTCATCAAGATTCCCGGCACGAAGGAGGGCCTGCCGGCCATCGAGGAGGCGATCTTCGCGGGGGTGCCGATCAATGTGACGCTGCTTTTCTCGCGCGAGCAGTACGTGGCGGCGGCCGAGGCCTTTCTGCGCGGCGTCGAGCGCCGCATCGAGGCGGGCCTGAACCCCGTCGTCGGCTCGGTCGCCTCGGTCTTCATCAGCCGCTGGGACGTTGCGATCGAGGGAAAGGTTCCCGAGGCCCTGAAAAACCGGCTCGGCATCGCCATCGCCATTCGCACGTACGCGGCCTACCGCGCGCTGCTCGCCTCGCCGCGCTGGCAACGCGCGTACAACGCGGGCGCGCGGCCCCAGCGCCTGCTCTTGGCGAGCACGGGGACCAAGGACCCGAAGGCCTCCGACGTCCTCTACGTCACGGGCCTGGCCGCGCCGTTCACCGTCAACACCATGCCCGAGGGAACGCTCAAGGCGGTCGGCGACCACGGCGAGATCGGCGGGCTCATGCCCGCGGACGGCGGCGACTGCGAGAGCGTCCTTTCGCAGTTCGCGAAGGCCGGCGTCGACGTGGACGCCCTGGCCGCGAAGCTGCAGGAGGACGGGGCGAAGTCCTTCGTCGCCTCCTGGAACGAGCTGCTCGGCGTGATTGCCTCGAAGAGCGCTGCGCTCGCGAAGGCGTGATCATGGCGACCGGAGTTCCGCCCCTCACGGCGCGCCCGGCCTGGAAGGCGCTCGAGGCGCACCACCAGAAAGTCCGAGACCTGCACCTGCGGCAGCTTTTCGCGGACGACCCGAAGCGCGGCGAACGGATGACGCTCGAGGCCGCCGGCCTCTTCCTCGACTATTCGAAGAACCGCGTCACGGACGAGACGCTCGAGCTGCTCCTGCAGCTCGCGGAGGAGTCGGGCCTGCGCGGGCGGATCGACGCGATGTTCCGGGGCGACAAAATCAACACCACCGAGGACCGCGCCGTCCTTCACGTGGCCCTGCGCGCGCCGAAGGGATCCTCGATCGTCCTGGGCGGAAAGAACGTGGTGCCCGACGTCCACGCCGTGCTCGGCCGGATGGCGGACTTCTCGAACCGCGTGCACAGCGGGGCCTGGGTCGGGCACACCGGCAAGCGCATCAAGAACGTCGTCAACGTCGGCATCGGCGGCTCCGACCTCGGCCCCGTAATGGCCTACGAGGCGCTGCGCCATTACAGCGAGCGCTCGATGACGTTCCGGTTCGTCTCCAACGTGGACGGCACGGACTTCGCGGAGGCGACGCGCGACCTCGATCCCGGGGAGACCCTGTTCGTCATTTCGTCGAAGACCTTCGTGACGCTCGAGACGATGACCAACGCCCACACGGCGCGCGAGTGGGCCCTGAAGGGCCTCGGCGGCGATCCGAAGGCCGTGGCGAAACACTTCGTGGCGGTCTCGACGAACGCCGAGAAGGTGACCGAGTTCGGCATCGACACCGCCAACATGTTCGGATTCTGGGACTGGGTCGGCGGGCGGTATTCGATGGACTCGGCGATCGGCCTTTCGACCATGCTCGCCGTCGGGCCGGACAACTTCCGCGCCATGCTCGACGGCTTTCACCAGATGGACGAGCACTTCCGGACAGCGCCCTTCGAGAAGAACCTGCCGGTGCTGATGGGCCTGCTCGCCGTCTGGTACAACGACTTCTTCGGAGCGCAGACGGTCGCGGTGCTCCCGTACGACCAGTACCTGAAGCGGTTCCCGGCGTACCTGCAGCAGCTCACGATGGAGTCCAACGGGAAGCACGTCACGCTCGATGGCGTCGCAGTCGACTACGCGACTGGTCCCATCTACTGGGGCGAGCCGGGCACCAACGGCCAGCACTCCTTCTACCAGCTCATCCACCAGGGCACGCGCCTGATCCCCTGCGACTTCATCACGTTCGTCGAGGCCTTGAACCCGCTCGGCCGTCACCACGACGTGCTCGTCGCGAACGTGTTCGCGCAAACCGAGGCCCTGGCTTTCGGCAAGACGGCCGAGCAGGTGAAGGCCGAGAGCACGCCCGACTGGCTCGTGCCGCACCGGGTCTTCGAGGGCAACCGGCCGACGAACACGATCCTGGCCCAGCGGCTCACGCCCGGGGCGCTCGGAAGGCTCGTGGCGCTCTACGAGCACAGCGTCTTCACGCAGGGCACGATCTGGAGAATCGACCCGTTCGACCAGTGGGGCGTCGAGCTCGGCAAGGTGCTCGCCCAGCGGATCATCCCCGAGCTCGAGAGCAAGGGCGAGCCGCCCCTCGACCACGACAGCTCGACGGTCGCCCTCATCCGCCGCTACCGGAAGCTCAAGGGCGCCTCGTGAAGGAGGAAATCCTCGCCGACGACAACGCGGTCGCGCGCCGAGGCGCGGCGACGATCGCCGCGGACGCCAGGGATGCCGTAGCGGCGCGCGGCCGGTTCCTCTTCGCGGTCAGCGGGGGCCGCACCCCGTGGCAAATGCTCGCGGCCCTGGCCACAGAGGACGTGCCCTGGAACGCCGTGCACCTCTTCCAGGTCGACGAGCGCGTGGCGCCCGCCGGCGACCCGGATCGCAACCTCACGCACATTCGCGAGAGCCTGCTCGGCCGCGTCGCGCTGCCGCCCGGAAACCTTCACGCCATGCCGGTGGAGGGCGACGAGAAGGATCTGCCGGCCGCGGCCGCGCGCTACGCCCGCGAGCTCGAGGCGCTCGCCGGCACGCCGGCCGTGCTCGACCTCGTGCACCTCGGCCTCGGCCCCGATGGCCACACGGCGTCGCTCGTGCCGAATGACCCGGTACTCGACGTGACGGACCGCGCGGTCGCCCTGGCCGGACCGTACCAGGGCCACTGGCGCATGACGCTGACATTTCCCGTGCTCGACCGCGCGCGGCGGGTCCTGTGGCTCGCGACCGGGGCGGAGAAGGCGGGGATGCTCGCGCGCCTCAAAGCGGGGGACCGATCGATCCCGGCGGGGCGCGTATCGAGCGAGCGCGCCCTGCTGCTGACCGACCGCGCCGCCGCTTGAGCGCGGACGCCCTGAGCGCGCCGTTGCCGTTGCCGTCGCCGTCGGCACGGGCGCTCTCGGCCGGCGATCTCGAGGCGGTGTTTCTTCCGGGCCGCGGAATGCTCGGCGCCTCACTTCGCCACCGGGGCGTGGAGCCGATGCGCCGCGTCGACGACCTCGAGGCCGCCGCCGCGAAAGGTTCGACCGCCGGAATCCCGCAGCTCCATCCCTGGGCGAATCGTCTCGAGGGGCTGCGTTACCGTGCCGCAGCGAGGCCGGATCGCTGCTCTGCAGCTCTCCCATGATAGTTTCGAAGCTCCACGGTGTATTGCGACGACACGGGAGCTATGCACCGGGCCGGCCAGGAGGAAGATGCAAGACGATGAGCATTCGAGTATTTGAAAAGAGCGGTGTGATCGTCCGGGGAGTCGCCGTCGTGCTGTGCTTCCTGCTGCTCGGCTCGGGCGACGCGATGCTGTTCGCGCAGGACCCGCCGGCGCAGGCGGCGGCGCCCGAGGGCAACGCCGAAGATGCCGCGCCGAAGCTCGGCAACGATCAGATCGACTCCCTCGTCGCGCCGATCGCGCTCTTTCCGGACCCTTTGCTTTCCCAGGCGCTCGTGGCTTCGACCTATCCGCTCGAGCTCATCCAGGCGCAGCAGTGGCTCGCGAAGAACAAGGACTTGAAGGGCGAAGCCCTCACGGCCGCCGCCGAGAAGCAGAACTGGGACCCGAGCATTCAGGCCACCGTGGCCCTTCCGGATCTGCTCAAGCGTCTGACCGAAGACATCACCTGGACGACCAACCTCGGCAACGCTTTCCTCGACCAGCAGGACGACGTGATGGCCGCGGTGCAGCGGCTTCGCTCGAAGGCCAAGGAGGCGGGCAAGCTCGACACGACCGAGCAGCAAAAGGTCGAGATAAAAGTCGTTGAGAGCAAGACCATCATCGAGATCCAGCCGGCAAGCGCGCAGGTCGTCTACGTGCCGACGTACAGCCCGGTGGCGGTCTGGGGACCCCCGGTGTACCCGTACCCCCCGGTGTACTACCCACCGTACTCCCCGGGGGCGGCCTGGCTGGGGTTCGGAGTTGGAATTGCGGTCGGAATCGGGATGAGCGGTGGCTGGGGCTGGGGCTGCGGCTGGGGCCACGGCGGCGGCAACAACATCTACATCAACAACAACAACAACTTCGTCCGCAACAACAACATCAAGACCGGCAACATCAACTCCAACAACAACTGGCAGCACAACTCGAACCACCGCGGCGGTGCTCCCTACTCCAACCGCAGCACGGCCAACAAGTACGGCGGCAACACGCGCGGCGGCTCGGCGTCCACGCGGCAGGCGCAGTCGCGAACCGGCGGAGCGAGCAACATGAGCGCGAATCGCGGCGGGGCGAGCACCACGAGCGCAAATCGTGGCGGAGCCGGAAACACGAGCGCCAACCGCTCCTCCGGCGGAGGAGGCGACCGCGTGGGCAACCGCAGCATCCCGCAGGGCTCGTCGGGCGGCGGCGGCCGCTCCTTCAGCGGGGCTTCGGGAGGTGCCTCGAGCGCGAACCGCGCCCGTGCCAGCAGCTCCCGCGGCGCTTCCAGCATGGGATCGCGGGGCGGCGGCGGTGGCGGGCGGCGGAGGTAAGCCGATGAAGAAGGACATGAAGATGAACACCGACAGGACTGGAACTCTTCCGATTCGATGGATCGCGGTGGCGGTCGTGATCGCCGCGGTTTGCCTCCGGGCGCCCGGCCTGCTGGCGGCTTCTCGCGCCCCCGCGCAGAAGACCTTCGATACGCCCGAGCAGGTGGTGGATGCCACGCTCCAGGCGGTCGCCGCCGACGACGTGCCGGTACTGCTCGCGATCTTTGGGCCCGACGGAAAAGACCTCATTATGTCCGGAGACGCGGTGCAGGACCAGAAAGGCCGCGCCGAGGTCGCCCGGCTCGCGCGCGAGAAGACGACCATCGTCAAGGATCCCTCCGATCCCCACCGCGCGATGCTCTCGGTCGGCAACGACGCATGGCCCTACCCGGTTCCGATCGTCGAGAAGAACGGGAAGTGGATGTGGAATTCGAAGGAGGGCCGCTACGAGATCCTCCTTCGCCACATCGGATCGAACGAGCTCGACGCGATCGCGGTGTGCCGGGGCTACGTCGA
>JBGPGG010000061.1:0-17633 GCA_041483715.1 Thermoanaerobaculia bacterium
CCGAGCGAGGCCATGATCTCGGTCGCCTTGTCCTTGACGGTCGTGGCCTTAGCGATGGCGTCGGTCCACTTTCCGCCCTTGAACGCTTCCTGCGCCTCGCCCCAGGCCGTGGTCGCCGCGGCGAGCCCGTCCTTTGCGGCGGTGAGCTTGGCGGCGTCGAGGCCGGCGGGAAGCTTCTTGGACTTCGAGAGGATGTCCACGCGGCTCTTGATCGCGTCGACCATCTTCGGAAGGCTGTCGCTCATCTGGTTCCAGGTCGCCGTGAGCTCGTCCTTCCTGGCCTTGGCCTTCGCGAGCACGTCGTTCGACTTCTGCTGGATCGATTGCGCCGAGGCGAGAGCGGCCTTGTAGTCGCCCTTCGCCATCGCGTCCTTGGCCACCGCCAGGTCGTCCGAGAGCGACTTCATGTCGTCGGGCACCAGGTTCGCCGCCTCGGTCCGCGCGCCGCTGACCGCCTCTTCGGCGAGCTTCATGGCCGCCTCGGCCGGGGCCTTCCCGCTGTTGCAGGCGAGGGTCGCCGCGCAAACGAGCGCGAGCGCGTATTTCCACGATGTCTTCAGCATTTGTTCTCCTCTTTCCTTTGTTCGAATTCTTTCACTTGCTGGCTTTCGTTCGTATTCAGGGAATCCGCAGCTTCTGGCCGACGCGAATCATGTTCGGGTCCTTCAGGACGTCCTTGTTGGCTCCGAAGATCTTTGGGTGGAGGCTCGCATCGCCGTAGTAGTGCTGGGAGATCTTGGAGAGCGTCTCCCCGCTCTTGACCTCGTGCCACTGGGTGTAGTCCGCGCCGCCCTGTGCAGGCTTGTCGTCCGGCATGCTTCCTCCTTCGGATGTTCTCCGGGCTGGAAAAAGCGAACCGTAGGACGGCGGGTGCCGCTTGTCAAGCCGGGGCCGGCTTGTCGAGGATCGCCGAGATGGCCGAGAGGCCCGCGGCCGCCGGTCCGGGGGGCCCCCGGACGGCCAGGCGAGAGTGCGCGGGGGAGCCGAAAAGGCGGCTCGTGCCCTCATCGTGGTTCGAGCTTTTATCATCTTTCGGAAGGATAGAATCGGTCTCCGATGTCCGGCGACTTCGTCCACCTCCACCTTCACAGCCAGTACTCCCTGCTCGACGGTGCGAACAAGCTGCCCGAGCTCTGCAAGCGGGTGGCGGAGCTCGGAATGCCCGCGGTGGCCGTCACCGACCACGGCAACATGTTCGGCGCGTTCCACTTTTTCCACGAGGCCCTGCAGCACGGGATCCGGCCGATCATCGGCGTCGAGGCGTACATCGCGCCGTCCAACCGCCAGAACCGAGAAGCGCAGGCCGCGAGCGAATCGGGCGAGGGCTACGCGTACCACCTGACGATCCTCGCCGCCACGCAGAAGGGCTACCGCAACCTCGTGCGCCTCGTGTCCGAGGCGTACCTGACGGGCTTCTACCACCGCCCCCGCATGGACAAGGTGCTGCTGCGGGAGCACGCCGAGGGACTCATCGGCCTCTCGGGCTGCCTGAAGGGCGAGGTGGCCGGCGCCCTGTCCCGCGGCAACTACGCCGCGGCGAAGAGAGCCTTCCTCGAGTACGAGGACATCTTCGGCAAGGGCAACTTCTACGTCGAGATCATGGACCACGGCTTGCCCCAGCAGACCGCGATCGTGCCCGATCTGCTGCGGCTCTCGACGGAGACCGGGGCGCCGGCGGTCGCGACCAACGACAGCCACTACCTGCGTCGCGACGACGCCTTTCCCCATGAAGTCCTGCTGTGCATCGGGATGGGCAAGACGCTCGAGGACGAGCGCCGGATGCGTTTCTACAACGATGAGTTCTACGTCAAGGATCCCGACGAAATGAAGGCTCGGTTCCGGTCCTGGAGCGCCGAAGCGGTGACGAACACCGTGGCGATCGCCGAGCGCTGCGCGGTGTCGTTCGACACCGACGGCCTCCACCTGCCCACGTTCTCCGCGCCGGGAGGCCGGCCCCCGGCGGAGCACTTTCGCGACCTCGCGAGCGAGGGGCTCGAGCGGCGCCTGACGGAGCTCGCGGCCGCCGACGCTGCGGCGATCCCGGCCGGGAAGTACCGGGAGCGGCTGACCTACGAGATGGGGGTCATCGAGAAGATGGGCTTCCCCTCGTACTTCCTCATCGTCTCGGACTTCATCCGCTACGCGCGCGAGCGGGGCATCGCCGTGGGGCCGGGCCGCGGCAGCGCGGCGGGCTCGATCGTCTCCTGGGCCCTGCGGATCACCGAGATCGATCCGCTCAAGTACGACCTTCTCTTCGAGCGGTTCCTGAACCCCGAGCGCATCTCGATGCCCGACATCGACATCGACTTCTGCCAGGCGCGCCGGGGCGAAGTCATCGAATACGTCACCGCGAAATACGGGCGCGAGAACGTGGCCCAGATCGTGACGTTCTCGCAGTTGAAGCCCAAGCTCGCCGTGCGCGACGTGGCGCGCGTGCTGTCGCTTCCGGTGGCGCTCGGGGACCGGATCGCCAAGCTCGTGCCGGACGGGCCCGACGTCAACTTCGAGCGGGCCTTCCGGGACTCGCCGGGCCTGAAGGAGGCGATGGCGGCCGACGAGTCGATCGCGCGGGTCGTCAAGATCGCCGAGCGCCTCGAAGGCCTGTCGCGCCACGCCGGGATCCACGCGGCAGGGGTCGTCATCGCCCCGCGCCCGATCATCGAATTCCTCCCGCTCTACCGGACGAACAAGGACGAAATCACGACGCAGTTCGACATGAACGCCGTCGAGAAGATGGGCTTGCTCAAGATCGACTTCCTGGGGCTCATCACGCTCGACATCCTCGAGGCCACGGTAGCGGCCGTTCGCGACCGGCTGGGCGTCGCCGTCGACCTCGACCACCTCCCGCTCGACGACGAGCCGACGTACGAGCTCTTCCGCTCGGGGCGCACGGCCTGCGTGTTCCAGTTCGATTCGGGGGGAATGCGGGACCTCCTGCGTCGGGCGAAGCCGAGGGTCTTCGTGGATCTCGCGGCACTGAACGCCCTCTACCGCCCCGGCGCTCTGGACGCCGGGACCGTCGAGGACTACGTGCGGCGCCGCGGCGGCACGCGCGTGACCTACCCGCTGCCGGAGCTGGAGCCGATCCTCGCGGAGACACTGGGAATCCTGGTTTACCAGGAACAGGTCATGCGCATCGCGCAGCTCGTCGCTGGGTACTCGCTCGCCGAAGCCGACCTGCTTCGCAAGGCGATCGGAAAGAAGAAGCGCGAGATCATGGTCGCGGAGGGCGAGAAGTTCCTCCGGCGGTGCGTCGAGCACGGAACGCCGAAACAAAAAGCGCAGGAGCTCTGGACCCTGATCGAGCCGTTTGCGCGCTACGGCTTCAACAAGTCGCACGCCGTGGCGTACGCGCTGGTGGCGTACAAGACGGCCTACCTCAAAGCCCACTATCCGGTCGATTTCCTCGCCGCGAACCTCTCGGCCGAGATCGGCTCGACCGAGGGCATCGTCAAGGTCCTCGGCGACTGCCAGGAGTCGGGCATCCCCGTTCTGCCGCCCGACATCAACGAGTCTGGAACGAGCTTCGCGGCCGTCAACGCGGCGATCCGCTTCGGCCTGGGCGCGATCAAGGGCGTGGGCGAGGCGGCGGCCCAGGCGATCCTGGATGAGCGCCGAGCGCGGCCGTACGCGTCCTTCACGGACTTTGCGATGCGCCTCGATTCGCGCGTGGTCAACAAGCGCGCGCTCGATGCCCTGATTGCGGCCGGCGCCTTCGACTCGCTCGGGAAGAATCGCGCGACCCTCGCGGCGGCGGCCGAGCGGGTGCTCGGCTGCGCAGCCCGCGCGCACGAGGAAACGGCCCTCGGCCAGTCGAGCCTCTTCGGCGGCGGCGCCGCGGAAGACGGCCCGCCGCGCGACGAGTTTCCGGACCAGCCCGAGGGCCCGCTCGACGAGAAGCTCAAGGGCGAAAAGGACACGCTCGGCTTCTACGTCACCGGGCATCCACTGACGCGCTTCGCGGACGAGATCGAGCGGTTCGCCCAGTCGCGCATTGCGGACCTCGGGTCGCGGGTCGAGCAGTCGGTCCGAATCGCCGGCGTGCTCGGCGGCCTGAAGAAGCAGAAGATCAAGAAGGGTGTCAACGAGGGCAAGACGATGCTGAAGGCGTCGCTCGAGGACACGAGCGGCACCGTCCCCGTCACGATCTTCGCCAGCCTCTACGAGAAGGTGCAGGGCTGGGTCTGCGAGGACCTGCCCGTGCTCCTCACGGCGACCGTGCGAGAGGCCGGCGGCGCCATCGAGCTGACCGTGCAGGAGATCACGCCGCTCGAGGGCATCCGCGAGCGCCGCGCCCGGGAGCTCGCGATCCGCGTCAATCTCGCCTTCGCCGACGAAAACGTTCTCGCGCGGCTGCAGGAGAGGCTGCGCTCCCACCCGGGGACGACCCCCGTGTCGATCCGGTTGATCCGGCCCGGGAAATTCGAGGCGACCCTCAAGGCGGCCGACTCGATGCGGATCGCCCCTTCCCCCCGGCTGACGAGCGAGATCCAGGCGCTGGCGGGGGAGGGGTCCGTCGAGTACGTCTTCTAGAAGATCTCTTGAAGTCTCCGGAGCGCTGCGGCGGATGCCGCGGCGTCTGCGCCCGCCGGTCGCCGCGGCGAGGGACATTGCGGGCGAGCGCGGCGTGGCCCTGTATCTCGCCGGCGGGATCGTGCGCGATCTGCTTCTCGGGCAAACCGTGCGGGATCTCGATCTCGTCGTCGCGGGGGATGGAATCGACTTTGCCCGGCGCCTGGCGGCGCGGCTCGGAGGGTCGATCCGGGAACATCAAAGATTCGGCACCGCCGCGCTCGAGCTTCCGAGCGGCGAAACGGTCGACGTGGCGTCGACACGCCGAGAGACCTACTCGCACCCGGGTGCCCTACCCGGGATCGTCGCGGGGGTTTCGATCGAGGAGGATCTCGCGCGGCGCGACTTCACGGTCAACGCGATGGCGCTCGAGCTCGAGCCTGGCCGGAGGCTGGTCGATCCCTTCGGGGCGGCGAGGGACATGGCGCGGAGCGAAATCCGGGAGCTGCATCCGCGGTCCTTTTTCGACGATCCCACGCGCATCTTCCGGGCGGTGCGCTACGCCAACCGTCTGGGCTTCCGCATTCCGTCCGGAACGCGCCAGGCTATCGCCGCTGCGCTGACGGGAGGCGCCCTCGCGCGCGTCTCGGGCGACCGGGTGCGGCGGGAGATTCGCCGGATCCTCGAGGAGCCCGAGCGAGGGCGGGCGATCACGCTGATGTTCGCCGTGGGCCTGTCAGAAGCCGTCGAGCCGGCCCTCGCCGCCGACCCTCGCGCCGCGTACAGGGTGCGCAGGGCCGAGGGGTTGTCCCGTGCGTTCGAGGGCCAGACCACCTGGCTCTGCTACCTTCTTGCCTGGATGGGACACGCGGGCGAACGGGAAGTCGAACGCGTCGCAGAGCGCCTCGCGCTCGCCGGAGCGGAGGGCCGGATCTTTCGGCGGTGGCCGGAGGTGGCCGGGCAGCTTTTCGGGGCCGTCGCGACACGGTCTGTCCCGGTGGCGCGTCGCGGCACGAAGCACCTGTCCGCCGACGAGACCGTCGCGGCCGCGGCCGCGGCTGGTGTGCCGGCGCGGCTACTTCGCGTGCTGCTCGAGAGCGGCGCGGCAGCGCGATGCCTGCGCCTCGAGATCCGGGGCGCCGACCTGCTCGCCGCCGGCGTGCCGGCCGGTCCGGCCGTGGGAGCGGCCCTGGCGCAAACGCTCGCCGCGCGACAAGCCGGGCGCCTCCGCGCGCAAGACGAGCTCGCATTTGCTCTCGCGGCAGCGAAGGCGGGCCGGCGGTGACGGCGGCTCTCGGCCTTCTCTTCGCCGCGACGCTGGCGGCCGGCCCGACACCCACGGCGACGCCCGAGGCGCCGCGCGGCCCCACCTTCTGCGCGGAGTGGATCCGCCAATCGAGCCAAGGGTACGAGCGCCTCACCCTCTTTCGCGATCGGACGCTCGTCTGGAAGACGCACCAGGGCGGCAAGGACCAGGTCAAGCGCGAGCAGCTCGACGCCTCCGAGACGCAGTTCTTTTGCGACTTCTTCGCCCGCAGCGACATCTGGAACGTGCCCGCCGACATGCGTACGGGGCTCGCGGCGGAGCTCGCGGGCGAATCGGCGGTCACTCTCGCCCGCCCGGACGGCAGCCGCAAGGTCATCCGGTACGACGACCTGTCGACGGGTGACTGGGCGTCGTCGTCGCTGCGCTCCGCACTCGAAGGCCTCAAGGGAATCTTCTTGAGCCCGCTTGCCCCGCCCTCGCGCTTTGCTCCCGACCTCCTGCCCCCGGGCACGCTCCTGCGCCGGCTGGACGGCCACGTGTTTCGTGTCGTGCACCTGGAGAGAGCCACCGGCTACGTCGAGATCGAGGGCGTCAACGAGCCCTATTCGCAATGGGTGAAGATCGAGGAGCTTCGATACCAGTTCGCGCCGCCAGAGCCGCCGCGATGAGCGGGCGCGGCGCGAGCGCGCCCGTCGTGCGGGTGCTTGGAGGACGCTGGAAGGGGCGCAAGCTCGAGGCCTCTCCGGCGGCGCGCCCCACGTCGGGCCGTTCGCGGCAGGCCCTCCTGAACCTGCTCGCGGACCGGGTGGCGGGCGCCCGGGTGCTGGATCTCTACGCCGGAACGGGCGCGGTCGGAATCGAGATGGTGTCCCGCGGAGCGGCGAGCGCCGTGCTCGTCGAACGAGACGCGGCGCCCCTTCGGCGCGCCCTGGAACGGATCGGCGCGGGCCCCGACCAGGTTCGCGTCGTTGCCCTGGCGGCCGCGGAGGCGGTCGCGGAGTTGGCCCGGAAAGGGGAGCGGTTCGACGTCGTGTTCGCCGATCCTCCGTACGCCGCGCGTCCCGGCAGTGCCGAGCTGGAGGCAGCCGCCGGCCTTCTGTCGGACAGGGGTGTCTTCGTCCTCCAACAGGACGCCCGGACGGCTGCGCCGCAACTCCGGGGGCTCGCCCTGCGGGACCGCCGGGCCTACGGCCGTAACGTCTTCTTTTTCTTCGGGATGCTTTGACGGGAAAAGCCCGGAAATGTTAGGCTTCGCGATTCCGGCGAGACCCGCAATCCACTTGGAAGGAGTCGATCCCATGCTTCAGACCGGCAGGCACTTCTTTACCTCGGAATCGGTGACGGAAGGACATCCCGACAAGATCGCCGACCAGATCTCCGACGCCGTTCTCGACGCGGTGCTGCGGGACGATCCGACCGGCCGCGTCGCCTGCGAGACACTGGTGACGACGGGCCTCGCCTTCATCGCCGGTGAAATCTCCACCAGGACCTACGTGGACCTGCCGTCGATCGTTCGGCAGACGATCAAGGAGATCGGCTACACGCGCGCCAAGTTCGGCTTCGACTACGAGACCTGCGCGGTAGTGTCATCCATCGATCCGCAGTCCGCCGACATCGCGCAGGGCGTGGACACCGGCGGAGCCGGCGACCAGGGAATGATGTTCGGCTACGCGGTCCGCGAGACCGAGGAGCTGATGCCGCTGCCCCTGACCCTCGCGCACAGGCTCGTGCAGCGCCTCTCGGAGGCGCGGCGCAAGGGCGAGCTCGACTTCCTGCGGCCGGATGGCAAGTCGCAGGTGACCGTCGAATACGAGGGGAGCCGCGCGATCCGGGTCGAGGCGGTCGTGGTTTCGACGCAGCACGCGGAGGCGATCAAGCACGCCGCGCTGAAGGAAGCGATCATCGAGGAAGTCGTCCGTCCCGTGATTCCCGCCGCGCTGCTCACGGCCGACACCAAGTTCCACATCAACCCGACGGGCCGCTTCGTCATCGGAGGCCCCCAGGGCGACACGGGCCTGACCGGGCGCAAGATCATCGTGGACACCTACGGCGGAAGCGCCCCGCACGGCGGCGGCTCGTTCTCGGGCAAGGACCCCACGAAGGTGGACCGGTCGGCCGCCTACATGGCGCGCTACGTCGCCAAGAACATCGTCGCCGCGGGGCTGGCCGAGCGCGCGCTCATCCAGCTCGCGTACGCGATCGGCGTCGCGGACCCGGTGTCGGTGCACGTCGAGACATTCGGGACAGGAAAGCTCCCGGAGAGCCGCATCGTCGCGCTCCTCCGCGAGCACTTCTCGCTGACACCCAAGGGCATCATCGAGACGCTGAACCTGCGGCGGCCCATTTACAAGGCAACCGCCGCCTTCGGCCATTTCGGCCGCCGGCTGCCGGATTTCACATGGGAGCAGACGGACAGGGCCGAGGCGCTCGCGAAAGCGGCCGGGGTCGAAGTCGCGGCTCCGGTGGGAGGATAGCGATGTCAACGGTGGTCTCCGCGGCGACGAAACACGACGTCAAGGACCTCGCCCTCGCTGCGAAGGGCAAGACGCGCATCGAATGGGCGGACGCGAGCATGCCGGTGCTCCGGCAGATCCGCGAGCGCTTCGAGAAGGAGAAGCCCTTGAAGGGCGTTCGCCTCGCGGCGTGCCTCCACGTCACGAGCGAGACCGCGAACCTGGCCCGCGCGCTCGTGGCCGGGGGAGCCGACCTGGTGCTCTGCGCCTCGAACCCGCTTTCGACGCAGGATGAGGTCGCGGCCTCCCTCGTCGCCGACTACGGGGTCGCGGTGTACGCGATCAAGGGCGAAGACCACGCCACGTACTACGAGCACATCCGGGCGGCCCTCGCGCACGGACCGCACATGACGATGGACGACGGCGCCGACCTCGTCTCCTCGCTGCTCTTTCTCGCGCTCGGCCGCGACGCGGAAGTCGATCCGGTCGTGCGCGCGTGGGCCAAGGGCCTTTCCGCCGCGGAGCGCAAGGCGCTCTTCGACGCGATCATGGGCGGCATGGAGGAGACGACGACCGGCGTCATCCGGCTGAAGGCGATGGAGAAGGCGGGTGTTCTGAAGTTTCCGGTCGTCGCCGTCAACGAGGCGAAGACCAAGCACTTCTTCGACAACCGGTACGGCACGGGGCAGTCGACGCTGGACGGCATCATCCGCGCGACCAACCTGCTCATCGCGGGCCTGAACGTGGTGGTCGCCGGCTACGGCTGGTGCGGCCGCGGCATCGCCATGCGGGCCCGGGGCCTCGGCGCTCAGGTCATCGTGACGGAGCTCGATCCGACCAAGGCGATCGAGGCCGTCCTCGACGGATACCGCGTCATGACCATGGCCGAGGCCGCCCCGGTGGGCGACATTTTCGTGACGGTCACTGGCAACAAGGGCGTCCTGCGCGACGAGCACTTCCGCGTGATGAAGGACGGCGCGGTCGTCTGCAACTCCGGGCATTTCAACGTCGAGATCGACATCCCGGCCCTCGAGAAGCTCTCCGGCGGACGCCGTTTGATTCGCGACATGGTCGAGGAGTTCACGATGCGCGACGGTCGCCGCATTCACCTGCTGGCGGACGGGCGGCTCATCAACCTCGCCGCCGCGGAAGGCCACCCGGCCTCGGTCATGGATATGTCTTTCGCGAACCAGGCGCTCGCCGCCGAGTTCATGGTGAAGAACCACGCGACGCTCGAGAAGAAGGTCTACGCCGTCCCGGAGGACATCGACCGGGAGATCGCGCGCTTGAAGCTCGCTTCGATGGGCGTCTCGATCGACACGCCGACGCCCGAGCAGCAGAAGTACATGACCTCCTGGGAAGAGGGAACGTAGGCAAGAGGGGTCTCGGCGGCTGTCGAGGCGCCTACGTTCGCATCCGCACCAGGAAGTAAGTCCCCGCGAGGCCAAAAAGCACGTCCGGTGCCCATGCCGCGAGCAGCGGCGGCAGGGCGCCCGCTTCGCCGAGCTTCGTCGAGAAAGCCGTCGCGATCAGCGCGAGGATCCCGAGAAAGAGGCCCAGGCCGATGCCCGCCAGGGTTCCGCGCCGGCCGATCCGGAAGGCGAAGGGCGTGGCGAGCAGGGCCATGATGGGGATCAGGAAGGGCCCCGCGAGCTTCGCCTGGAGGGCGGTGTCGAGGCTCGCCGTGGAGAAGCCCCCGGCCGAGAGGCGCCGCGTCAAGCGTTCGAGCTCGCGGAAACGCATTTCCTCCGGGCGTCGCCGCACGGCCGCGAGCGCCTTCGGCGGATCGCCGGCGATCGTCTCCTCGAGGAAGGCGCGGTAGGGCTCGCGCGACGGCTTCTCGAAGCTCCGCGTCCACCCGTCGCGAAATTTCCACGCTTGGCCGGTCCACCCCGCATCCCGCGCCGCGGTGCGGCGGACGAGCCGGAACTGCCGGTCGAAGGAGAACACGGAGACGCCGAAGAGCTCCTCGCTGCCGGCGTCGGTCTCCTCGCGGTGCCAGATCTCGTCGTTGTTGGAGAGGTACCAGTTGCGCTCTCCCGGGCCCCGGCCTCCGGCCTCCGGGGGCAGGCCGTAGATCTCGTTGCGAAAGCGCTCCTGGCGCTGCTCGGAGAAGGGGAGCACGTACTCTCCGACCGCGAAAGCCAGCACGGCCCCGAGCCCGGCGGCGACGATGACCGGCGCCGCAAGACGCCAGAGGGAGAGGCCCGACGCCTTGAAGGCCGTGTCCTCGTTGCTTTTCGAAAGGGTCCCGAGACCGGCGAGCGTCGCCAGGAGAACGGCGAACGGAGCGATCTGGATCGTGATGGACAGCAGGAAGTACCGGTAGTAGCCGAAGATCGCCGCCGTCGAGGGGTGGTGCCGGGCGACCTCGTCGAGCTTGTCGGCGTAATCCACTACGAGGGAAATCAGCACGGCCGAGGTCAGGATCAGGGCAAAGGCCCCGCCGAACCGCGCGAGGACGTACCGGTCGGCGAGGGAGAGAAACCGGAAGCGCGGCTCTTTGCCTTCCCCGGAAACTCTCGCGGGGCGGGCAAGCTCCCGCGCGCCGGCGGCGTGTTGCGGCTCGGCGAGGGGGCGGGGCGCGGCCGGAGCGCGGCGTTCGCGCCGACTCAGCGCAGCGGCGGCGCCGATGGCAACCACCAGCACGTTGGGAAGCCACATCGCCAGGGCCGGTGGGAGGTGGCCGTCGGACGCCCAGGTTTCCCCGGTCGAGAGGAGCACGTAGTAGCCGAGCAGGATGAGTAGCGATAGTGCGAGGCCTCCGCCGCGGCCCGCGCGGCGCAACGACTGCGCCAGCGGAATCCCGACGAGCGCGAAGGCGAGGCACGCGAAGGGGATCGCCAGCTTCTTGTGGATCTCGACGAGTGCCTGCCTTCGCCGGGGGTCCGATTTCGGCAGCCGGTCGGCCGCGACGACGAGCTCCGGGAGCGTCCGCGCGCGGATGCCTTTCTCCGAGGTCACCCGGGCGCCCGCGCTGTTCACGGCCTCGCCCGCCAGCAGGAGGCGCTGGGAAGCGTTTCGGGTGGTCCGGTAGCGCGAGGAGTCCTGCGGATCGAGCTCGTGGACCGTGGACTCGAAGAGGTCGAGCCAGAGCCGATCGCCCTCCAGCGTGAGCCCGCCGCGGCGCGCCACGATGACCCGGTTCGGGGCCTCCGACTCGTCGCCGAGCGTCAAGAAGATGCCCTGGAACGAGCGGCCGTCGTCGGCGATACGGTCGAAGAAGAAAGTGATGCCCGGTCGGGGCTCTCGAAAGGTGCGGGGAGCCACGACGTTGACAATCGAGCTGGCCGCAACGCGGGCCATCGACCGCTCGAGGGCCGCGTTGGTGGCCGGCAGGACGGCGTTGTAGACGAAGAGCACTACGAGCGACAGGGCCGCCGCGGCGCCCAAGACCGGCCTGTAGAGGGCTGCCGGCCCGACCCCGCAGGCCCCGAGGGCCGTAAGCTCCGAGTCCGACGAAAGCCGCCCGATTCCGATGAGCACGCCGAGCAGCAGCGCCATCGGCAGGGTCAGCACGACGATCCATGGAATGGAGAGCCCGACGAGCCGTGCGACTTCGAGGAACGAGGCGCTGCGGCGGACGGCGAAGTCGGCGAGAAAGAAGATCGTCCGGATGAGCAGGACGAACGTGTAGGCGACGAATCCGAGAAGGAACGGAGGCCAGATCTCTCGGAGGACGGAGCGGGAGACCAGGCGCATCAGAAGGGATAGTGCAGAGACGCCGGGCGCAAGTAAAGGCCCGTGCAGAGGGTCCAGAACGCTATTTTACATAATATATCTTATCGGACGCTACGATACTCAGCCCCTTCGCTCGCTCTACCAGTAAACGATCAACAGTAACCGCGGCCTCAGGTCTTCCGACTTCGACGCCCTCCCACCATCGAACGTCAGCTGAATGACGTGATCGGGGGCCGCACGAAGAGACAGTAGGCCGAGGGACGCGACGGCTTCGATCGCCGCCGAGGCTGGCGCCGCGGAGGGCCCGCTGATTGAGATGTTCGTAAGGAGCCTCTCTGCCGAACGTGCATGGGTGCTGCCGAGTGCTCCCGGCTGCGAGCTCGGAACGTCGAGGTAAAAGAGCTCCGGCTCATCCAATCGCAGATCCCGCGCGACCTCGATCGCCCAGCCGGCGGGAAGGTACGTCGGGCGGTAGGACCAGGACCGGAAAGGGAGATCGCTCTCGTTTGCGCCTTCGCGGCGCAGGACGACTCCGAATCGGCAGGCGCCGGACCGACGCCGCGACCACCGCTCCCAGAGCCGGGTTCTTCCCACCATTTCGCTCCGCGCCTCTTCGGCTTCGGTTACCCACAGAAGTTCGAGGTAGGCATTCCGAAAGAAGAATCTCCGGTTCGCCGTCCCCTGCCCGGGGTGGGTGTTGGGTGCTCCTTCGGGCCACCCGAGGTCGATGAGCGCTCTTGCCTCAGGCGCTCCGACGTCGCAACAGACGAAGACGTGGTCGACCGAGAGGCCCATGGCACGCCCGAGTTGCGCCGGCTACTTCTTCTTGAGGTCCAACTCGCCCCTCTCGAGCTGATGGAGGACCTGCTTCAGGGCGTCGATCAGCTCTTCCCTCTGGACGCGAGATTTCTGGAAAGAGATGCTGATCTTGTACGGACCGTCCTTCGGCTTGTAGATGAAGCTGAAGGCGCGCGCTTTCGATTTCCCCGAGGTGGAGCCTCTCTTCTGCTCGCGCAGATCGTCACGCGTCGATCCGCTCGCGACTTGCGCGATCGCCTCTTCCATTTTCTTCTCGTCGCCGAGTCGCGCGATCTCGAGGAGCACCGAGCGCGCGTCGATGTCGGCGCGCCGACATTTCTCCCGCAGACGCTCCGGGATCTGGAGAAGCGACATCGCCTCGGTGACCGAGACGCGGGATTTTCCGATCGTCGCCGCGATGTGCTGCTGCGTGTAGCCGTGGGTCTCGGCGAGCGACGCGTAGCCCGTCGCCTCTTCGAACGGATGGAGGTCGCGGCGGTGGAGGTTCTCGATTAGAGCGATCTCCATGACCTCGTTGTCGGGCACGTCGAGTTCGATGCAGGGCACCTCGGCAAGCCCGGCCTCGAGCGCCGCACGGAAGCGGCGCTCCCCTGCGATGATCCGGAACCGCCCGTCGGGCATCGGGCGAACGAGCAGCGGCTCGAGGACGCCCTTCGACTCGATGGACATCTTCAGTTTCTCGAGGTCGCCCACGCTGCGGCGCGGCTGCTCGGGATTGGTCTCGATCTCCTCAATGGGGATCTGCCGTCCGAGCGAGGGACCGAACCGCTCGGACAGGGAGTCCACGAAGTGGGAGTCGTGGCGCATGTGGGACTCGCTCGGAAGGCCGCGGCGCTTAGACACGGGAGAGCACCTCCTCGGACAGAGAGTAGTACTCGGCCGCGCCGCTCGAGCGCGGCGCGAACGTGAAGATCGACTCCTGGTGCGCCGGGCTCTCCTCGAGCCGGACGCTCTTGGAGATCGTCGTCTTGAACATCTTCTTGCCGAAGACGCCCGTGATTTGCTTGTGCACGTCCTTGCCGAGGACCGTGCGCTTGTCATGCAGGGTGATCACGACGCCCAGGATCTGGAGGTTGGGGTTGGGCCGCGCCTTGATCTTGTCGATCGTCTCGAGCAGGTCGTCGGTGCCCTCGAGCGCGAAGTAGGAGGACTGGATCGGGATCAGCACGTGGGTCGAGGCCACCATGGCGTTGACGGTGATCATCCCGAGGGTGGGAGGGGTGTCAATCAGGACGGCGTCATAGGCTCGGCGCACCGGGTCGATCTTGTCGCGCAGCCGGAAATGTCCGTCGATCTCGCCCATGAGCTTCGACTCGATCTTGGCGAGCGAAATCCGGGCCGGCGCGATGTCGAGATGCTTCATCCCGGAGGGCCGGACGACGTCCTTGAGCTTGACCTCCGGGTCGGTCAGCACGTCAAACATTGACTTTTCGACCGTGCGCCGGTCGAGGTAGGACATGGTGCTGTTGGACTGCGGGTCGAGGTCGATGAGGAGGGTCTTCATGCCCTTCTGCGCGAGGGCGGCGGCGAGATTGATGGCGGTCGTGGTCTTCCCGACTCCGCCCTTTTGATTGGTGATTGAGATGATCACGCCCCGGAGTGTACAACGCGGGAGTACGACAAGGGGCAGACGGATCGCAGATCCGCCGGGGCAGTTACATCCGGTACTTGCCGAGCTCGTCCGGACTCGCTTCCTCGAGCCACCTGCGCAGGCGATCCGGATCCTGATCGCCTTCCGCGCGCAGAGTCCGGCTCTTCTCCAGGACTTCCTCCTCGACGAAGATCTCCGCGTGCGAGCGCAAGGCCAGGGCGATGGCGTCGCTCGGGCGGCTGTCGACGGAGAGGGTCGCATCTTTCCGCGTGAGGTGGATGCGAGCGAAGAACGTGTTCTCGCGCAGGTCGTTGATGACGACGCGTTCGACATGCGCATCGAGCTCCGCGAGAAGGTTCTTCAGCAGGTCATGGGTCATTGGCCGAGGCGTCGCGATCTTCTCCATCTCGAGGGCGATCGCGTTGGCCTCGAAGATCCCCACCCAGATCGGGAGGAAGAGCCCTTTCTCCGTGTCGCGCAGGATGACGACCGGCATGTTGGAGACGGGGTCCATGAGGAGGCCCTTGATTTCCATCCTGATCATTCCGCCCCCCTTGGCTGCTCCGCCTATGCCGACAGTCTTCCCACGAGCGAGTTCGGCAGGCCGCGGACGATCCGCACTCCGGCGTACTGGCCCGGGTGAAGAGTCTTTCCCGCGTTCTCCACGTGGACGATCCGGTTGCAGGCGGTCCGGCCCTTGCTCTGGCCGCGGCGGTCTTCGCCTTCGATCAGGATCTCGAACTCCCGCCCGACGAGGCCCCGGTTGATCTCGAGCTGGATCTCGGTCTGGAGATCGAGGAGCCGGGCCAGGCGCCTCGAGGAGACGTCGTCCGGCACCTGGGCATCGCCGCCCCATCGGGCAGCCGCCGTGCCCGGCCTCGGCGAGTAACGAAAGCCGAAGAGGCTCCCGAACCGGACGCGTCGGACGAGGTCGAGCGTCTCCTCTAAGTCCTCCTCCGTTTCGCCCGGGAAGCCGACGATGAAATCCGAAGAGAGCGCAAGCCCCGGGACGCGAGCCCGGATGCGGGCCGCCGTCGCCTCGTACTCCCCGGCCGTGTACCGTCGTTTCATGCGGCGAAGGATCCTGTCCGAGCCGGACTGGGCGGGCAGATGCAGGTAGGGCGCGATGCGGCCTCCCTCGGAAAGCGCATCGACGAGGTCGTTGTCCATCAGGCTCGGGTGCGAGGTGATGAACCGGACGCGGGAAAGCCCCTCGACCCGGGCCGCGCGGCGCAAGAGCTCGCCCAGGCCGAAGCCCTCGTCGGGAGCGCGGTATGCATTGACCGTCTGCCCGAGGAGCGTGACCTCAGTGTAGCCGAGGGAGGCCAGATGGACGAGCTCGGCGAGAATCTCGGCCGCGCGGCGGCTGCGCTCGCGGCCGCGGGTGAAGGGCACGATGCAGAACGTGCAGAACTGGTCGCAGCCTTCGATCACCGTGACGTAGGCCTGGAAGCTCGACTCCCGCGAGATCTGCCGGAACTGGTAGACGGGGTCTTCCGTCGGCAACTCGAGCGAGAGCGCCTGGCGCCGCTCGCTCCTGGCGGCCGCCACGAGGTCCCCGATCTTCTCGACCTGGCCTGTGCCCGCCACGAAGTCGACCCAGGGCGCCCGATCGAGGATCTCCGAGCCTGAGACCTGCGCGACGCATCCCGTGACCCCGACGACGAGGCCCGGGTTCTCCTGCTTGCGACGGGCGAGAACACCGAGCTCGCTGAAGACCTTTGCCTCCGCCTTTTCGCGGACGGAGCACGTGTTGAGAAGAATGACTCCTGGCTCTTCGCCCTCGGCTGCTCGCCGGAGGCCCTGCGACTCGAGCTGCCCGGCCATGCGCTGCCCGTCGAGCACGTTCATCTGGCAGCCCCAGGTCTCGACGCGGTAAGCCGGAAGGTCTGCCAGGGCCGGTTTCGTCATTCTCGAATCCATCCTGGCATCGCGCCGGCCCGTCGCGCCTTCTCGGGCAGATCCGCCAGGTCCTTCTCCGCCTCGACGAGCTCGTTCTTCGCGTCCGCGAGCTCGCTCTTCGACCGGTCCCACGCGGGTTTGATGACCCGATCGCGGTACTGGCCGTCGTCCCACGCGTAGAAGTCGTTCTCGAGTTTGCTCGTGGCCGCTTCGAGCTCGGCGACGCGCGCCTTCGCGTCGGCGGCGCGCTTGCGCGCCCTTGCGGCCGTCTGCCTCCACTGCGCCTCGCCTGCCCCGGTCGACGCCGGATCGGCCGCGGCCGCCGCGTTCACCGCCGGGCTCGCGGCTTTCGCCGGCGTGGGAGGCGGAATGGCCGGCCGCACTGCAGTCGGCACGGGCTTGCTGGAGGAGACCTTCCCTTTGGACGAGTTCTTGACGAGCGACCGGTTGTTGATCGTCAGAGTGCCGCCTTCGGTTGGCGCTCCGTCGCGCGACTCCTGGGCCGCATGGACGACGTCGGCGAAGCTCTGCCCGCCGTCGGACGTCGGGCTCGCGATTGGCGTGGCCCTCGGCCGACCGAAACCACCTGAGAGCCTTGGCGCTGGTGTCGGCGTCCGGGTCGGCTCCTGGGCCGATAGCGATAGTGTCGCCTCTGCCGCGATTCCCAGGATGGCGATCCCAATCCGAAATCCGAAATCCGAAGTCTGAAATGCCACTCTCATGGCTCCTTCGTACCCTCGCGCCCGTAGGCGTCTTCGAGGCGGACGACGTCGTCGAGCTCGGGCGAGGAAACCTCGAAGATCACGCACGGCTTTTCGGCCCGCATCCGGTGCTTGATGCCCGGACGGATTCGATAGGTCTGTCCGGGTCCGAGCCGGCGTTCCCGCATCGCGCCCTCTTCCTCCACCAGGAGAAGCATTTCGCCCTCCAGGACGTACAGCGTCTCGTCCTTGCGCTCATGGTACTGCAGCGACAGGCTGTGCCCGGCCGAAAGGCGCAGAATCTTGCCGGCGTAGCGCTCGTTCTCGGCAAAAATCTCCTCGCGGCCCCAGGGCTTCTTCACGGTCCTCATGGCTCCGCTCCGAAGAGGCGCTCGACTTCGCCGGGCTCGCAGGCCTCGAGGGCCAGCTGCGCGAGACCCCGTGCACGGGCGGCATCGACCGTCGAGATGTGGTCCTTCAGGCCCGGAATGACCACTGGAGTGACGGACAGGTCCGTGATGCCGAGGCCGATCAGGACCGAGGCTCCGATGGGATCGGCGGCGAGTTCCCCGCAGACCGAGACCGGCCTACTAAAGGCCCGTCCCGCCTCGACCACGTACTGGATCATCCTCAGGATCGCGGGGTGCAGCGGCCGGTACACCGCCGAGACGTCCGGGTTGGCGCGGTCCACCGCGAGGCCGTACTGC
>JBGPGG010000062.1:0-17620 GCA_041483715.1 Thermoanaerobaculia bacterium
AAGAAACAGAAGAAGACGCAGGAGATGCTCTCGAAGCTCAAGAAGGGCGACGAGGTCATCTCGGGCGGAGGCATCTTCGGCCGCATCACGGCCATCGACGAGGAGCGCGGCTTCGTGATCCTGCAGATCTCGGACAACACGAAGATCAAGGTGTTGCGCAGCGCGATCGGCGGCCTGGCCGGGGAGCCCGACGCAACCTCCGGCGGAACAGGGACTTAAGCTGTCAGCCATCAGCTGTCAGCTCTCAGCCGGGCGTCCGCTTCGAGCCTCGTCATCGGCTGAAAGCCGATAGCTGACAGCTGTTCCTGTAGACTCCGGCGTTCTTTTTTGGAGGGGGATTTGGGCAAAAAGCTCCGTTGGCGCGTCCTCTTGATCGTCCTCGTGTTGGTTGGCGCGCTCGCCGGCTACGTGGCGACCGGGTACGCCCACGCTAAGAAAGACTGGACGGGTCCGGGTTCGCCGGGCCTCAAGGATGCGCTCAAGAGCGCGATCAAGCTCGGGCTCGACCTGCGCGGGGGCATCCACCTCGTGCTGCAGGTCAACACGGCCGACGCCGTGAAGGCCGAGCGCAACGACTCCGTCGAGACGCTGAAGGGCCAGACGAAGGACGTTGGCGTCGGCGCCGTGGAGCTGCCGACGGACACGACGTTTTCGATCACGGTCACGCGGGGGACCGACCAGACGAAGCTCGAGGAGGCCGTCAAGCGCTTCCTGCCCGACTGGAACTACAGCACGGCCGGCGGGAAGTGGACCTTCGCCCTCAAGGACCCCGCGCGGCGTCAGATGGAGGACAACGCCGTCGCGCAGGCGGTCGAGACGATCCGCAACCGCGTGGACGAGTTCGGCGTCTCCGAGCCGCTGATCGCGCGCGAGGGCGCCGATCGGATCCTCGTGCAGCTGCCGGGCATCGACGACCCCAAGCGCGTCAAGGACCTCATCAAGAACACGGCGTTCCTCGAGCTCACGCTCGTCGAAAACGGGCCCTCGACCGAGTCCGCCCTGAAAGCGGGCTTCCCCGGGGGCACGATCCCGCCGCAGTTCAAGCTCGTCGAAGCCAAGGCCGAGGCGGCAAGCCGCGAGCGCTCGTACTACGTCGTGCGCAAGCAGGCGGTCATCACGGGCCGCGACCTGAAGAACGCGCGCCCGACGCAGGGCCAGTTCGGCTCGCATTCGATCACCTTCTTCCTGACCGCGAGCGGCTCGCAGAAGTTCGGCGAGTCGACCGGCGCGAACATCGGCAAGCGCCTCGCGATCGTCCTCGACAACCGGGTGCAGTCGGCGCCGAACATCAAGGACCGCATCGCGGAGCAGGGCGTCATCGAGGGCAGCTTCTCGCCGGAAGAGGCCAACGACCTCGCGCTCGTGCTGCGCGCGGGCGCGCTGCCGGCGGGCCTGACCTACCTCGAGGAGCGGACGGTGGGCCCGTCGCTCGGGCTCGATTCGATCAAGAAGGGGATCGCGGCCTCGGTCGCGGGCGCGCTGCTCGTTTTCGTGGCCATGGCCGTCTACTACCGGCTCGCGGGCTGGAACGCGGTGATCGCGCTGACCCTGAACGCGCTGCTGCTCGCCGCCGCGATGGCGCTGTTCGAGGCGACGCTGACCCTGCCGGGAATCGCCGGCTTCATCCTGACGATCGGTATGGCGGTCGACTCGAACGTCCTCGTCTTCGAGCGCATTCGCGAGGAGCTGCGCAACGGGCGGGCCCCCAGGGCCGCCATCGAGAACGGCTTTTCGAAGGCGTTCGCGACGATCGTCGACACGCACGCCACGACGATCATCTCGGCGCTGTTCCTGCTGCAGTTCGGCACCGGCCCCGTCAAGGGCTTCGCCGTCACGCTGATCATCGGCCTCCTCATCTCGATGTTCACCGCCGTTTTCGTGTCGCACACGCTGTTCGAGCTCATTTACGGGCGGCGGCAGCACATCGACTCGATCTCCATATAGAAAGCCGGAAATGGAATTCTTTCGTCAGACCAACATCGACTTCCTGAAGTACAAGTGGCGGGCGATCTTTGCCTCGTGGGCGCTCATCGCGCTCGGCGTCTTCGCGATCTTCGTGCAGAAGGGGTTGAAGTTCGGAATCGACTTCTCGGGCGGAACGGCCATCGCCGTCCGCTTCGCGGGCCGGCCGGACATCGACCGCCTGCGCAAGCTCCTCGACGGCGCGGGCCTGGGCGAGATCGGGATCCAGCGCTACGAGGATGCCTCGAAAAACGAGGTCCTCATCCGGGTCCAGCAGCAGGCCAAGGAAGGCCGGGACGTGGCCGGGGACGTGCTCGACGCGATGCGCCAGGGCCTCGCGTCGCCGACCGACCCGGGCAAGATCGACATCAACACCGAGGGCAAGGCCACGCTGGCCGCGCGTCTGGCCGCGGCCGATCCGGACCACGTCGCGGGCCGGTCGGACGTGAACGCCGCGGACTACTACACGCAGGCCGCCGACCGGATCATCGCGAGGCGCTCGGAGCTGGGGCTCTTTCGCTCGCCCGCGGACGCGAACGCGGTCGAGGGCGTCACCGCGCCGATCAAGGCCTGGTTGCAGGCGAACGCTTTCGCGGGTCCCTTCATCCTGCTCTCGGCCGACAACGTCGGGCCGCAGGTCGGGGCCGACCTCCAGAAAAAGGCCATCCTCGCCATGGTGTGGTCCACGTTGGGAATGCTCGCCTACATCGCGTTCCGGTTCCGGTCGATCCCGTTCGGAGTCGGGGCGATCGTGGCGCTCGTGCACGACACGCTGATCACCGTCGGGCTGCTCGCGCTCTTCGGGCGCGAGTTCAACCTGGTCGTGGTGGCGGCGCTGCTGACCCTCGTCGGCTACTCCGTCAACGACACGGTCGTCGTCTATGACCGCGTGCGCGAGAACCTGAAGACCCCGAAGAAGGAATCGCTGGCGGCCGTCATCAACCGGTCGATCAACCAGACGCTCTCGAGGACCATCCTGACGTCGGGCGCGACGATGCTCGTCGTCATCGCGCTCTTCCTCCTCGGCGGCGAGGTCCTGCACACGTTCGCGCTGACGCTCATGATCGGGATCGTGGTCGGCACCTACTCCTCGATTTACGTCGCCGCGGCGATCGTCGTGATCTGGAAGGAGTTCCAGAACCGCGGCAAGCTCGCTGTCGTACCGGCCGCGGTGCCGCCGCCGGCCGCCGCTTCGGTCGCGCCGGCATCTTCGGGCAAAAAGAACTCGAAGCGGCGCTGACGCGCGCGGGAAACGGGAAACGGGAAACGGGAGACGAAGGGCCCCCGTAGCGTTTTCCGTTTTCCCTTCCCCGTTTCCCGTCTTCCGTCTCCCGCCCGACGCGCTTCCGCGCTACTCTTTCTCTCGGCATGATCCACTTCGAGGAGATCCTCGAGAAGGTCGAGGGCTACAACCCGGGCAGCAACCAGGACCTGCTGCGGCGGGCGTACGTCTTCTCGGCGCGCGAGCACAAGGGGCAGGTGCGGCGTTCGGGAGAGCCCTACCTCGTGCACCCGCTGAACGTGGCGGCGATCCTCGCCGACCTCAAGGCCGACGACATTTCGATCGTCGTTGGCCTCCTGCACGACGTCCTCGAGGACACGCTGACGACGCGGGAGTCCATCGCGCAGCAGTTCGGCGACGAGGTCGCCGAGCTCGTGGACGGGCTGACGAAGATCGGCAAGTTCTCCTACGTCTCGCGCGAGGAGGAGCAGGCCGAGACCTTCCGCAAGATGATCCTGGCGATGGTGTCCGACCTGCGGGTCGTGATGGTCAAGCTCGCGGACCGGCTCCACAACATGCGCACGCTCGGCTTCCTGCCGGAGTCCCGGCGGCGCGAGATCGCGCGGGAGACCCTCGACATCTACGCGCCGATCGCGCACCGGCTCGGCATGGGGAGCGTCAAGGGAGAGCTCGAGGACCTCGCCTTCCTGAACCTCGAGCCCGAGGAGCACGAGCGGGTCGCGCGCGAGGTCGCGCGGCGCATGAAAGTGTCCGAGGGCATGATCAGCGACATCCGGCGGCGCATCGAGGCGCGGCTCGGGGAGGCCGGCGTCGTGGCCGAGGTCTCGGGCCGGATGAAGCGCTACTACTCGATCTGGCTGAAGATGAAGCGGATGGGCGTGGAGGCCGCGCAGCTCTACGACATTCTCGCGCTGCGCGTCGTGGTCGCGGAAACGCGCGACTGCTACGAGACGCTCGGTATGGTGCACCAGCTCTGGCGGCCGGTCCCCGGCCGGATCAAGGACTACATCGCGATGCCCAAGCCCAATTTCTACCAGTCGGTGCACACGACGGTCATGGGCGAGACGGGGCAGCCCTTCGAGATCCAGATCCGCACACGGGAGATGGACTTGATCGCCGAGCGCGGGATCGCCGCGCACTGGAAGTACAAGGAGGGCCGGCTTGGGCCGCACGCCGACGACGCCCGCTTCCAGTGGCTGCGACAGCTGGTCGACTGGCAGAGCGAGGTCTCCGATCCGAAGCAGTTCCTGTCGTCCCTCAAGGTCGACCTCTACCCGGACGAGGTCTACACCTTCACTCCGAAGGGCGAGGTCTTCGCGTTCCCCCGGGGCGCCACGCCGATCGATTTCGCCTACCGCATCCACACGGACGTCGGGCACCGCTGCGTCGGCGCGCGTGTCAACGGCAAGCTCGCGCCCCTGCGAACGCCGCTCGGGAGCGGGGACATCGTGGAGATCCTGACGGCCCCGAACCGGGCGCCGTCCCGCGACTGGCTGTCTTCCGTCGTCACGAGCCGGGCGCGGCACAAGATCCGGCACTTCATCCACACCCAGGAGAACCTCGAGGCCGTCGAGCTCGGGCGACGGCTGCTCGAGCGGGAGCTCAAGAAGTACAAGCGCACGGTCCGCAAGCTCGAGCAGGAGGGGAGCCTCGCCCGGGAGCTCAAGCAGTGGGGGTTCGCGCGCAACGCGGACCTGTTCGCGGCGATCGGATACGGGAAGCTTGCGCCGAAGAGCGCCCTCGAGCGCCTCATCCCGGCCGACGAGCTGGCGCGCCCCGAAGCCGAAAGGAAGGAGTCGGCCGTCTCCCGCGTGGTCCGCAAGATCCTTCCCTTCGCCCTGCCCGACATCGTCGTCGTTGGGCACAACGACCTGCTGGCGGCGCTGGCGAAGTGCTGCAACCCGGTTCCCGGGGAGAAGATCGTCGGCTACATCACGCGCGGCCGGGGCGTCTCGGTGCACTCGGAGAGCTGCCCCAACGTCAAGAACCTGCTCTACGACCCGGAGAGGCGCATCGACGTGGCCTGGGCGGGCGAGAAGAGGGCGTCCTACGCCATCGAGCTCGAGGTGGTCACGGAGGACCGGCCGGGCCTGCTCGCCGACGTCACGCAGGCCATCGCCGGAGAAGGCTCCAATATCCGCAGGATCGAGGCCCGCGTTGGCGAGATGCGCGAGGGGTACATCACCGTCTCGCTGGAGACATCGGACATGAAGCAGCTCGAGAAGATCCTCGGCCGCATCCGCTCCGTCGCCGGCGTGCGCGACGTGATCCGGAAGTACAACGTGCCGAAGGCGGGGGAGCGGGAGTAACGAGTCGGTAGTCGGTAGCTTGTAGGAGCTCCTACCGACTACCTAGGCGGTCTTCTTCCGCGCTACGGGCTTCACGACCTTGCCCGTGCGGATGCAGCGGGTGCAGGCGGAGACCTTTCGCGGGACGCCTTCGACGACGGCGCGCACCGTCTTGAGGTTCAGGTTCCACTTTCGGTTCGTCACGTTGTGCGCGTGGCTGACGCGGTGGCCGCTCATCGGCGTCTTTCCGCAGAACTGGCAGTGCTGGGCCATGGCTCTCCTGGTCTCGGCCAATCGCGACCGAAAAAACCCGCGAAGCCTACACCGGTCTCCGCGACGACGCAACAAGAGAACAGCTGGCCCTCGGCCGCGTCACCTGTCCGAGAGGCTTAAGTCTTTGCGCAATTGACGCTTTCGCGATTCTCATCGCTTGACTACACGAAAACCTTTTGCTATTTTGGCAACCAGCCGAAATAACCATAGGTCAAAGCCCAAAACCGTCTTTCTTTTTTCGGTGGGGCGAATAGTGCTGTTCAGAAAAACCAAGAATCTGGTAGGTCTGGACATCGGGTCCTCGGCGGTCAAGCTCGTAGAGCTGAAGGACGCCAAGGGCGGCGGTTTCCGACTCGTCAAAACGGGCCTCGAGACGCTGTCGCCGGAGGCGATCGTGGACGGCGCGATCATGGACTCGTCCCTGGTCGTCGACACCGTCAACCGCATCGTTTCCTCCCTCAACGTCCGGAACCCCGAGTTCGGGACCTCGCTCTCGGGCCACTCCGTCATCATCAAGAAGATCTCGCTGCCGGCCATGTCTCCCGAGGAGCTCGCCGAGTCGATCCGCTGGGAGGCCGAGCAGTACGTGCCCTTCGACATCAACGACGTGAACCTCGACTACGTCGTTCTCGAAGCGGGGGGAGGCGAGACGATGGACGTGCTCCTCGTCGCGGTGAAGAAGGACAAGATCTCCGACTACACGAGCGTCATCACCCAGGCCGGCAAGACGCCGATGCTCGTGGACGTCGACGCCTTCGCCCTCCAGAACGCCTACGAGGCGAACTACCCGGTCGAGCCGGGCCGCGTGGTCGCCCTGGTGAACATCGGCGCCTCGGTGACCAACGTGAACATCCTTTCCGGGGCGAACACGATCTTCTGGCGCGACATCTCGTTCGGGGGCAACCAGTACACCGATGGCATCCAGAAGCAGCTGTCCCTGTCTTTCGAGCAGGCCGAATCTTTGAAGAAGGGCGAAACATCGGGCGAGCAGTCCCTCCAGGACATCCTTCCGATCCTGCGGTCGGTCTCCGACGACCTCGCGCAGGAGCTGCAGAAGACCTTTGACTTCTTCCTGGCGACGACGTCAACCGAGAAGATCGATCAGCTCTTTCTCTCCGGGGGCTCCTCGCGGGTCGTCAACCTCGACACCCAGCTCAAGGAGCGGTTCAACATCCCGGTGGAGATCCTGAACCCCTTCCGCCAGATCGACATCGCCGGCGCCTCCGTCTCGGGCGAGTGGCTCACGGAGAACGCGCCCAGCCTCGCAGTCGCCGTCGGGCTCGCGATCCGCCACGTCGGAGACGAAGCCGCTTGATCAGGATAAATCTTCTCACCGAGGCCAAGGCGGCCGCCGCCAAGAAGAAGGGGCCGGCCCTTCCGACGGGCGCGAAGCTCAACAACCTCGTCCTCATCGGGGGCCTGCTCCTCGGCCTGATCTACATCGGGGCAATGGCGCTCGTGCTGACTTCCCACCGGCGGCATCTCGACGAGGAGATTGGAAAGGCGCGGGAAGAAGTCGCGCGCCTGAAGTCGATCATCAACGAGGTCAAGAGCTACGAGGACAAGAAGAAGAGCCTCGAAGAGAAGATCTCGCTCATCAACAGCCTCAAGACGAACCAGAAGGGCCCCGTACGGCTCATGGACGAGGTTTCCAAGGCGCTGCCGGATCTCGTGTGGCTGACCGAGCTGCAGGTACAGGGCAACCTGATGACCCTCAAGGGAAAGACCCTGTCGCCCAATGCAGTGGCCACGTACCTCGAGAACCTCAAGAAGAGCCCCTTCTTCGCGGAACCGGTCTTCAAGAACCTCGGCCGCGAGGCGGGCCCGCAGGGTCTCTATGGCTGGGAAATGACGGTGATCTTCACCAACGGACGACCGGCCGCAGAGGCGGGAACGGCGGCGTCGACGAAGGCCCCCAACGCGGCGGGACCGCGGGGCAAGGCGGCCGCCGCGGCCGGAAAGCCGGGGGTATAGGCGATGGCCGTATTCGGGCTCAACATCGAAGAGAAGGCCTGGTACTACGCCCTCGGCGTGGGCCTTGCTGTCGGCATCGTCCTTGCGGGCGCGGTCCACTGGTTCTGGTTCAAGCCGATGAACGCCGAGATCGCCGACAAGAAGGTCGAGCTCGACGGGCTCAACCAGGAGATCCAGAAGGGGCGCGCCGCCGAGCGGAAGCTCGCGCAGTTCCGCGAAGAGGTCAAGCGGCTCGAGCTCGAGCTCTCGAAGCTCCTCCAGATCCTGCCCTCGAAGCGCAACACCGAGGAGCTCATCAAGCGGATCGAGACGCTGACGCGGCAGGGCGACTTCACGCTCAAGAAATTCACGCCCGGCGACTTCGCGCAAAAGGAGTTCTACGCTGCATGGCCGATCGACATCCAGGTCGAGGGCACGTACCACAACCTCGCCCTCTTCTTCGATCGGATGAGCCGCTTCTCCCGCATCGTCAACGTCGAGGACCTCAAGATCACGGCGCTCAACGACATTGCTGGCAAGTCGATCGCGGCCCAGTTCGTCGCCAAGACCTTCATCTACACGGGCGACGAAGTCGGGCAGGCGACCGCGACGCAGGGGCTCGCGCCGGGCGCGACGCCTCCCTCACAGCCCGCCGCGCCGGGGGCCAAGCCGGGCGCGGCCGGGAAGGCGCAGGGGCTCAAGGAACGCGCCGAGGGCAAGGGGGCGGAATGAAGCGTACGCTCCTCGCCCTCGCCCTGATCGTGTCCGGCTGCGGGTTTGCGCTCGCCCAGGCGCCTGCGGCGCCGGCGGCCAAGCCCACGAAGCCGGCGGCCGTCATCGCGCCGGTCCCCGACTCGCCGGGGCAGTCCATGATCGAACAGGAAGAGTCGGCCCTGTCGGGTCGCGCCTATTCCTACGATCCGGCGGGACGCCGCGACCCGTTCCGCTCGCTCCTCGTGCGCGAACAGCACCGCGGCGGCGCCGAGCGTCCGCCCGGGATCGCGGGCATTTCGATCGACGACCTCGTGGTGCACGGGATCTGGAAGACCAAGGCGGGCTATGTCGCCCAGATCCGCGCCACCGACAACAAGAGCTACCTCGTGCGCGCCGGCGACCTCCTGTACGACGGCGAGGTCGTGCGCGTCGGACCGAACGAAGTCACCCTCCGGCAGAACATCAACGATCCGCAAAGCGTGAAGCCGTTCCGGGAAGTCACGAAGCAGCTGAACGCGACGATCAAGCAATGAGGATTCGGTGAGCACGGTATTCCGCGCGACGGGAGGAACGATGCGAATGGCATTCAGAGCAACCGCGACGGCCACGGCGCTCGCGCTGGCGTGGGCAACCGCCGTGGGCTGCTCCTCCAGGGGTCAGGCTGCGCACAGTGCCGCGGACACCCTTCCGGTGGCCTCGCCGGCGCCGGCCCCCTCGCCGGCGGCCGCGAACGCCCCCGCCACGGCAAAGATCACGGGGACCGCCTTCAACGAGGATGCCGACGGCGCCCGCGTGGTCCTCTCGGCAAACGCGCCGCTTCTCTACACGTCTTACGAGCCGAGGCCGAACCTTCTCGTCGTGGACCTGCGCGATGCCTCGGTCGCGTCCAACGTGACGACGCCCAAGGTGGGTGGGCTCGTCGAGTCGATCAAGTTCGAAGAGATCGACGAGCTCGGCAAGAGAATCACGAGGCTGTCCATAACGCACAATCCGGATGCCCATCCCGACCTGCGCTCGGTGGGCCAGGGCCTGGCGATCGCCTTCACCGGACCCACCTCGACGGCGCAAGCCGACATCGCGACCGAGACGCCGGCCGTGACGGCCGCGTCGGCAGAATCGGCGCCGCTTCCCGCCGCGGCCGCGCCCGCCGCAAGCCCGTCCGCTCCCTCGGCCCCGAAGCCCGCTCCGGTCTCCGTGGCGAAGGGCGAGGCGGCCCACGTGCTCGAGAGCGTGTCCGCCCAGACGAGGGACGGCCACGTGGCCATTCTTCTGCTCGGCGACGGCTGGTTCTCGGCCAGGGACTTCGCGCTGGCGAATCCTCCGCGCATCGTCGTGGACCTGCCGGGAGTCAAGAACGGCGTCAAACAGCGGACGATCGTCGTCAAGGACGACGTCGTCACGCGCGTCCGGATCTCTCAGTTCCAGACCTCGCCCGAATACGTGACGCGTGTGGTCCTGGACCTCTCGAAGCCGATGCCCCACGCGCTCGTGCCCGACGGCGAACGGCTTGCGGTCATCGTCGGACAGAATCCGTCGTCCGATCCGGTGGCCCATGCCTCTGAAGAGCCGCCGGCGGCGCAACCCGAGCCCGTGCTGGCCGCCGCGCCCGCCCCGGCACAGCCCCCGGCCCCGCAGACGGCGAGCGTCCCCGCTCCGCCCCCGGCGGCCCCGACTCCGTCCGTCACCACGATCGCGGAGAACCCGGCGCCGAGCGCCGAGCCGCCGACGGCATCGGCGACACCCGCAGCTGCCCCGCACCTCGAGCCGCCGGCGCCCGAGGTGAAGACGGCTGCAGCCGCTCCGGCCCCGGTTGCGGTGGCTCCTGCCCCGGTTGCGGTGGCTCCGGCCCCGGTTGTGGTAGCTCCGGCCCCGGTTGCGGTGGCTCCGGCCCCGGTTGCGGTGGCTCCGGCCCCGGTTGTGGTAGCGCCTGCCCCGGTTGTGGTGGCTCCGGCCCCGGTTGTGGTAGCGCCTGCCCCGGTTGCGCCGCCGCCCACCCCCGCAGTCGTCGCCGCGCCCGTCCAGAAACCCGCTGCGCAAACCCCGAAGGCTGCGCCGAAGCCGGCGTCGGCCCGCGGCGACGCCCTCTTCGAGGCTGCGGCGGCCCAGCTCGACCAGGACCAGTCCAACCAGCAGCAGGGTGGCGCCGCGTATCGCTCGCGGACGATCTCGGAAGCCCAGAGCCAGTTCACGGGCGAGCCGATTTCCCTGGACTTGAAAGACGCCGACATCAAAGACGTCTTCCGGACGATCTCCCAGCTGACCGGACTGAACATCGTCATCGATCCGGAAGTCCGGGGCACGGTAACGGTGCAGCTCGAGGACGTTCCCTGGGACCAGGCACTCGACCTGATTCTCAAGCAGAACAGCCTCGGGTATGTGCTCGAGAACAACATCATGCGCATCGCGACGACCAGCAAGCTCCAGGCCGAGGAGGGCGATCGCTCCCGCCTGGCCGAAGCCCGCCAGGCCGCCGAGCCGACGCGCACGGTCATCAAGAAGCTGTCCTACGCGAAAGCGGCCGACATCGTTCCGACGCTTCAGAGCGTGATGTCCAAGCGCGGCGCGATCGTCGTCGACGCGCGCACGAACACGCTGATCATCCGTGAGATCCCGACGTTCCTGCCCGCGGTCCTGCAGCTGATCGACAACCTGGACACCGCGACGCCCCAGGTCGTCATCGAGGCGCGCATCGTGGAAACCACGAAGAGCCTCGGCCGCAGCCTCGGCATCAACTGGCAGGTGCGCGGCAAGGCCGACAACGAGCACGGCAACACGACCAACCTCATTTTCCCGAACACGGTCGCGGGCGGTCTGAACGTCGGCCTCGGCAACGGTCCCACGGTCGCCTCGCTCGTGCTCGGGAACATCCTCAACACGTTCAACCTCGACGTCGCCCTCACCGCGGCCGAGAACCAGGGCCTCCTCAAGATCATCTCGTCGCCGAAGGTCACGTCGCTGACGAACACGCCTGCGCTGATCCAGTCGGGCGTGCAGATCCCCGTGCAGACGACCGTGAACAACACGACGACGGTCATCTACGTGGACGCGACGCTCAAGCTCGACGTGACGCCGCAGATCACGGCCGAAGGGACGATTCTCCTGACCGTCAACGTGATGAAACGCGAGCCCGCGGTCGCCCTGAACCTCGCGCTCGGCCAGAATGTCCCGCTGACGATCCGGGAGTACCGCGGCCAGGTGCTCGTCAAGGACGGCGGCACCACGGTGATCGGCGGCATCTTCCAGATCAACGACCAGGACCAGTACAACATGATCCCCGGGCTGTGGAAGATCCCCGTCCTCGGAAACCTCTTCAAGAACAAGACACGGACCGAGAAGCACGATGAACTGCTCATCTTCATCACTCCCCGGATTCTCCGGTCGTAAGGGAGAAGGCACCATGAAAAAGACATTTCTGCTCGCGATGGCAATGGTGGGGGCGATGGCCTTCGCCGGCGGTTGCTCGAACACGCAGGGGCAGTCGGAATCGCCGGTCTTCCTGACCGTGAACATCGAGTTCCAGCCGGGATTCATCAACGTCGCCACAGCCGCGCCGGTGCAGATCAAAACGATCACCGTCGAGTCGAAGAAAAAGAACCCGGTCTCCATCGACACGCTCGGGTTCTCCGACGTCCAGCTCAACAGCTACACGGTGGCGTTCCGCCGGACCGACGGCGGGACCCTCGTGCCGCCCCTGCAGACATTCGGGTGCGGCGTGCTCGTGCCCCACGATGGCACCGCGACCCTGACGGACTTTCCGGTGCTCTACGCTCCGGCCGTTCAGCAGACGCCGTTCGACCAGCTGCTGCCTTTCAACGGCGGCATCGACCGGCAGACCGGCCGCGACGAGATCGACACCGCTTTCGACATGACGTTCTTCGGCACGACGGTTTCGGGCAAGCGGGTCCAGAGCGACACCGCGAGCGGAATTCTGATCTTTCGATATTCAGCGACCGCGCCCGCGAGATTGGCCAAGTAAGGGGGATCCATGCGCCGGATAGCTTTTACACTCATCCTGGTCACGGCCGTCGTGGGCATCCATGCCTGCGCAGCGGACGCCCCGACGGCACCGAAGCCCGGCACGGGCGGCGGGACGTCGAGCGCCGTGTCGGTACAGCTCTTCACCAACGACGCCAACCCGAAAGCGGGAACGTGCACGCTCGTCGAGGCCATCGTGTCCTTGAACGGTACGCCCGTCCCCGACGGAACGAGCGTCAACTTCTCGACCGACTTCGGGGTGTTCGGCCAGAACGGCCTGCCGCTCGTCTCGGTCGTCACGACGAACGGCGCTGCGGCCACGGCGCTCTGCGGCGCCTCGGCGGGCACCGCCAAGGTCAAGGGAACCGCGACGGTGTCCGGCAAGACGAACTCCGGCAGCCTCACGATTTCCTTCCAGTCCGGCCCCGGCTCCGGACCGCAGGTCAGCTCGTGCAACCCGAGCTTCGGCCCGATCGAGGGTAGCACTCCGCTGACGCTGAACGGCAACGGGTTCTCCGGCTCGGCCGCGACGACGCGCGTCCAGTTCACGGTCAACGGTGTGACGAAGGACGGCGTCGTGTCCGCCGTGACCCCCACCACAATCAACCTCACGACTCCCGGGTTCCCGGAGTTCGGTTCCCCGAGCCTTCAGGCGGCGATTACGCTGACCGTCATGACCCCCAGCTCGCCGACGCCCGTCGTGCTGTCGTTGCCGGGCTGCTTCGTCTACGGCACCGCGGGCAGCGGAACGCCGACGGTCACGGCGGTCCTGCCCTCCTCGGGCACGAACCAGGGCAACACCCGCGTGACCATCATCGGCTCGGGCTTCTCGACCACCGGAGGCGTGCAGGTCTTCTTCGGAACGGTCGAGGCTACGGTGATCTCCGTCTCCTATAACCAGGTCCTCGTTCTCTCGCCGCCCGCCTTCGGCGCCGGGGACGTCAATCTGAACAAGACCGTTGCCGTGACGGTGAAGAACATTGCGTCCGGGGTGGTGTCCAACGCGACCGTGACGTTTACGTTCACGCCGGCGATACGCATCACGGCGGTCTCCAACGGTACGCAGAGCGTGACCACGGGCTTTAGCCCGGTGACGATTTACGGACAGGGTTTCCAGGCCCCGGTCGCAGTGACGCTGGCGGGTGTCCCGGCGTTCGTCCAGTCCGTTTCGTCAACGGAGCTCGTGGTGCTGCCTTCGCTGCCTCTGACGAGCGGCTGCGCGAACGTCACGGGACCCGTCAGCGTCACCAACATCGACACCGGAGACACCGCCTCGGGGGCCTCATTCACCTACCTCGTGCCTCAGCTCGTGATTACGAGCGTGGCGCCGCAGATCGGCGTCGCGGGAGCCACGGTAACAATCACCGGCACGAACTTCCCCCTGAGCCTCGCGGACGCCGAGGTGAAATTCGGTGGAAGGATCGCGTTCGTGACCCCCCCGATTACGGCCGGGAGCCTCACGGTGACGGTGCCCCCCGGCTCGGTGACGACGAACCCGACCTGCACGGGGACGAATGTGCCGCCGGCCCTGCAGAATGTCGCGACGGTTGACGTGTCCGTGACGAACCGTCAGAACTCCTGCACGGCGACTGTGCCGCAGGCATTCACCTACCAGCTGCCTTGCGTCGCTCCGACGCCTCCATAGAGATTGATGCCGCCCCCTTCGGGGGGCGGCGATTGCATCCTCATCGTGGCTGACCCGACGGCTGAAGCCCGCATTCGTGACCTCGAGCGGCGGCTCGACCTCGACGGCGGATCACGCCTCTTCGTATCCCTCGCGGAGGAGTACCGCAAGCTCGGCCGGTTCAGGGACGCGCTCTCGGCGCTTCAAAAAGGTCTGCTCGCGCACCCGGGCTACATCGCCGCGCAGGTTGCGCTCGGGCGCGTGTACCTCGAGGCGAACCAGGCGACCGACGCGATTGCAGCGTTCACGAAGGTCCTCATGGCGGATCCGGCAAACCTGGTCGCCGCGAAGTCGCTCGCGGACATCCACCTGTCGCGGCGCGACAACCTGGAGGCCCTGAAGAAGTACAAGCTGTACCGCGCGATCTCGGGCGACCGCAGGGTGGACGTGGTGATCGCCGAGCTCGAGCCCCTCGTGGCGCCGAAGCCTCCGCCGACGCCGCGGGTCCCGCCGCCGGCGGAACCGCTTCCGCCTCCGCCGCGCTTCCAGGAGACCGACAAGGGGCGTCGCCGGACCGTACCGAAAATGCCTCCCGCGGAGCCGCCGCTGCCGCTGGCCGACGCATTTGAAATGACGTCGTTGTCCTTCGAGATTGGCGAGGACTCCGGCAAGGCGAAGATGGACGATCCGTTCCCCTTCATGCCGACCCGGGACGTCCCGATCGCGCGAGCGGCACGGGACGCCGCCCCGAGCGCCGAGCCGCCGGCGCCCCCTGCGCCGGCCCCCGTGGTTTCGGAGACGCCGGTAGCCGCGCCGCCGGCTCCGGAGGCGGAACCCGTGCGGCCGACCGGTCGGGCGCTGGCGGACCTGTACTACGCCCAGGGGCACTATGCCGAAGCCCTGCAGATCTACGACGACCTGGTGCTGCGGCACCCCTTCGACGACGACCTGAAGCGCATGCGGCGCGACGCCGAGGCGCGCCTGCTTCCCGCCTCGACGGCGCCCTCGGCGGCCACCTCCGACGTGGGGTTGGAGCGCCGCCTGGCCCGGATCCGCGCGCTGAAGCAGTGGCTCTCCCTCGTCCAGGCCGGGTGATTCGGAGCCCCGGACCGTGACATCATCGGGACGCGCATGAACGTCTTTCAGGACAGCCTTCGCCGGATCGCCGAGCGCGTGGAGGGAACCCGGGCCGTTTCGCTCCTCGGCCTGGACGGCATCGCGATCGACTCCTACGTCAGCGCCGAGGGGCTCCCGATGGATTCGCTCGCCGCCGAGGCCGGGGCACTGGTCAAGGCCGCCAACGGCTCCCGCGCGCTCGCCGACCACGGCGCCGTCACCGAGATCACGGTGGCTTCGGGCCGGTCGGCTTCGATCCTCTGCCGCGTCACCGCGGAGTACTATCTCCTGCTCCTGCTGGCCCGGGACGGAAATTTCGGAAGGGGCCGTTTCGAGCTCCGGAAGGCCGCGGTCACACTGGAGAAGGAGCTCTTGTAAACCGATGCTTTCGCTCAAGGAAATCCGCGAGCTCATCGACCTCGTCGCCGAGCGGGGACTCTCGGGCCTCGAGATCGAACGGGCTGGATTCCGCCTGCGGATCGAGGGGCGGCGTCCCGTCGCCGCGGAGGCCCCGGTCGCCGCCGCGGCTGCCGCCGCGCCGGCCGCCGCGCGCCCGGCGGGCGCTCCGGCCGCGGAACCGCCCCCCGAGGAGGACCGCAACCTTCACGTCATCACCTCGCCGATCGTCGGCACGTTTTACCGGTCCGCCTCTCCCGAGGCCGAGGCCTTCGCCGGGGTCGGGGCGCGCGTGGCCAAGGGCAAGATCCTGTGCATCATCGAGTCCATGAAGCTGATGAACGAGATCGAATCCGACGTCGAAGGCGAGGTCGTCGCTGTCTATCCGCGCAACGGCCAGCCGGTCGAGTACGGCGAGAAGCTGTTTGCGATCCGCCTCGCGGCCTAGCCGCGTGTTCAAGAAAATTCTGATCGCCAATCGCGGCGAGATCGCGCTTCGGGTGATCTCGGCCTGCCGCGAGCTCGGCATCAAGACCGTCGCGATCTACAGCGAGGCGGACCGGGACGCGCTCCACGTCCGGTACGCCGACGAGGACGTGTGCGTCGGGCCGTACCCGTCGGCCGCCTCGTACCTGAACATCTCGGCGATCGTCTCGGCGGCCGAGATCACGGAAGCCGATGCAATCCACCCCGGCTACGGGTTCCTCTCGGAGAACGCGTACTTCGCCGAGATCCTGCAGGATTGCCACATCGCGTTCATCGGCCCGCCGGCGGAAGCGATCCGGAAGATGGGCAACAAGTCGCTCGCGCGCCAGACGGTGGCCGCGGCGGGCGTCCCGACCGTCCCCGGCTCGCCGGGACCGCTCGAGTCGGTGGACGAAGCGCTGGCCTTCGCGAAGAAGGCCGGGTATCCCGTCATCCTGAAGGCTTCGGCCGGCGGGGGCGGGCGCGGCATGCGCGTCGCGCGCGACGAGCGCGACCTAGCGAACGCCTACGAGACGGCGCGCGCGGAGGCGGAGAAAGCATTCGGCAACGCCGAGGTGTATCTCGAGAAGTACCTCGAGGACCCGCGGCACATCGAGTTCCAGGTCTTCGGCGACACGCACGGCAACATCCGGCAGCTCGGCGAGCGGGAGTGCTCGATCCAGCGGCGGCACCAGAAGCTGATCGAGGAGGCCCCGTCCACGGTGCTCGACGAGGACCTCCGGCGCCGGATGGGGGAGGCCGCGATCGCGACGGCCCGCGCCGTCGGCTACGTGAATGCCGGGACGGTCGAGTTCCTGCTCGACCGAAACGGGAAGTTCTACTTCATGGAGATGAACACGCGCCTCCAGGTGGAGCATCCGATCACCGAGGAAGTCACGGCGCTCGACCTCGTCAAGGAGCAGATCGCCGTGGCCGCGGGGGCGCCGCTCTCGTTCGTCGACCGCGACATGTCGCCGCGTGGGCACGCCATCGAGTTCCGCATCAACGCCGAAGACCCCGTCACGTTCGCCCCTTCGCCGGGGCGGATCGCCTCGTTCCATCCGCCGGGGGGCCTAGGTGTACGTCTCGACACGGCGGCCTACCAGGGCTACCTGATCCCGCCGCACTACGACTCCCTCATCGCCAAGCTGATCGTCTGGGGGCGCGACCGCGAGGAGGCGATCGGGCGCGGGCGCCGGGCGCTCGACTTCTTCGTCATCGAGGGAATCAAGACCACGATCCCGCTCCACCGCCGGATCCTCGACGATCCCGACTTCATCGCCGGGCGGCTCTCGACGCACTTCATGGAGCGGTTCGCCGCGAAGACGTGAGAGTCGAGAGTCGAGTGTCGAGTGTCGAGGGTCGAGCGGCCGCCCCTGAACTCTCGACCCCGAACCCTCGACCCTTCCCGACGTGACGCTACGACTTCCTCTCATCTACGCCATCACCGACGCGTCCGCGGGGGACGACCCCGTGGCGGTCGCGCGGCGCCTGCTCTCCGTCGGCGTCCGCGCGGTCCAGCTGCGCGACAAGGCCCTCGCCGACCGCGAGCTGCTCGCGGCGGCCGAGGCGGTCGCCGGGCTCTGCCGGGCGGCCGGAGCGCTGGCGCTC
>JBGPGG010000063.1:0-17592 GCA_041483715.1 Thermoanaerobaculia bacterium
CAGCTTCTCGATCCCGCCTGGAGAAAACCGATCCAGGCGACCCTGCCGGAGCTCGAGCGCAAGCTCGCCTACGAAGTTCCCGAGATCCGCCCGAAGGTGACGCTCAGGTAGTCTTCCTACGCGTAGAGTCCTCTTACCATCGTGTCGTGCGCGACGCGTGAGATTCCCAGCATGTACGCGGCGATGCGGAAGCTCACGTCGTACTTTTCCGCCATTTCGGCCACGTCCTTGAAGGACTGCACCATGATGTCTTCCAGGCGCTCGTTCACCTCCTGCTCGCGCCAGAAGAAACCGGCGCGATCCTGCACCCATTCGAAGTAGGAGACGGTGACGCCGCCGGCATTGGCGAGGATGTCGGGAACGACCAGAACCCCCTTCTGATCCAGGATCTCGTCGGCGCGCTGCGTCGTGGGGCCATTGGCTCCTTCGACGATGATCTTCGCCCGGATGCTGCCGGCGTTTCGGCTCCGGATCTGGTTCTCGTTGGCAGCGGGGATCAGGATGTCGGTCTCGAGCTCCAGCAGCTGCGCGTTGGAGATCTTCGCCGCGCCGGGGAAGCCCTCGAAGGAGCGGCTCCGCTCGTAATGCTTCAGCACCGCCGGGACGTCGAGTCCCTTCTCGTTCCAGATTCCGCCCGCGATATCGGAGACGCCGATCACCGTCGCGCCGGCCTCGTGACACATCCGGGCCGCGATCGATCCGACGTTGCCGAATCCCTGCACGACGATGCGGCTCGACGCGAGCGTCAGGCCCCGCAACGGCGCCGCTTCCCTGCAGATCAGCATGAGACCGCGGCCGGTCGCCTCGACTCTCCCGCGGGAGCCGCCGAGCGAGAGGGGCTTGCCCGTCACGACCGACGTCACCGTGTGGCGCGCGTGCATGGAAAACGTGTCCATGATCCAGGCCATCGTTTGAGGGTTCGTGCCCATGTCGGGAGCGGGCACGTCCTTCTCTGGCCCGAACTGATCCATGAGCTCGGCGGTGTACCGGCGCGTGATCCGCTCGATCTCGCTGCGGGAGAGCGTGCCCGGATCACAGATGACGCCCCCCTTGGCCCCGCCGAAGGGGATATTGACGACCGCGCACTTCCAGGTCATCCAGGCGGCGAGCGCGCGGACTTCGTCCAGGGACACGTTCTTGTCATAGCGGATGCCGCCCTTGCCGGGGCCGCGCGCGATGTTGTGCAGGACTCGGTAGCCGATGAAGACCTCGATGCGCCCGTCGTCCATGGCGATCGGGATCGAGACCTTGGTTTCCCGGACGGGCTCGCGCAGCACCTTGTAGAGGCCGGGGTCGAGTCCCAGCTTCTGGGCGGCCAGGTCGAACCGCGACATCATCTCCTCGAAGGGACTGGCCGAATCGGTGCCCTGCGGGTGCGATCCGATCGTGGGGAATTGCGGATCGGCGATTGTGCTCACGTGGCTGCTCCCCTCCGGCGCTCGAGCGTCCGCTCCACTAAAATGCCGGGAAATTCTAGCACCGGGTCCCGGGGGGCCCGGGCCGGCCGCGGCCGGCGGAAAGCGAAGTTGGATCCGAAAGAGACCGACCTGGAGGACGTCGAGATCGTCCGCCGCGTCCTCGCGGGGGAGGAGAACCTCTTCGAGGTCCTGGTCCGCCGCTACCAGACCCGGGTGGCCTCCCACGTCACCCGCATGGTCGGCAATCGGGAAGACGCGCTCGACCTCGCCCAGGAGATCTTCCTGAAGGTTTTCCAGGCACTCGACCGCTTCAATCCGGACTACAAGTTCTCGACCTGGCTATTCCGAATCGCGGGCAACGCCGCGATCGACCACCTGCGCAAGCGGCGCCTCCGGACGGTGCCGCTCGAGACTCCGGATCCCGAAGGGCCCGGTCCGTTCGCGCCGCAGCAGCGTTCGACCGGGCTCGATCCCTACGGAGAGCTTCGCAACGTGGAGCGCGGCAAAGCCATCAGCCGGGCGATCCAGGAGCTGCCCGCCGACTTCCGGGAGCTGATCGCGCTGCGTCACTTTGCCGGGCTGTCCTATGAAGAGATCGCCGGCGTCAAGAACATGCCCCTCGGGACGGTCAAGAACAAACTCTTTCGCGCCAGAGCCGTATTGAAGGACAGGTTGTCGGGAGAAGTGACGTGACACAGTGCCAACGCCCCCTGGATGCGATCGACGCCGAGGCCCTCGCCTCCGGCGCGGATCCGGTTTTCACGCCCGATGCGGCGCTTCACACCCGGGCCTGCGAGGCCTGCGCGGCGTCGGTCGAGGCGGCCAGGGGCCTCCTGACGGCCCTGGAGGGGCTTTCCGGGGCCCCCGAAGCCGTGACAGGGCTGGCGGACCGGGTCACCCGACTCCGAGTCTTCTCCAGCCGGGAGCGCCGAACTTACGCCCTCTGGAATGCTCCCGTGCTGCTGACGATCGGCCTGACCGGCACGGGTTTGGGCCTGCTCTGCCTTCCGATCCTGACGGCGGCGGAACAGATCTCGCTGGGGGCGGCCGCGACGGTCCCCCTCCTCGCCCTGGCCCGCGGCGCTTCCCGCTGGGTGCTCGACTTTGCCGCCCTCGCTCCGGCCGGCCTCGAGGCGCTCTCGGACGGTCTTCGACAGGACGGGGCGATGGGGCTCGCGGCACTCGTCCTGCTCGTCCCGATCGGGCTCGGCCTCTTCCGCGTGCTCGCCCGCGTGCCCAACCGCCGATGAGGCGTTCGGGCCTCGCGCCTGCATTCCTGCTTCTTCCCATCCTGCTTCTGCCGGGCGCAGCGTCCGCCTTGCCGGGCTCCATCACGTCCGTGCGGCGCGACGTGGTCGTGTCGCAGGCGCTGCCCGGCCGCGTGGTCGCCGTGCTCGCGGACGTGCGGATCGCGGCGCGCGTTTCGGGCGACGTCGTCGTCTGGGGGGGCAATGTCTCCTTCGCGCCCGGCGGATCGGTCGCGGGCGACCTGCTCGTCTTCGGCGGCGCGATCGAAGGGCAGTCGGGCGGCGCGCTGCC
This sequence comes from Thermoanaerobaculia bacterium, assembly GCA_041483715.1. Taxonomy (GTDB): domain Bacteria; phylum Acidobacteriota; class Thermoanaerobaculia; order UBA5066; family Gp7-AA6; genus DAHUXD01. The sequence goes on from JBGPGG010000063.1 coordinate 2,958, forward strand.
GGTCGAGGGCCGCGTCTCGACGCCGGGATCGCTGCTGCAGGTCTACCTCTCGGAAATGCGCCGCGCGCCCTGGGAGGGCGCCGATGCGGGACCGTCCGTTCTCGTCGGCCTCCATCTGATCGCCCTCTCCGCCTGGCTCGCCGTGGCGCTGGCGCTCCTGTACTTCTTCGCGTCGCCGCTGGTCCGGGCGGCGATGTCCGCGGAGCAAGACTGGTCGGGGTCGCTGCTCGCGGGCGCGCTCGGTGTGCTGACGCTTTTCCTGGCGGCCGGCGCCGCGCTCTCGCTGCTGCCCTCGGCCGTCGGAATTCCGATCGCGCTCGTCTCCGCGGCGATCGCCGTGGTCGCGAAGATTTTCGGCATGGCCGCTCTCTTCCTGCTGCTCGGCCAGAGGCTTTTGAAGAGTGTCGCGCCGGCGCGGCGTCCGGCGGCGCTCGCCGCCGGGTTCGTCGTGCTCGGGGGCGTTTCGCTCATCCCCTTCGTGGGCGCGCTCGTGTGGAGCGTTGCCTCCATCGTCGCCGTCGGCGTCGCGCTCATGTCGCGGTTCGGAACGCCGCGCTACCGGATAGTTTTCTAGGCGCCCTCGACGGGCCGAAGGGAGAGAGCACTCGGCGCTTGAGTGCACCGCTGCCGCCTGGTGCGTGACAGCGTTGGACGAGCGAAGGCGACGCGATAGAGTCCCCGCATGGAAGTCCGGACGCTCGGCGTCGTCGGGGGCGGCCAGATGGGCGGCGGCATCGCGCACGTCGCCGCGGCGGCCGGCCTGACGGTCACGCTCGTGGATGTCGAGGAACGATTCCTCGAGAAGGCCCGGGCCGCGATCGAGAAGAACCTGGACCGCGAGGTCGCGAAGGGAAAGCGCACGGCCGACGAAAAGGCCGCCGCGCTCGCGCTTCTCTCGGCGACGACCCGGCTCGAAGCCCTGGCCGATGCGGACGTGGTCGTCGAGGCGATCGTCGAGGACGAGACGCTCAAGAAGGACCTTTTCCGCCGGCTCGACGCGGTCTGCCGGCCCGGGGCGATCCTGGCGTCGAACACCTCGTCGATCTCGATCACGCGCCTCGCGGCGGCGACGCGGCGGCCCGAGGCGTTCATCGGAATGCACTTCATGAACCCGGTCCCGGTCATGCAGCTCGTCGAGGTGATCCGCGGCATCGCCACCTCCGACGCGACCGCCGCGGCCGTGGACGCGCTCGCGCGGCGGATGGGCAAGACGCCGATCCTCTGCCAAGACTACCCGGGATTCATCTCGAACCGCGTCCTGATGCCGATGATCAACGAGGCGATCGAGGCGCTGCGGGAGGGCGTGGCGACGAAAGAGGCGATCGACGGGATCATGAAGCTCGGGATGAACCATCCGATGGGGCCGCTGACGCTGGCCGACTTCATCGGCCTCGACACGTGCCTGTCGATCCTCCGGGTGCTCCACCAGGGCTTTGGCGATCCCAAGTACCGGCCGAGCCCACTGCTCGTCCGCATGGTCGACGCCGGCTGGCTCGGCAAGAAGACGGGCAAAGGCTTCTACGAGTACGCTCCATGAGCCGACGGCACCGGACTCATCACTCATGACTCACGACTCACGACTCTCCTGATGTTCTGCCAGGTCTGCGGTCTCAAGAACTCCGAGGACGAGGAGTTCTGCGCCCGCTGCAACTCGAAGCTGCTCGTTCTCTCCGGTGTCGGCGTCGTCGAGGAGGCGGGGGAGCCCCAGGAGGAGATCCCCTTCGACGAGCACCTGCTCGAGCGGATCTCGACGCTCGAGGACGTGGTCAAGCGCACGGCCGAGGCCGTGAAGTCCCTCTTCGAGTCCATGGGAAACCTGGAGAAGAACCTCTTCGTCGCGCATACCGGGATCCTCGCCCTGCAGGAAACGCTCGAGCGGCGGGGCGCCGTCCGCGCGGAGGAGGTCGTGGACCTCTGGGAATCCAAGATGGACGAGCGGATGCAGGCCGTCGAGAAGAAGGACCGCTTCCTCGAGCGCCGCGACCGCATCATCGCGCGCTTCTCCGGGCCCGACCGCGAGGCGTTCCTGAAAAAGCTCCGCGAGGCGGAGTTCGCGATCCTGGCGCTCGACGCCGACCGGGGGATGCGGGTTCTCGAGGAGCTCTTCCGGACCGACCGCGCCAATGTCGAGCTCGGCTTCTACTTGGCAGAGACCTTCTTCTCCGGCGGTGAGCTCGAGCGGGCGTCCGGCTACTTCAAGAAAATCCTGGCGGTCGATCCGAACCACTTCGAGGCGCTCGTCTACAGCGGCATCGCGGCGTCCGAGTCGGGCGACAGCGCGGCGGCCGAGACGGCGCTCCACCGCGCGGTCGAGCGCAAGCCCGACGCCTTCCTGCCGCATTTCGCGCTCGGCACGCTCTTCGCGCACCTGTCCCGGTGGGAAGAGGCGGAGGGGGCCCTCGTGCGGGCGCTCGACTGCGCGCCGGTCCCGTCGGCGCACGTCCTGCTCGGCAACGTGCTGCGGGAGAAAGGGGAGCTTTCGCGCGCGATCCTCGAGTTCGAGGAGGCGATGCGGCTCGCGCCGGAATCCGAGGAGGCCGTGTTCCAGCTCGGGCTCTGCTTCCTCGAAAAGAACTGGCACAAGCGCGCGCTCGAGTGTTTCCAGCAGGCGCTCGAGAAGAACCCGCGCCGGCTCGAGTACCAGGAGGCCGTGCGCCTGCTCGAGCGCCGCAGCGGATACGAGCTGCCCCGCGTGGACGGACCGGGGGCCGCCGCCTTCAAGGACGCGGAGGAGAGCGCGGCCCGCGGAGCGCTGTCGCGGGCGCAGGAGCTCTACCGCAAGGCCATGCGGGCCGAGCCGCGCAATCCGACGATCCGCGTCTCCTTCGCGCTGCTCGCGGCGTCCATGGGCCGCTGGAAGGAGGCGATCGCCGCCTGCCGCGAGGTGCTCGCCGCGGACCCGGAGGACGTCGTCGCGGCCGCCGCCTGCTCGACGCTGGCCGAGGCGCTCCGGGCCGAGGGCAGTCCGCGCGAAGCCGCGGAGTTCCTGCGCGAGTTCCTGGAGAAGCACCCGTCCAAAACGGCGCAGGCCGTCGGGTACTACGAGCTCGCAACGAGCCTGGCCGAGTCCGGCGAGGACCTCGACCTGGCACTCGACTATGCGGGCCGCGCGCTCGCGGCCGCCCCCGAGGAGCTCAAACCGTATCCGCTCGCCGCTCTCGGATGGGTTCACTACAAGCGGCAGGAGTACGACCGGGCGATCGAGTGCCTGCGCCGCTCGAGCGACCACGCCGCGGCGCCCATGACGCTCCACCACCTCGGCATGGCCTACCTCGCCGCCGGACGCGCCGAGGAAGCGAAGGCCGCCTTCGCGAAGGCCAAGACGGCCGCCCGGGGCGCGGGCATCGAGGACCGCATGATGCAGCAGCTGCGCTCGAACCTGCGGCTCGTCGAAAAAGTCGGCCCCCGGCGCAAGGAAGCCCCGCCGACCGGGAAGAGCCGGTAAACGGTAAACGCTCAACGGTAGACGACGAGTCCCCCGTCTTCCGTCTCCCGTCTCCCGGCTTTGGTATCGTGCTCCCCTATGCGCTGGTCCCGCTATTTCCTGCAAACCGTCCGCGAGGTGCCCGGAGACGCCGAGGCGGTCTCGCACGTGCTCCTTTCCCGCGCCGGGATGATCCGCCGCGTGGCGGCCGGCATCTACTCGCTGACGCCGCTCGGGCTGCGTTCCCACCGGAAGGCCGAGCGCATCGTCCGCGAGGAGATCGACCGGTCGGGCGGCCTCGAGGTGGAGCTGCCGATCCTGCAGCCGCGCGAGCTCTGGGAGGAAAGCGGCCGCTGGTCGCGCTACGCCGAGGAGCAGATCCTGTTCCACCTGAAGGACCGCAAGGAAGGGGAGTACTGCCTGGCGCCGACGGCCGAGGAGGCCGTGACGACGATGGTGCGCTCGGGTGTCACGTCCTACCGGCAGCTGCCGGTGACGCTCTACCAGATCCGGACGAAATTCCGCGACGAGATCCGGCCGCGCTTCGGCCTGATGCGCGGGCGCGAGTTCCTCATGTACGACGGCTACTCCTTCGACGCAGACGCCGAGGGGCTCGACCGCTCCTACCGCGCGCAGGACGCGGCGTACCGCCGTATCTTCGAGCGCTGCGGCCTCGACTTCACGGTGGTGCAGGCCGACTCGGGCCCGATCGGCGGCAGCGCCTCGGAGGAGTTCATGGTGCTTGCCGACACCGGCGAGGACGCAGTCGTGCGCTGCGCCGCCTGCGGATACGGCGCGAACCTCGAGAAGGCCGAGACGGCGACGCGGCCGGCCCCGTGGAAGGACGAGACCGAGGCGCCGCTCGTCGAAGTGCCGACGCCAGGCAAGGGCGGCATCGACGACGTCGTCACTTTCCTGGGAATCACCGCTGCCCGGATGATCAAGTGCCTCGTCTACGAGAGCGACCAGGGCTTCGTCGTGGCGCTCCTGCGCGGGGACCTCGAAGTCAACGAGATCGCGCTGAAGAACGCGCTCGGCGTCGAGCGCCTGGCGCTCGCCTCCGAGGAAAAAGTCGAGCGCGCGACCGGAGCGCCCGTCGGCTTCGTCGGGCCGCACAAGCTCCCGGGCGAGAAGGTCCGGATCATTGCCGACGAGTCCATCCGCGACGCGGTCAACGCGGTCACGGGCGCCGGGCGCCGCGACTGGCACGTGGCGGGATTCGTCCTGCGCCGCGACGCAAACGTGCAGGAGTGGGCCGTCTTCGCGCAGGCGCGCGCCGGCGATCCTTGCGTGCGCTGCGGCAAGCCCCTCGCGATCGCGCGCGGCATCGAGGTGGGTCACATCTTCAAGCTCGGAACCAAGTATTCGACCGCGCTGTCCTGCGGGTTTACGGACGAGAAGGGCGAGACTCGGCCCGCGATCATGGGGACCTACGGCATCGGCGTCGGACGCACGATGGCCGCCGCGGTCGAGCAGCACCACGACGCCGACGGGATCGTGTGGCCGCTCTGGCTCGCGCCCTTCGAGATTGCGCTCGTGTCGCTCAATCCCACGGAAGAGGCGACCCGGAGCGCGGCGGACGCAGTGTACGAGGCGCTCGGGGCGTCCGGGCTCGAGGTGTTCTACGACGACCGGGACGAGCGGCCGGGCGTGAAGTTCAAGGACGCGGACCTGATCGGGTTCCCCATCCGCGTCAACGTCGGCGGCCGCGCGCTGAAGGACGGCAAGGTCGAGGTCGTCCTGCGCCGCGACAAGAGCGTCCGACTCGTGCCCACGGCGGAGGCGGTCGGGGCGGTGCGAGCGCTGCGCGGCGAGCTCGCGGGGAAATAGCGTCCGCCATGCGCCGGATGACGCCCGAAGAGGCGCTCGAATACCACTCCCGCGGAAGGAAGGGAAAAGTCGAGGTCGTTCCGTCCAAGCCCTGCCGGACCCAGGAAGACCTCTCGCTCGCCTACAGCCCCGGCGTCGCCGAGCCGTGCCTCGCGATCGCGAAGGATCCCGAAAAGGTCTACGAATATACGACCAAGGGCAATCTCGTCGCCGTCATCTCGAACGGCACCGCAGTGCTCGGCCTCGGGAACATCGGCCCACTCGCCTCCAAGCCCGTCATGGAGGGCAAGGGCGTTCTCTTCAAGCGCTTTGCCGACATCGACGTCTTCGACATCGAGGTGGATGCGGACACCGTCGAGGCTTTCGTGGACACGGTCGCGCGCATTGCGCCGACCTTCGGCGGGATCAACCTCGAGGACGTCAAGTCGCCCGAGTGCTTCGAGATCGAGGCGCAGCTGAAGAAGCGACTCGAGATCCCTGTATTCCACGACGACCAGCACGGCACGGCGATCATCTCGGCGGCCGCCTTCCTGAACGCACTCGAGGTCGTCGGCAAGAAGATCGAGAACGTGAAGGTGGTCTTCTGCGGCGCGGGCGCTTCGGCGATCGCGTGCGCGCGGCTCTACCTCGGCTACGGCGTTCGGCCCGAGAACCTGCGGATGGTGGACAGGTCCGGCGTGATCTACCTCGGCCGTACCAGCGAGATGAACCCGTACAAGGCCGAGTTCGCGGTCGAGACGCTCGAGCGCACGCTCCAGGACGCGCTGACGGGCGCGGACGCCTTCATCGGCCTCTCGGCCGGGGGCATCGTGAAGGGAGAGATGCTCGAGGGGATGGCGCGCGATCCCATCGTGTTCGCCCTCGCCAACCCGGATCCCGAGATCACGCCCGAGGAGGCAAAGGCCGCGCGGCCCGACGTGCTCATCGCGACGGGGCGCAGCGACTATCCGAACCAGGTCAACAACGTCCTCGGCTTCCCGTTCATCTTTCGCGGCGCGCTCGACGTGCGGGCGACCGAGATCAACGAAGCGATGAAGCGGGCGGCCTCGCAGGCCCTCGCCGCGCTCGCGAAGATGGACGTGCCCGACGCCGTCTCGAAGGCCTATGGGGGCCAGTCCTTCCGGTTCGGCCGCGAGTACCTGATCCCGAAGCCCTTCGACCCGCGCGTGCTCCTCTGGGTCGCGCCTGCGGTCGCCGAGGCGGCGATGCGCTCGGGCGTGGCGCGGGTACCGATCGCCGACATGGGCGCCTACCTGCTGCGGCTCGAGGCGATGCTGTCGCGCTCGAGCGAGGTGATGAGCGTCGTGGTCGAGAAGGCGCGGCGGGACCCAAAGCGCATCGTCTTTCCGGAGGGCGAGCACCCGAAGGTCCTGCGCGCGGCGAAGATCCTCGCGGAAGAGGGAATCTGCCGGCCCATCCTGCTCGCACGCGAGGCGGAGATCGAGAAGCTCGCCCTCGAGCTCCGCCTTCCGATGGACCGCATCGATTTCGTCAATACGAACCGGTCTGAGAAGCTGCCCGCGTACGCGAGGCGGCTCGAGGAGATCCGGCGGCGCAGCGGCATGACCCTCGAGGACGCGGGCAAGCAGGCGCGGGTCCGCAACGTGTTCGGACCTCTCATGATCGACGCGGGCGACGCCGACGGGGTGATCTCCGGTCTGACGCAGTCCTATCCCGACACCATCCGGCCCGCGCTCCAGATCTTCGGCACGGCGCCGGGGGTAAAGCGCGTGTCCGGACTCTACATCCTGATGCTCAAGCACCAGACGTACTTCTTCGCGGACACCACGGTCAACATCGATCCGACAGCCGAGGAGCTCGCCGAGATCGCGGAACTTTCGGCCGACGCCGTACGGCGATTCGACATCGAACCACGGATCGCGATGATCTCCTTCTCGAGCTTCGGGTCGAACACCCACGCGTCGGCCCTGAAGATGAAGAGGGCGGTCGAGCTCGTGCGCGCCGCGCGCCCCGACCTCGCAATCGACGGTGAGATGCAGGCGGACTACGCCGTCGTGCCGGAGATGCTCGAGGCCCAGTACCCGTGGGCGAGCGTCCGGCGCCCGAACGTCCTGATCTTCCCGAACCTCGAGGCCGCCAACGCCGCCTACAAGCTCGTCTGGCGCCTCGCGGGCGCCGAGGCCATCGGCCCCATCCTGCTCGGCCTGAAGCGGCCCGTGCACGTGCTCCAGCGCGGCGTCGACGTCGCCGACATCGTCAACATGGCGGCCATCGCCGTCGTCGACGCGCAGGAGAAGGCGGCCGCTGGCGTTGTGTAGGGGCCGGGGGTAACCGCCGGCCTCCGACCGGCGTTGCCTACGGCGAGTCCCCGCCCGGGCGGCCTACCTCAGGTACCCCCAGTTGTGCAGGCGGTCCGAGTCCTCGGCCCAGCGTTCGCCGATGTCGTCGCGGTAGTACATGTTGGGGATGAGGATGTTCTTCACGCGCGAGTAGCACTGCGCCTGCGCCTGCTTCATCGTGGATCCGAGGCCGACGACGGTCAGGATAACGCCCGAAGTTCCTGCGACGACCCACTGGCCTTCGACGATCTTGACGTCCTCGATGTGGACTTCTTCCGGCGTGCCGCGCTTGAAGACGATCACCGCGTTCTTCGAGAAGGAATCGAAGGTCTCGTCGTCGTCGAAGGGGAAGGGCGGCATGACGATTCGCACGCCGACCTGGAAGCCGCTCTTGACCTTCAGCTTCGGGTCGTTGCCGTGCGCGAGGTCCCAGAGGAAGAGGCCGATGGGCGTGATCATGCCCTCCTGCTGGATGAAGATGGTCGGGTAGCCGAACCGGGACGTGAACTCGAGCGGGTAGATGCCGTTGCCGTTGACGATGCAGTTGACGTCGATGTATCCGACGTAGTTCTCCTCGGCGAGCTTCTTCTCCATCTTCTCGAGCGTCTCCGTGTACATGCGGTTGGGCTCGCTCCAGAACATCGTCGTGCCCATCTCACCCGTGGGCGGGCCGCTGTTGCCGGGGAAGAGCTTCTTGTGCTCGAAGTTCACGTTGATCGGGTGCACGAAGTTCTTGCCGTTATGGAAGGCGCCGACCGCGACCTCGACGCCGACCACGCGCTTCTGGAGCTGGAAGACCTTGATCTCGTCGGAAAACGCCTTCTTGTAGGCCTCGAGCATCCGGATGACGTCTTTCCCGTCCTCCTCGTCGCCCACGAAAAGGCGCCGCTTGACGTTGCCTGCCGCTCCCGACGGCTTGATGACGTAGCGGCCCGGGTTTTCCGTGACGTGCTGGATCGCCTCGTCGAAGTTTTCGAATTCGCGGTAGGGGATGATCGAGACGCCGGCCTTCTTCAGCTCCTCCTGCCCGAACGAGCGGTCGTCCTCGAGGCGGTCCGTGTAGGGCGAGCCGCCGACCACGGCCTTGCCGCGCGCGCGCAGCGCGACGGCCTTTTCGCCCTGGCCGAGCGTGTCGTCGAAGACGATGACATCGGCCCAGTCCACGTCCTTTTCCCAGTCCTCGGTCTTCGGGACGAAGCCGTCGGCGATGTCCCGCTCCTCGGGGTCGCCGATGAAGTATCGGACCTCGTGGCCTTCCTTCAAGACCTGCCACGCGATGTCGCCGACGAGCCCGGTCAGCGAGACAAAGAGGAACTTGCGCTTTTTTTCCATGGAGGTGCCGGGATTCTATCCGCGCGGATACCGCAACGGGTAAAGGTACGAGGGAAGCGGGCGTTAGGCGACGCGCGAAGGCTCGAGCCTCCGGAGACCCGGTATGCGGTCGAAGTCCCGGTCGTAGCTGCAGATCGACTCGAGACCCGCGCTCTCGCACACGGCGGCATGCAGCGCGTCGCGCGCCATGAGCTTCGGATGACGGTCCAGCAGGGCGCGGGCAAGATCGAGGATCTCGGCCGTCACCGGAAATACCACGGGCACGATCCGGCGCGCCAGATCGTAGACCCGACGCCCATCCTCCCAGCGGTTGAGGGCCCGGTAGCGGTGGAGGAGCTCCTGCAGCACCTCCGCGTCCACGGCCGCCTCGACCTCGCCTCTGGCAACGCGTTCGAGCAGAGCGAGGCTGTCCGCCTTGTGCGGGTGCGGAGCGCCCGCCGCGTACATCAGGATGTTCGAGTCGAGCAGGATCACGGCAGGAGATCTTCGGGCCTCGCAACCGACTGCCGCTTCATCGTCGAGACGGCTCCCACGGGCAGCCTGAGCCTGCCGAGCTCTTCTACGGCGCGCCCGCGCTCCTCGGGCGGCACCAGCCCGTACCGGGCCGCGCACGCCTCCCGCACCAGCTGGCCGAGGCTCGTCCCCCGCCGCCGCGCGACCTCGGTCAGGTGGTCGTGGAGATCGGGGGAGAGCAAGATCGTCGTCTTTCGGGAAAGCTCCATATCTACCTCCACATGTGGATAGTAGTGCGGTCCGGGCGAATCGTCAAGGTCTGCCGGCCTCGGGCGGGTCGCTCTGCGGCCTCAGAAGTGGACATCTGAAGTGACCAGTAGTAGGATCTTCCCCATGAAACAGATCCCGGCGGCCCAATTCAAGGCCCAGTGCCTGGCGATCCTCGATCGGGTCGGAGACGAGGGCATCGTCATCACCAAGCGAGGCAAGCCCGTCGCCAAGCTGATTCCCATCCGTGCGGAGTCGGCCGAGTTGATCGGCGCCCTTCGGGGCCGCGTCCGGGTCAAGGGGAACATCCGGTCGACCGGGCTTCGTTGGCATGCTCAACCTTGACACGCACGTGCTCGTCTACGCGATGACGGGAGACGTGACCCCTCGAGAGTCCCGCCTGCTTCGCTCCGCGCGCTGGGGGATTTCCGCAATCGTTCTCTGGGAGCTCGCCATGCTCGCGCGGCACGGGCGCATCGACGTTGACCTCGACGCGCCGGAAGTCGACCGCTTCCTCGCGCACATCCAGGTGTGGCCGCTCACGATCGAGATCGCTCGCGCGCTGCGCCGGCTGGACATCCGGAGCGATCCGGCCGACGAAATCATCGCCGCGACCAGCCTCGTCCACGCCGCGCCGCTGTTGACGAGAGACCGCCAGCTCCTCGGCTCGAAGATCGTTCCCATCGCCCGCTAGCGGCGCTCGGGTCGCGGCCACCGGCTTGGTCAGTCGACCGGTTCGGTCAGCCGCAGCCGTCCCGCGGCCACATCGGAGCGGGTCGTCGAGCGTCCCGATGGCCAACGGACGGTGACGAGGTCGGCCTTCTCGTGGTCGCCGAGGCCGAAGTAGAGCTCCTTCGGGCCGGACGAGAGGAACGAGTATCCGGCCGAGACGACCTGCGTTCGGGAGAGGCCGTCCGCTTCGACCCTGACGGTGGCGCCGAGAGCGTCGCGCGTGGACCGATGTGGCCCCGGCGCTCCCGGATCACCCTCGAGCGAGACCACGAGGGATCTTGCCTTCGACTGGTTGCGGTTTAGCCACAGCGAGGGCGGCTGCAGGAATCCCGTCGCGAAGAGGTCGGGCGCGCCGTCGCCGTTGACGTCCACGACGACGAGGCCGCGCTGGTTGCTGGCCGACTCGAGGCCGGTGACCGCGGCGATCTCGTCGAAGTGCCTGCCGTCGCGATTTCGGTAGAAGCGCTTGGGCGGCCGGCCCCAGAGCGAGTCGTCGCCGAAGTCCGCGGTCGCGATGCCCTTCTCGAACTTCTCGTACTCGGTGGACATGAGGTTCCAGAAGTCGATTTCGCGCTCGGTTTCGTTCCTGCCGGTCAGCATGCCGTTGACCACGAACAGGTCCGGGCGGCCGTCCATGTCGGCGTCCACGAAGACGCAGCCCCAGGACCACGACGTGTCCCAGACGTCGGCCTCCTCGGAAGTCCGCTCGAACCGTCCGCCGCCGAGGTTATGGAAGAGAGAAGATCCGCGCGACAGCGCCTTGAGCCGCCGCCAGGCGAGCGGGCGCCCGAGCGAGTAGGGGAAGGACGGCATCGGGTAGCGCGGATCGCTCAGGAACCAGTTCAAAGGGAAGGAGTAGTCCGAGACGAAAAAGTCGAGGAGGCCGTCGCCGTCGTAGTCGTCCACCGCGACTCCCATCCCGAACCCGGGGTCGAGGACGCCGGCCTCGCGGGCCCGGTCGCGGAACGTGCCGTCGCCCTCGTTGTGCAGGTACGCGTTCTTGCCGAAGTCGTTGGCGACGTAGATGTCGGGCCAGCCGTCGCCGTCCAGGTCCGCGCACTGCAGGGCGAGTCCCCAGCCGGTGTCTCCCGTGCGCGACGCCTTCGTGACGTCGGTGAAGGTGCCGTCGCCGTTGTTGTGGAAGAGGTGATTGGGCTCGGCGTTGTCGGCCGCGATGTTGGGGCCGCGGTCGGGGTGGCCGTACACGAGGACGTAGAGGTCGGCGTTGCCGTCCCGGTCGTAGTCGAGCGCGGCGGCCGAAGTGCTGCTTTCGTTGAGCGCGACGCCCGCCTTCGCGCCGACCTCCTCGAACGTCCCGTCGCCGCGGTTGCGGTAGAGGAGGTTGGGCCGCGCGAGGTAGGTGACGTAAAGATCGGGTCGGCCGTCGTTGTCGTAATCGAACGCCAGCGCTCCGAGGGCCTCGCCGACCTGTCCGCCCACGCCCGCCCGCGCCGTCGCGTCCTCGAAGGTCCCGTCGCCACGGTTCCGATAGAGGCGGTTTCCGTCGCCGCCGCAGACGTACAGGTCCGGTCGGCCGTCGCCATCGAAATCGAGCATCGCGACACCGGGCGGCAGGTGCTCGCCGGGGATCGGCAGGCTCTTCCGGGCGTTCGGGAGAAACGCGCGGTGCACGTGCGTGAGGCCGGCTTTCGCGGCCGTCTCCTCGAAGAGGGGCTCGGGCGCCCATGCCGCGAGCCACGAATCGACGGACCCGGACTCCATCTGCCAGCCGCCGCCCGGCGCGGGCGCGAGCGTCGCCCGGATCTTCCCGCCCTCCTGGCGGAGCGTGCCGGACCCGTCCCGCCCGGAGAGGAAGAGCCCGAGCACGATGTCCCGCGCCTCGCCCCGCCTGCGGAAATCGAAGAGCGTCGCTTCCGTACGGCCGAGCGACGAGAACTCCCTGCGGATCGCCGCGAACCTCTCAGAAGGGCCGTCCGAACCGGCCGCCGCGGCTGCAGACGACGGCGCCGTCGCGCGGAACACGGCTATCGAGAGAGGCGGACGCGACGCGACCTGTGTCAGACCCTCGCCCGGAAGGGGACCGCTCCAGCGCAATTGCGTGGAGAAAAGCGCGGCTGGAATCTCGCCTGCCTTCCACGCCTCGAGAAGCTCCTCGGCATAGCGCGAGGTCCCGTCCGAGTAGTCCTCGAGGGAGGGAAGCGGGCCGTCGCGGCGCGAGGCGCAGGCCGAGACAAGGAGCACCGCGGTCGGCAGGAGTCGGACGAGCGCCGGCGGCCGCATTGGCGAAACTATAATGCGCGCCACAGTGCCGTCACTGCCAGAGCGGCTCCGTCAGCGCATCGCCCGCGAGGGCCCCATTTCCTTCTACGATTTCATGCAGGCGGCGCTCTACGACTCCGCGGCGGGCTACTACTCCCGCGGCGCGGCGATCGGCGAAGGGGGAGACTTCCTGACCTCGCCGCACGTCTCGCCGGCCTTCGCGGCCGCGCTCGCGCGGCTCTTCGCGGTCGAGGCCGAAGGCTTCCACGGACCGGTGGACCTCGTGGAGGTCGGCGCGGGCGACGGCCGCTTTCTCGAGGACTTCGCCCTGGCGCTGCGACAGATCGATCCCCAGCTCCACGCGCGCCTCCGGTTGACAGCCGTGGAAGGTTCTCCTGCCGCGCGGCGCGCGCTGGCTGCGCGGGGCATCGAGCCCGAGCCGCGCATTCTGGAGAACGTCCGGGATCTCGGCGAGGGGTCGGTCGAAGGATGGATCTTCTCGAACGAGCTCTACGATGCTTTGCCCGTCCTGCGCGTCGTTGGCTCCGAAGGGGGTCTCGAGGAGCTGCGCGTGGCGGCGCAGGGCGACGGCTTCGTCTGGGCCGCCGCTCCGGCGCCCGACGGGCTCCGGGAGCACCTCGCGGGTTTCGGCGTCGTCCTCGAGGCCGGCCAGAAGGCGGAGATCGCGCCGGACGCGGCTGCGGTCCACCGGCTTCTCGCCCGCGCGCTCGGCCGGGGGTCGATCGTGGCGTTCGACTACGGGCACCCGGCGCGCATTCTCTATCACCCGTTCGCGCGCCGGGAGGGAACGCTCGCCGTGCATTCGGCCGGCCGGCGCGGCGGCGACCCGCTGGAAAACCCGGGCGAGCGGGATCTGACCGCGCACGTGAACTGGGACCTGCTGCTTTCCACAGGCGAAGCCGAAGGGCTGCGCGCGGAACGCCTGATGCGCCAGGGGCTCTTCCTGTCGGAGATCGGCATCCTCGACTTCGCCGGCAGCGACGCGGAAAAGTGGCGGATTTTCCGCCTCATCGATCCCGAGGGCATGGGCGAGGAACTCTCGGTTCTCGTTCAGAGGAGAGGCGTTGCGCCAGGCGGCGCGCGCGCCTGACAAAGGGGTTTGGCTTCCCATCGCCCGTCCGATAGAATGCCGTAGTGGGTCACTACTTCCCAATCTTGATTTTCGCGCTGCTCGCGGCGGCGCTGCCGCTCGGCACCATCATCGCCGCGCGCGCCATCCAGACTCGGCGGCCCAATCCCGCCAAGCTCGAGCCCTACGAGTGCGGCGTCGAGGCCACTACGTCGGCATTCGACACGCGTTTTTCGGTCCGCTACTTCCTGATCGCGGTCCTCTTCGTCGTTTTCGACGTCGAGACGATCTTCCTTTTCCCCTGGGCAATCATGTTCCACCGGCTGGGTCTCTTCGGCCTGATCGAAATGCTGGTCTTCCTCGTGATCCTCGTCGTCGGCTACGTCTACTGCTGGAAGCGAAACGCCCTCGACTGGGCTTGAGGCCAGGGGGGAAAGGGAGCGCATGGGCCTCGTCGACAACCGGTTCGAGGACAACGTCGTCACGACGACGGTCGACTCGGTCATCAACTGGGCGCGCCGGTCTTCGATCTGGCCGATGCAGTTCGGTCTCGCCTGCTGCGCGATCGAAATGATGGCCGTGATGGACGCCCGGCACGACCTGGCGCGCTTCGGTGCCGAGGTCTTCCGCGGAACGCCGCGGCAGTCGGACCTGATGATCGTGGCCGGCACAGTGGTCGAGAAAATGGCCCCAATCGTCAAACGCCTCTACGACCAGATGCCCGAGCCGAAGTGGGTCATCGCGATGGGCTCGTGCGCCATGTGCGGCGGCCCCTATCGCAGCTATGCGGTGACGCAGGGCGTGGACCGCATCGTGCCCGTCGACGTCTACGTGCCCGGCTGCCCCCCGCGGCCCGAGGCGCTTCTCTACGGGCTCATGGAGCTCCAGAAGAAGATCGAGAAGATGCGCGTCCTGAGGCACGTCTCGTGACGGGGAGCGCGCGTGGCTGACGAGACGCCTAAGGAGGGGGCCGCTCCGGGCGAGGCC
>JBGPGG010000064.1:0-16921 GCA_041483715.1 Thermoanaerobaculia bacterium
ACAGTATTATTTGTCATGATAATATATATTGTCAATAGTGGAGTCTTCTGACTCCATCCGCCGCGCTGGCGCGTACTTCGCACGGGTGGACAAGTTTTCCGGCTCGCGGAGGCGGCGCCGATAGAATCGGCCCGTGCTCTCCCGCCTGCTCGGTCACGTTCACGGAAAGGCTTGACTCAATGGCAAAGCTCGGACTCTTCGGAGGGGGTTTCAAGTCGCGATCGACCCGCGCCGAAAGGCGTCGCACGGGCCCGGCTCGACCTGAAGAGGAGGCGAAAAAGAAGAAGTCCGTTCCCCTGTCCGTAATCCTGCGCGACGCCGCCGAGCTCGTCCACGCGCGCAAGGGCCGCCTCGCCCTCGGGCTCGGCCTGCTGCTCCTGTCCCGGGTGGCCGGCCTCGTGCTCCCGGGCACGACCAAGATCCTGCTCGACGACGTCATCGGAAAGGGCCAGCGCGAACTGCTCATCTGGATCGTCCTCGCGGCCGGAGGCGCCACGCTGATCCAGGCCATCACGGGCTTTGCGCTCTCGCAGGTCCTCGGCAAGGCGGCCCAGCATTCGATCACCGAGATGCGCCGCAGCGTGCAGCGCCACGTTGGCCGACTGCAGATTTCCTTCTTCGACCAGACCAAGACGGGAGTGCTGCTTTCCCGGGTCATGACGGACGCCGAGGGAATCCGCAACCTGGTGGGGACGGGCCTCGTCGAGCTCGCCGGGGGCATGCTGACGGCGGTCATGGCCCTCGGCATCCTTTTCTATTTCAGCGCCAAGCTGACTCTGATCGCCCTCGGCGTCCTGTCCCTCTTCGGCCTCGTTCTCCTCTTCGCCTTCAAGACCCTGCGACCCCTTTTCCGCGAGCGCTCCAAGATCAACGCCGAGGTTTCGGGGCGCCTCGCCGAGTCCTTCTCCGGGATCCGGGTCGTCAAGGCCTACCGGGCCGAGCGGCGCGAGGCGCTCATCTTCTCGCGCGGAGTGCATGCGCTCTTTCGCAACGTCGCAAAGACAATGACGGGTTTTTCCGCGGTCGCCGCGTTTTCGACGTTCCTGCTCGGCGTCGTTGGGGTCACCATCATGTGGGTGGGCGCGCACGAGATCGAGGCCGGGCGCATGACGATCGGATCGTTCGTTTCGTTCGGGCTGTACCTCGGCCTTCTCGTCGGACCCGTGATCCAGATCGTCTCGATCGGCAGCCAGGTGACGGAGGGTTTCGCCGGCCTCGAGCGGATCCGGGAGCTGCGCGGCGAGCTCGCCGAGGACGCCGGCGACGCGAGCCGCGAGCCCCTCGCGCGGATCGACGGGGCCGTCGAATTCCGCGACGTATCCTTCGAATACGAAAAGGCCGTACCGGTCCTGCGGGAGGTCGCCTTCGCGGCCGCGCCCGGAGCCGTGACGGCGCTCGTCGGCCCTTCGGGGGCCGGCAAGAGCACGATCATCGGCCTCGTCGCGGCCTTCTACCGGCCGACGGAAGGCTCGATCCTGGTGGACGGGAGGGATCTCTCGAAGGTGCGCCTGTCCGATTACCGCGCGCAGATCGGCGTCGTCTTCCAGGACAACTTCCTCTTCGACGGGAGCGTCTTCGAGAACATCGCCTATTCGCGGCCCGAGGCGCCGCGGGAGGCCGTCCTGCGCGCGGCCGCGATTGCCCGCTGCGACGAGTTCATCGAACGGCTCCCGGACAAGTACGACACGATCGTGGGCGAGCGCGGCGTGAAGCTCTCCGGCGGCCAGCGCCAGCGCGTCGCAATCGCGCGGGCGATCCTCGCCGACCCGCGCATCCTGATCCTCGACGAGGCGACCTCCTCGCTCGACAGCGAGAGCGAAGCGCTCATCCAGGAAGGCCTCGCGGAGCTCATGAAGGGGCGCACGACCTTCGTCATCGCCCACCGGCTCTCGACCATCCGCCGCGCCGACGCCATCCTGGTCGTCGAAGGGGGCCGAATCGTCGAGCGCGGGCGCCACGAGGAGCTGCTCGCCCGCAGCGGGCGCTACTCCGACCTCTACACCCGCCAGTACGGGCTGGAAGCGAACCTGTTCTTGAACCCCGGAGAATCGGTCCGGGTCGACGAGGACGAGAAGGTCCCCGTCGCGGCTGCCGATGCCGGCGCGGTCGGACGGATGCCGCTGGTAGGGTGACAGGCGGGGCGAAAGCCTCGCCTGTCATCCTGAGTCGCGTGAGCGACGAAGGATCCCTTTTGAGTCTCAAGTACGGCTACTAAAGGGATCCTTCGCTTCGCTCAGGATGACTCGCTTCGCCCGTCAATCCCGCCGGCCTCCGAGGAACCGCAGCAGGAACAGGAACAGGTTGATGAAGTCGAGGTAGAGCGCCAGCGCCCCGACGACGGAGTAGGAACCGTAGCTCGACTCCGGGACGGTCAACGCCATGGTCTTCAGCCGCTGCGCGTCCCAGGCGGTCAGGCCCGTGAACACGATGACGCCGACGACCGAGATCACGAACTGCAGCCCTTCGGACTTCCAGAACATCCCGACGAGCGACGCGAGCAGGATGCCGATCAGGCCCATGAACGCGAACTGGCCCACTCCCGCTAGGCTGCGCTTGGTGGCCGTTCCATAGAGCGCGAGGGCCCCGAACATCCCGGCCGTCACGAGAAACGTCGAGGCAATCGAGGTCCCCGTGTACGCCAGGAAGATGAAAGCGAGAGTCGCACCGTTCAAGGCCGAGTACAGAAGAAAGAGCCCCGCCGCGGTGCTCGCCGCCATCTTGTTGACGCGGGCCGAGAGGTAGAACACGAGGCCGAGCTCGGCGATGAACAAGCCGAAGAACAGGATCTTGTTGCCGAAGATCGCCTTGACGAGCGCGGGCGAGCTCGCCACGCCGAGCGCAACCGTCGCCGTGATCCCGAGCCCGACGCACATCCAGCCGTAGACCTTTCGCAGAAAGGCCGTCACGCGCTCGGCCGAAGCGACGCCGGTTGCCGCGAAGGCCGATGGGGGGGTCATCTGGAGTTGATCCATTGTTTCGTTCCTCCGAAAGTGGGGATTCTACCCGCCCTTGAAAACAGCCTGCCGCCCGCCGGAGATTCCCGGCCCTCTCCCCGTCAGTTGACCCTGTAGCGGAGCGTCTCGAGCAGGCGCAGGGCGATCGGGTCGCCCGGGTTCTCGGCGAGGGCCCCCTCGAGTTCGACGAGCGCCTCGGCGACTTCGCCGCGCGCCGCCCGCAGCCGGCCGAGGTTCAGGTATGGAAAGTGCCTCGGCTCGTAGCGCGAGGCGGTCTTGGCCCTCTCGAACCAGGGAATCGCCTCGTTGGAGCGGCCCTGTTCCATCAGGTAGCAGCCGATGTCGTTGTAAGGATTGCCGAACTCCGGGTCGGTCGCGATCGCCTTGTGACACTCCACGATGGCGTCGTCCAGGCGCCCGGCGAAGGAATAGGCCCAGCCCCGAAACGTGTAGGCCTCGGCGGTGGGCCGGGCCTCGAGCGAGCGGGTGAACAGCGCAATCGCTCGGTCGAGCTCGCCGGCGAGCAGCCGGGCCGTGCCCTCCCGCCAGAGCTCGAGCGCCCGATCGGATCCTTCGTTCATTCGCGCATTGCCCGGCTCGATTATCTACCCGGGACTACAATCGCCGGCGGTGCTGACGTGAGCGACGAACGCAAATACCGCCACCGCGGCTATCAGGATTCCGGATCGGACTCTTCGGGGCCGCGCCCGAGCGGCCCGCGCCCGCCCCGCAAGGAGGGACCGCGCGGCCGCGGCGCGGACCAGGACAAGGCGGTCGTCTTCCGCTGCAAGCACTGCGGCGAGCGCGTGCTCGACCTCGACTCGATCGGCATCGACGCCACGTGCCGCCAGTGCGGCGGGGCCCTCCACGCCTGCAGCCAGTGCGGACACTTCGACACGTCGGCCCGCTTAGAGTGCACGCAACCGATCCCGGAGAGGATCGCGTCGAAGAAGGCCGCCAACTCCTGCACCTTCTTCACCCCGGCCAAGTCCTTCGACCTGACCGGCAGTCGCGGCGCCGCCACCCCCGACGACGCCCGCGCCGCGTTCGACAATCTGTTCAAGAAGTGACGCCGAAGGCGTCATCCTGAGGGCCGCAGGCTCGAAGGATCCCTTTAGCAGCCGCGCTGCAAACTTATTCGCGCCCCGGCTGTCCCCGCCCTCACCGCGCGCCGCAGGAGGTCCCGCAGCATCGGCTGCGTGAGCTTGCCGGTGAAGGTGTTCTGCTGGCTCGGGTGGTATGTCGCGAACACCACGTCTTGGCCGACTTGAAAACGCGCTCCGTGGGCAAACCGCGGCTTCGGCTTCGGAATCTCCGCGCCGGACGCGGCAAGAACGCGCAGGCACGCGTCGAACCCCAGCGCGCCGAGCGCAACGAGCACGCGCGGCGCCGCGAGCGCGGCGAACTCCGCCTCGAGGTAGTTGCGGCAGTTCTCGAGCTCCTCGGGTTTCGGCCGGTTGTCCGGCGGCGCGCAGCGGCACGCCGCCGATAGCAGCGCGCCGCGAAGCTCCAGGCCGTCCCCGCGTGCCACGGAAGTCGGCTGATTCGCGAGGCCGACGGCATGGAGCGCTTCGAAAAGGAAGTTGCCGGACTCGTCGCCAGTGAACATCCGACCGGTGCGATTGGCGCCGTTGGCCGCGGGAGCGAGCCCGACGATGAGGATCCTCGCCGTGGGATCACCAAACGCGGGAACGGGCTTTGCCCAGTAGTCCTGGCCCGCAAAACGCCGCGGAGGATTTCGCGCCGCTTCTTCCCGCCATGCCACCAGCCTCGGGCAGCGCCGGCAGGCGACGAGGCTCACTTCCGGGCGGGCAGGCCCTTCGGAACGCCCATCGAGAGCCAGCGCTTCTTCTTCTCTTCCCAATCCTCCAGCGCGCGCTTGCGATTGACGGCGGCCGCCGCGGCGCGCCGGTCGTCTTCGCTCTCGGCGGCGGGGGCGTCGGGTTTTTGCGGCGTTTCTTTCGCTTCCGTCACGCAACCATTCTACCCGCGCGGCGCGTCCGCGACCGCTTACTGCTCACTGCCTACTGGACCAGCAGGCTCCCGATCATGCCGGCATGCTGCTCCGGGTCCCCGCCGCAGCTGCTCTGCGTGCAGACGAAGGGGTGGGCCCCCCGCTGGTAGGCCTGAGGCGTGAAGGACGGGATGACGAAGTCGTGCCCGGCCGAGATGTCGTCGGTCGAAGGCAGTCCGAGGTCGCTGATTCCGGAGAAGCCGTGGCGGGCGTTGACCGTGCCGGGCGCGTCCACGTTCCGGAAGATCAGCGTGTAGGTGACGCCGACCTCGAGCGTGAGCGGGGGCGAGATGGGACCGCCCGGCGAGAAGTCCCACGCGCGCACGCTGACGACGACGGTCACCGGCGTAGGCGTTGGAGTCGGGACCGGGGTCGCCGCCGCGGCGGCCGTCGGAGCGGGCGTCGCGGTCGAGGCCGGCCCGCTGAGCGTGTCCGCGTTGTCGCAGCGGGAGAGCGCAAGGATGAGGACCGCCGAGACCAGGGCCAGCATCGAGCGCAGCATCCGGATTGGACGACCGGAGCGCGATTCCGTTGACACCCCGGCCGCGCCGCGCGCTCTACTGCACGATGACCGTTCCCTGCATCATCGTCCCGTGGACCAGGCAGAAGTACGGAAAGGTCCCCGCCGACGGAAACGTGTGCTGGAACGTCAGGTCATGCCCGATTCCGGAGTCCCAGATGCCGTCCAGGACGCAGCCGTGCGGGCAGGTGCCCGAAGTCGTCGAGTGGGACCCGGAGACCCAGACCCATTCGATCGTCTCGCCCGCGGGAATCGTGCTCGTCGCCGTCCCGCTCTGCGCGTCCACGAACGCGTTCGCGCGCTGGCCCGCCTCGCCCTTCCCGACGTAAACGATCCGCGGCGGCCCGGGCGTCGGCGTGGGGCCGGTCGCGGGGGTCGGCGTTGCGGTCGGGCCCGTCATCGTGTCGTCGCACCCGATGCACACACCGAGGAGGATCGCGAAAAGTGCGGCGCGGGCCGCCCGCGGCGTCGGTGCCATGCCGCGCACTCTAACGCCCGCGCGAGCCTCCCTCATCCCGCTTTTTGAGGGCTCCGGGCCCAGCGCGCCGCTCGCACTTATAATCCACGCCCACCGTGACTTCCCCGTCCTTGCAGCTCGAGCTCCTGCGCCGTGGCTCCGTCGACCTGATCGACGAAGCCGACCTTGCCCGCAAGCTCGCCAGGGGCCCGGTGACGGTCAAGGTGGGCTTCGATCCTTCGGCGCCCGACATCCATCTCGGCCACACGGTGATCCTGCGCAAGATGCGGCACTTCCAGGACGCCGGCCATCGCGTCGTCTTCGTGATCGGCGACTTCACCGCGATGATCGGCGATCCCTCGGGAAAGAAAGCGACCCGGCCGCAGTTGACCCGGGAAGAAATCGACGCGAACGCGCGCACGTACACGAAGCAGGCCTTCAAGATCCTCGACGCCGAAAAGACCGTCATCGATTTCAACGACCGCTGGCTCGGCGCCCTCGGCGCGGCCGGCTTCGTGCGCCTGGCCTCGCGCGTCACGGTCGCGCGGATCCTCGAGCGCGACGACTTCCAGAAGCGCTGGAAGGCGCAGCTACCGATCGCGCTGCACGAGCTGCTCTACCCGCTCGCGCAGGGCTACGACTCGGTGGCGTTGAAGGCCGACGTCGAGCTCGGCGGCACGGACCAGCTCTTCAACCTGCTCGTCGGCCGCGACCTGATGCGCGCCGAGGGGCTGGAGCCGCAGGTCGTCATGACGCTGCCGTTGCTCGTCGGGACCGACGGGGTCGAGAAGATGTCCAAGTCGCTCGGCAACGCGATCGGCGTGCTCGACCCGCCGGGCGAGATGTTCGGCAAGGTTATGTCCATCCCGGATGCGCTGCTCTGGAGCTGGTACGAGCTCCTGACCGACGTGCCGGCAGCGGAGATCGCCGAGCGCAGGAGCCGCGTGACCGAGGGGGCCGAAAATCCGCGCGACGCAAAAGCCTACCTCGGCCGCTCGATCGTCGCGGACTTCCACGGCGCCGACGCCGCCCGGCGCGCCGAGGAGGAGTTTCGCCGCGCGTTCTCGCGGGGCGAGGTGCCGGAGGACGTCGAGACCCGCACGCTCGAAGCCGGGGAGGGCGGCGCCGCCGCGAAGACGCTCGTTGCGCTCGGCCTCTGCGCCTCGATGCGGGAAGCGCGCCGGAAGATCGCCGAGGGCGCGCTCAAGGTCTACGCGGAGGGCTCGTCCGAGCCGCGTGAGGTCCGGGATCCCGATGCCAGCCTCGCCGCGCCGGGCGGCGCGACGGTGCTGCGCCTG
This sequence comes from Thermoanaerobaculia bacterium, assembly GCA_041483715.1. Lineage (GTDB taxonomy): Bacteria > Acidobacteriota > Thermoanaerobaculia > UBA5066 > Gp7-AA6 > DAHUXD01. The sequence continues at coordinate 7,244 of JBGPGG010000064.1, forward strand.
GGCCGGCGGTTTATCCGCGTGGCCTGGGCGAAATAGGCACGACCGACCCTCCCGCTCTCGCGCCCGCACTCGCCCCCGCTCCCGCGTCGTCGCCGGCCTTCGCGCGCGGCCGGCAGCCGCGGCAGATTCCCCGCAGCTGGTGGGAGTGCGACAGGAGGATGAAGCCGTGGTGCGCGGCCACGTCATCCTGCAGCGCCTCGATGCGCGGCTCGAAGAACTCGATCACGCGGCCGCACTGGTCGCAGATCAGGTGGTCGTGGTGGTCGCCGGCGCGCAGACGCTCGTACCGATAGCCGGCCTCCCCGATCCGCAATCTCCCCACGATGCCCGCGTCCACCATCAGCTCGAGCGTGCGGTAGATCGTCGCGCGCGAGATCTTCTTGTGCTTGGCGCGCAGCCGCACGAGCAGCTCGTCCGCCTCCACGTGCTCATGCTTGCTGAAAATCTCGTCGAAGAGCGCCTGCCGCTCGGCCGTGAGCTTGAGGCCCCGCCGTTCGAGGTACTTGCGGAAGATCTGCAGTTCGCGGCGCTCCATGTGATTGCGACTCTGTCTCAATTGCGCTATTCTTCACGGCCCCCGGCGGATGTCAAGCGGGGGAGGGAAAGGGCCGACCCATGTGGCAGGGATTCACCATCGCTCTACGGGAAGGAATCGAGGCGTTCCTGATCGTCGCCCTGACGCTTGCCTACCTGAAGCGAACCGGCCGCCCCGGGCTGGCGAAGGCCGTCTATGCCGCGCTCGCCCTCTCGGTGGTCACGTGCGCGGGCGCCGGGCTGCTCTTCTCGAAGGCCGCCAACCAGCCGCTCTGGGAAGGGATCCTGGCGATCGTCGCGGCGGCCCTCGTCGGGAGCCTTCTCGTTTACATGAAGCGCGTCTCGAAAAACCTGAAGAAAGACATCGAGGCGCGGATCGAGTCGAAGGCCGCCTCCGTCAGCGCGTCCCGCGCCTTCTGGGGCGTGTTCGCGTTCGCGCTCGTCATGATCACCCGCGAGGGCATGGAGACGGCGCTCTTGATCGCGACCGCTTTCTTCCAGCTCAAGTCCGTCGCCGTCGTCGCGGGGCTCGCACTCGGGCTCGCGGCCGCGGCCGCCGTCGGGATTCTCTGGACGCGGCTCGGCAAGAACGTGGACCTGAAAACGATCTTGAATGTGTCGGCCGTCTTCCTCGCGATCTTCCTCGTGCAGCTCGTGCTGTACGGCGTGCACGAGTTGTCCGAGGCGCGGCTCTTCCCGGCGTCCCAGGCGATTCACGACGCCACCGAAATCCTCGGCCCGGACGGCGTGATCGGCCATCTGCTCGCCTATGCGCTTGCCGTGATTCCCACGGCCTGGCTGAGCGCGCTCTGGTGGAAGCGCCGCCGCGCCGCGCGGGTCGCCGCCGCGCCTCCGCGGGTCAGCGCGGCGTAGGCGCGGGCGCGGGCGTCTGTCCGGCCGGAGTCTGCATCCACCCCGCTCGCAGCATGGCCTCGATCACGGCCTCCGACACGCCGGCCGCGCGCAGTTTCTGGATTTCGGCGGTCGTCAACGAGTAGCGCGTGCTCTCGCGCTCGACCTTCGCGAGCAGCTCCGCGTTGGAAGCACCCTTTTCCTTCGCCGCTACGATCGCGGCGTAGGGCCGCTCGCCCGCCGGAGGAGGCCCCGTGTACGGCTGATCCGGCACGATCGCCGCCGGCCGCGGCGACGCCGCCGGTCCCGGGCCGTCAGCCGCCGTGGGGAGCTTTCGCAGGAAGCCGTTCGGGTGCTTCGACCCGTGGCCGCAGCTGCCGTCCACCGCGTGCGTGAAGTGAATGAGGTCTCCGCCCTTCGGCACGTGCACGTATTCGCCCTGGATCTCGATGCGATCGCCCTCTGCCAGCACCACCGTTTCGCCGCCGCAGGAAAGGTCGTGCACAACGCGCACGCGCCCGGACGTGTCGAGGGCGACGTGGATGTCGGCTCCGGCTGGCTGAGTGCCGGTCGGGCGCGCGCTCGAAAGCGTGATCTCGAACTCGAGAAACTTGCGCCCGTTCTTGTGCACGGTCTGGCGGGGCGCCGTGGCCACGGTGCCCTGGCCGAGGATCTCCACGTACGGGCTCTTGCGGGAGGCTCCCGGGGCCCCGGCGGGGGTGGTCACGGCCAGAAGGCCGGCGAGGCAGGCGCGCAGGGCGCGGTCGAAAAAGGCGGTCTGCATGCCCGCATTATCGCGGGGCCGAGGCCCGACGTGCTTTTCCTGCATTTGGGGGCTTGACGAAAGGCCGGGGCACGCACTATCGTTGCGATTGAGACTGAATCTCAATCCAGATTGGAGATCAGAGGAAGGCGCGTGAGGCTTCGCGGCGGAATGCAACGGATCGGGTCTGCAGCGGCGCTGGCGCTGGCGCTGGCGGCGCTCGGAGTTCTTTCCGTCTTCGGGATCGGCGTCGAGACGTTGAACGAGGACGACAACTGATGCCGGTCGCGGCCGCCGTCACGTTCGCGCTCGCCGCGCGCCTCTCCTACGAGCCGACGGTCGCGACCGTCGAGCGTCGCGTCGAGGTGATGGGCACGACGCTCGAGCTCGTCGTGCGGATGCCGTACCGGGAGGACGCGCTCGCCGCCTCGGAGGCGGCGCTCACGGAAGTCCAGCGCGTGGAGGCCCTGCTCACCACGTGGAAGCCGGGCGGAGAGCTCGCGCGCGTGAACGAAGGGGCGCCGGGCAAGCCGGTCGCCGTGTCCCGGGAGCTCGCGGAATTGCTCGCCGCCGATTTCGGCTGGATCCCGCGCACGCAGGGGGCCTTCGATCCGACGATCCTGCCGCTCGTCCGCGCGTGGGACTTGCGCGGCAACGGCCGCATCCCGACGGCAGAGGCGCTCGCCGCGGCGCGCAAAGCCTCGGGCGCCGGCCACTTTCGCATCGACGCCGCGGCAGGCTCGGTGACCCGCCTTTCCCCGGATGCCGGAATCGACGAGGGCGCCTGGGGAAAGGGCTACGCGTTGGATCTCGCGCAGCGTGTCCTCAAGAAAGCCCGCGTTCAGAGCGCGGTGCTCGACCTCGGAGGCCAGGTGCTCACGGTCGGCAGCGACACGGCGGAGCGACCGTGGCGAATTCCGGTGGCGCATCCGCGGGATCGCAAGGAGACCGTCGCCGAGCTCGGACTCGCGAACCTCTCGGCTTCGACCTCCGGCAACTCCGAACGCGGCCGCGAAGTGGCCGGCCGCCGGATCGGGCACATCCTCGACCCGCGGACCGGCGAGCCCGCGCCGGACTTAGGCTCGGTCACGGTCGTCGCGCCTTCGGCGCTCGTCGCGGACATCCTCTCGACGGCGTTCTTCGTTCTCGGCCCCGAGAAGGGCCTCGCGCTCTCCGCGGCCCTTCGCAAGGAGGGCGTCGCGAACGAGGCCCTTTTCCTCGTCGAGCGCGACGGCGCGCTACAGGCCGTCTCGAGCCCGGGCATCGCAAGTCTCGTTCTCTCGGCCGACCCCAAGGCGGTGGCCGGCATCACGCCCCAACAACCTTGACGCCCGGAGGAGGAGACCGCATGCGTCGCGTTTCCCGCATTCTCGCAGCCCTGGTTCTTGCCTCGAGCGCATCCACGTTCGCGCCGGCCCAGACCCCGCCCGCCCCGGGCACGGCGGCCGCGCTCACTCCCGAAGAGCGCCTGCGCCAGGTCGAGCGACTGCTCGCCGATACGCGGGCCGAGCTCGCGAAGATGAAGGCTTCTTCGACCGGACCGGCCGACGCGAAGCTCGACGAGCTCTCGCGGCGGATCGACATCCTGGCCCAGGAGATCGAGAACCTGAAAATGGGCGAGGCCGCTCCCTCGACCGAGGCCGGGGCGCGCGCCGGAGAGAAATTCGTCGAGCGTTACGGCATCGGCCCGGCCGGGGCGAAGGTCTACGGCCTGAAGAAGGGCGTTTCGATCGGCGGGTACGGCGAGGTGCTCTACAACAACTTCGCCGCGAAGGACCAGAGCGGCAACCCGACCTCCGGCGACGACGTCATCACGCTGCTGCGCGCGGTCCTCTACCTCGGTTACAAGTTCGACCAGCACTTCGTACTGAACACGGAGATCGAGTACGAGAACGCCGTCGTCGCCTCGGACAAGGGCGGAGAAGCGGAAGTCGAGTTCGCGTATGTGGACTACATGCACTCGCGCGCATTCAACGCGCGCTCGGGCCTCGTCCTCATCCCGTCGGGCCTCGTCAACCAGCTCCACGAGCCCACGAGCTTTCTCGGCGCCCGCCGGCCGGACGTCGAGGACTTCATCATCCCGACGACCTGGCGCGAGCTCGGTGCCGGCGTCTACGGAGAGCTCGGGCCGATCTCCTACCAGGCCTACGGCGTCAACGGCTTGAACGCCGCCAGGTACACGGCCGACGAGGGCATCCGCGAGGGCCGGCAGGAAGGCTCCGAAGCGCTCGCGAAGAGCTGGGCTTTCGCCGGCCGGGCCGACTTCACCGCCGTCCCGGGACTGCTCGCGGGCGTTTCCGTTTTTTCGGGAGACGCCGGCCAGGGCCAGTACACTCCGTCGGGCGTGAAGATCGCGGCCCCGACGACGGTATTCGACGTGCATGCCGACTGGCGTTGGAGGGGCCTGTGGCTGCGCGGCCTCTACGCGCGGACGAGCGTCGGGCAAGCCGACCTGATCAACCAGCTCAACAACTTCGAGGCAGACGAGTCGGTTGGAAGCCTCCAGGAGGGTTGGTACGTCCAGGGGGGATTCGACGTCCTGTCCCTCGTGTCCGCGACGAAGCTAAACCTGATCCCGTTCGTGCGCTACGAGCAATACGACACGCAGGCCGAGGTCCCCGTCGGCTACGAACGCAACCCGGAGAATGACGTCAAGGAGGTCACGGTCGGCCTCGCTTTCCAGCCGATCCCGCAATTGATCTTGAAGACCGACTGGCAGCAGCGGCACAACGCCGCGAAGACGGGGGCCAGCGTGTGGAACGCCTCGCTCGGGTACGTTTTCTGATCGTGCGACGACTCCTGGCCGCCGCCGCGTTCGCGCTTGCCGCGGCGGCGCTCGACGCCAAAGTTTTCCTCACGCAGAAAGAGGCGCTCAAGCTCGCCTTTCCAGGGGCGACGATCGAGCACAAGATCGCCTACCTGACGCCGGCGCAACAGAAAGAGGCGCAGAGGCTCTCGGGGGACGAAGAGCTACCCGGCGCGATCGTGAGCTACTACGTCGGGACGAGGGACAGCCGCCCGGTCGGGACCGCCTACTTCGACACGCACGTCGTGCGGACGATGCCGGAGACGATCATGGTCGAGGTCGACCCGTCGGGCAGCGTCCTCCGCATCGAGGTCCTCTCCTTCTCCGAACCAGAGGAGTACCTGCCCCGCGCACGCTGGTACGAGCAGTTCCAGGGCAAGCCGCTCGACGACGAGCTCTCGCTCAAGCGCGCGATTCGCCCGGTCACCGGAGCGACGCTCACGGCGCACGCCACGACCGACGCGGCGCGGCGCGTGCTCGCACTGGATCGCGTCCTGCGCCAGGGGCAGGGGCCGTCGAAATGAAGAGGTGGGAGGCCTGGTGGAACCACGCGGCGCTGGCCGTGGTGTCGCTCTCGGGTCTGGCCTACGGCATCTTCAAGTACTTCATCCCGAACGCCGACCCGGAATCGCGGGTCGGCCATCCCTGGCAGCCCGGGTTGCTCAAGGCCCACATCCTCGTGGCGCCCTTCGCCGTAATGGGCATCGGTCTTCTCCTGCGCTGCCACGCGCTCGCGCGCTTGCGTCAGGGCGAGCCGAGCGGAAGGAAGACCGGAGCGCTCATGCTCTGGATCTTCCTGCCGCTCGCTCTCTCGGGCTATCTCGTCCAGGTCTTCGTGGAGCCGGGCGCCGTGCGCTGGACCGGCTGGATTCATGCCGGCCTCGGCGCCCTGTTTCTCCTCGGCTACGCGATCCACCCCAAGCGGCGCGCCACCAACGGTAACGGCGACGAGGAGGAGTGACCCTCGACCCCGGCCGCAGTGGGTCAGGTCTCTCAAAGTGTGAGCTTGGTCCGCGGTTGACTGAGAAAAGTCACACATTGAGAGACTTGACCCCATTCAGGCCGACCCCATTCAGGCACGGCTGTCCCAGAGGACGTCGGGGCCGCCGCGGCGTTTGTTCTCGTAGCGGGCCAGGACGAAGAGGGCGTCGGAGAGGCGGTTCAGGTACCGCACGGTCCAGGCGCCGACCGGCTCCTGTCGGGCGAGCGCGACGACGATTCTCTCCGCGCGCCGGCACACGGTCCGCGCGACGTGAAGGTGCGCCGCGCCCGCGGCGCCGCCCGGAAGGATGAAGTTCTCGAGCGGCGAAAGCTCCTCGGAGAGCCGGTCCATCAGTTTCTCGAGCGCGACGACGTGCCGCTCTTCGATCCGCGGCACCGGCATCTTCGCCTTGTCCTGCTCGAGGATGCAGAGGTCAGAGCCGAGATGAAAGAGCTCGTTCTGGATCGTGCCGAGCGCTCTAACGAGCGTCTCATTCACTCCCGCGGCCAGGGCGACCCCGAGAACGCTGTTGAGCTCGTCCACCGTCCCGTAAGCCTCGATGCGCAGCGTGTCCTTGCCGACGCGCTGGCCGCCGCCGAGACCCGTCGTCCCGTCGTCGCCCGTGCGGGTGTAGACCTTCGTGATCCGCGGCACTAGAACCTCACTCCCACGCCCCCGGCCGCGCGAATGCCTCCGGCCGGATAGCCCGCCGCCTCATCGTAGCTCGTGTTGGTCACATTGTTGATGCGCAGGTAGGGGGCGACCTTGCCGAGGTTCCAGCTCGCGAAGAGGTCCACCCGGAAGTAGGACGCGTCCGTCACGTCGACGAAGGTGACGGGATCGGAATCGGGCCGGCTGCCGACGTACAGCCCGCGCGCCTCGATCGAGAGCGGTGGCAACGGCTGCCACAGCACCGTCAGCGCGGCGCGGTTGCGCGGCCGGCGCAGCAGCGGCCGGTCGTCCGTCCGATCCACGGCATCGAGATAGGTGTAGGTCGCCTGGATCGCGAGTGGCTCGAGAATCTGCTGCCGGTACCCGATCTCGACGCCCTGCGTGCGCGCGCTTCCGATGTTCTCTGTCTGAAACGACGCGAAGTCGTAGACGATCAGGTCCTTCAAGTCATTCCAGAAGTAGGTCACCTCGACCCGGCCTCCCCGGGCGACATAGGCCTCGGCGCCGACTTCCCAGGAGACCGAGCGCTCGGGTTTCAAGTTCGGATTCCCGTAGAACGGGTAGTAGAGCTCGCCGACCGTGGGTGCGCGAAAGCCGCTTCCCCCCGCGGCGCGCACCTTCCACCGCTGGTCCTTCGAGAGCCACGCGATCGAGCCCCGCGGGCTGACGGCATCCCCGAATTGGGAGTTGCCGTCGTAGCGAATTCCGCCGCTGACGAAGAACTGCCCGAGCGTCACGGAGTCCTGCACTCCGACGCCCCAGATGGTCGTCGACTGTCCGTCGAGCGCCGCGCCGAACGTATCCGTGTTGGTGACGTTCGAGCGGTTCCACATCGCGATGGCCGTCAGCGTGTGCGCCCCCAGCGTGGCGGTGTCGGACATCTGCGCCTGGAGCGTACGGGCGTTGGTCTGCGAAGCGTAGCCGCCCAGCGGGTCGTTGTACTCGGGCTTGGACCAGACCGACGCGACGAAGCCGTTCAGGCGGTTGGAGGGCGAAAGCGTGAAGCTGACCGGAAGGGCGACGCGCTCCTCCTTGAAGACGCCGTACGACTCCGGATTCTCCGCGCCGACCGGCCCGGGATTGCCGACCTTGCCAGAAAGGATCGAGCCCTCGATCCCGACGCGCGCGTCCTCGTTCGGCTGCCAGTCCACGCGCGCCGAGCCGTTGTTCTCGCGCCAGTTCGAGTTCGGGACGTCGCCGTTCGTGTTGGCGTACCGGTAGCTCGCGGCGACCGCGAAGGGTCCCGAGCCCGCCGTCACGAACGCGGAAGCGCTCGCCGTATCCGCGTTGCCGCCCTCGGCCGTCACACCGCCGGAGAATCCCTCCTGCGGCGGCCGCGTGAAGATCTGGATGACGCCGCCGATCGCCTCGGAGCCGTAGAGCGCGGAAAAGGGGCCGCGCGCGATCTCGATGCGCTCGACGTTCTCCGTCGTCAGGCCCGAGAAGTCGTACCCGGGAAAGAACGCCGAGTTGACGCGGGCACCGTCCACGAGGATGAGCGTCTGCGTCGAGTTGGTGCCTCGCAGGAAGAGGGACGTCACGGCGCCCGCGCTGCCCGACTGCACGACATCGAGCGCGGGGACCGAGCGCAGCAGCTCGAGCACCGTGATGCGACCGCTCTTGTCGATGTCCTCGCGAGTGATGACGGTCGTAGCCACGCCGAGCGCCTTCTCTTCCTCGGGCGTTGCCGTGGCGGTGACGATCACGCTTTCGGAGGCGGGTGGCAACTCCTGTGCGGATAGCGACGAAACCGCAACCGCCGCGACGAGCGCCGCGGCGACCCTGCGCAGTGCGCGCTGGCGGCGCGAGAGGGCGTCCAGGCCGAAGAGCGCGGTCGTGCCGAGCAGGTCCGCGGCGAGCGTGTTCCAGAAGAACGGAATGGCCGCGGCATAGCAGAGCGCGAGGCCCGCACCGGTCTTCGGGTAGACGGGGTTCCCGAGCCACTCGGCGAAGTTCGAGGTCACGAAAAAGACCGCCGAGGCCCCGGCCGAGAGGCCCCCAAGGCGCAGCGTCCCCGCCTGCGCGCGCGCGAGCCGCCCGGCGAGGGCGATCACGGCGAACGTCGCGTAGATCGTCAGGCGCACGCCGGAGAAGACCGCGCGGCCCGTGCCGGCGTCGAGAACGAAATCCGAGAGCGCCAGCGCGGCGAGCGGGACCTCGATTGCCCAGCGACGCGGCAGACGCGCACCCGCGTAGAGCGCGAGCGCGCCCAGGGCGACGAAGTTTGGAGGATGGGGAAGAAGCCGGGACAGGGCGCCAAAGAGCACGAGCAGGACCGCGGTCGTCATTCGAACCTCCCGTTCGATCCGACGAATCTCGGGCGGTCCGAGAGGTGTCCCGCGCTCCGAAAATCGGAAGACGCGTCCTCTCTCGTTTGTCCCCGTCCGAGAAGCGTGTCGTCCGGCAGGTCTCCTGGCTTCCGGATCTTCCGCCTTCGGGCTCCTTCCCAGACGCGCAACCGGTTTCCCGATCTCTCGCGTCCAGTGGATGCTGCCCGAGGCGTCCCCGGTGACAGTGGCGGGGGCCGCGCGGGATTTTCACCCGCTTCCCTTGGCCAGACGATGCAAAGAGCGTCGAAGAGACGAGACGATAACGTCTTCTCGCGGGACTTGCAACCAGCGCATAGAATGCGGCGCATGCGCGGGCCCGACTACACGCTCGACCTCGACCGCAAGCGCCGCGTCGGCTTCCCGGAGGTCGTGCTCGCCCAGGGCAAGAGCGTCGCCCAGATCACCGAGATCTGCCGGCAGCTCTCGCGCGCCCACGACGTGCTCGTCACGCGCCTCGCCCCCGAAATGTGGGACGAGATCGCGCTCGCCCCGCTGCCCGGCCGGGCGGACTACGACCCCCGCTCCGGGACCCTGCACCTGTCGGTCGGAAAGCCGATGCCGCGGATCGATGCGACGGTCGTCGTCGTCACCGCCGGCACGGCTGACACCGTCGTCGCCGAGGAGGCGCGGCGCGCGCTCGAGTACCTCGGCATCGCTTCCGTTCTCGTTCCGGACGTGGGCGTCGCGGGCCTCTTGCGGCTGCTTTCGCGCCTCGAAGAAATCGAGCGCGCCGACGTCG
>JBGPGG010000065.1:0-16785 GCA_041483715.1 Thermoanaerobaculia bacterium
ATCCCGTGGGGGCGCCGTGCGCCCCCCGCTCATGAACGCTCGACGGGACCTGTCTATCCGGGCAAAGCGAGGCGTGGACGGTGCGAACCAGAGGCAAGTGTCAGCCTCTCAACCCCCGCCAACGAGTCGATCGAGCAAAAGATCCTCGAGATTGCGCCGGCTGTCCAGAACCCCAAGAAGTAGAACTCGCCGACCCGAGACGCGATAGACGAGTCGATATGGCGCGACGATGAGTTCTCGGTATTCACGCAGCTGCAGCCGTTCGAGTTCTGGGATCACGCGACCTCGCTCCGGACTCCTCTTCAGAGCGGCGGCTCTCCGCTCCAGTCTGTCGAGGTTGGACACCGCAGCAGCGGGATTTCGTTCGACCAAGTAGTCGACAATCGCCAGGAGGTCTCGTCTCGCGACCTCGGCCCAGTCGACCCTATAGGATCGAGGGCTCACCGCGAGGACAGCCGCGCTCGCGCCATCCTGAAGACCTCATCCTGGGAAACCGTCCTGCGCGCCCGAACGTCTGCCTCACCCTGGGCGATCAGCTTCAGCAGGAGCACCGCCTCTCTCAACTCCTCGTAGCTTTTCGAAGTCGACGAGGACGCCCTTCGGCTCGCCGCTTTGCGCGATGACCACGGGTCGCCGTGTTTTCCCTACGGCGCGCAAGAGCCTGGCGGCCCCTGTCTTGAGCGCGGTGATCGGCTTGATCTCTTCACGAAGGCGCATGGTGCTCTTTCTGGTACCACCGACGGTACCAGGATGCCGACCCCACCCTGCGAGAATTATCCCGCGCATCTTGCCCGCTACGTCGTCGCGGTCGTCCGCGGAATGGCGGCCCAGGCCGCCGACGGCGCGACCCGCGCGCAGTTGCGGCGGGTCGCCCGTACGACACTCCAGGCCTGGCCGAATGGAGCGGCGCGCGCCGCGCCCGCTTTCGGAATAGGATCGCGGCGAGGAGGGCGCCCCATGACGCAGTCCCGCCGAAAGTTCCTCACGCGCACGACCGCCGGACTCGTCGGAGCGGCAGCGGCCGGAAAGGCAATCGCGGAACGCCAGCCCACCGCGCCCGACCCGCCGGTCACGCCGGTCACGCCGGTCGCCGGCACGCCCCCTGCGTTCGGCACGGCGCCGCCCGTCGGGCCCGAGATCACCGTGACCACGATCGCCGAGGCGCAGAAGCTCGTGCGCGTCGAAATGACGACGGCCGAGCAGACGCAGCTCGCCGAGAGCTGGCGGCGCTCGATGGCCTCCACGATGGAGCGGCGCACCGGCCCGAGAAAGCTCGCGCTCGAAACGACGCTCTCCCCCGCGACGATCTGGAACCCGACGATCTCGGGCGTCGCGGCCGGCCCGGCGCGCGACCGCTTCGTCCCGAGCGCAGCGGTCCCGGGCGCGCTGCCGAAGAACGACGCGGACATCGCGTTTGCGCCCGTCACCTCGCTGTCCTACTGGATCAAGACACGGGCGCTGACCTCCGAGCGGCTGACCCGTATCTACCTCGACCGTGCCGCGCGCTTCGACGGGAAACTGCGCTGCATCATCACGCTCACGTCCGACACGGCGCTCGCGCAGGCAAAGCAGGCCGACGCCGAGATCGCGGCCGGCAAGTACCGCGGCCCGCTCCACGGAATCCCGTTCGGCGTCAAGGACCTGCTCGACACGAAGGGAATCCTGACGACCTACGGCGCGGAGCCCTTCCGCAACCGGGTCCCGGACAAGGACTCCGCCGTCGTCGACCGGCTCCAGCGCGCCGGGGCCGTGCTCATGGCGAAGCTCTCCCTCGGCTCGCTGGCGTTGAACGACGTCTGGTTCGGCGGGCAGACGATGAATCCCTGGGTCCTCGAGGAGGGCTCGGGCGGAAGCAGCGCGGGGCCGGGCGCGGCCACGGCGGCGGCGCTCGTGGGCTTCTCCATCGGAAGCGAAACGGGAGGAAGCATCGTGGACCCGGCGATGCGCTGCGGCGTCACCGGACTGCGGCCGACGTTCGGCAAGGTGGCGCGCACGGGTGCCATGACGCTCTGCTGGAGCCTCGACAAGCTGGGACCGATGACGCGCGGCGTCGAGGACTCCATGCTCGTCCTCGCGGCCATCTCGGGCCCCGACCCCGGCGATCTCTCGAGCGTGCCGAGCCACCTCGACTTCGAGGCGAACAAGTCCGTGAAGGGCCTCCGGGTCGGATTCATTCCAGCCTGGATGAACGAGAGCCCGGCAACCGAGGTCGATCGCGCCGCGCTCGAGACGGCGCGCCGCCTCGGCATGGCGACCCTCGAAGTGAGCCTTCCGGACTGGCCTTACGCGTCCCTCAACACCGTCCTCTTCGCCGAGGCCGCGGCCGCGTTCGAGGAGCTCACGCTCTCGCACGGCATGGACGCCCTGAAGATGCAGGTGCCGGACGCGTGGCCGAACCTCTTCCGGCAGTCGCGCTTTCTCTCGGCCGTCGACTTCGTGCAGGCCGACCGGCTGCGGCGCCTGGTCGCGCAGGAGATGGTCCGCATCTACGAGAAGGTGGACGTGCTCCTCGTCCCGGCGTTGCGGGACGAGATCCTCACCATCACGAACTTCACCGGCCACCCCGCGATCGTCGTTCGCGCCGGCTTCGTGGAGATCGAACAGGCCCGTAGCGACTGGGCGCCGGACCCCGCGCACCCCTTGCCGACATTCGCCAAGAAGCGGCGCGCGCCGCATGGGATCAGCCTGATTGGCCGCAGGTTCGACGAGGGTACGATCGGCACGGCCGGCATCGCGTTCGAGCGCGCATTCAATGTCTCGGGAGAGCGGCCGCCCGGGTTCTGAACCCCGGGGCGCGGAGCGCCCGCGGCGAAACGGGAGTCCCGGGAGGACGATGGGCGGGTTCCCCCGGCATTAAGGACGCTTAAAAGACGGCTCGCGGGCGCCACGGTTCACTAGGCTCGCATGGGGTCCTCACTGAGTTAAGGAGACTTCGATGCGCTTTTCCGTTTGCCGGTCCTTCCGTCTTAAGGTCCTCTCGTTCGCGGTCCTGGCCGTCGCGCTCCTCGCTTCCGCCGCGCAGGCTGCCACGCGGACGGTCACCATCAACAACTTCCAGTTCACCGACGCCACGACCACGATCAACGCCGGCGACAGCGTGAACTGGGTCTGGATGGGTGGGACCCACTCAACGACCTCGGGCTCCTGCCCGTCCCTTTGCGTCCCGGACGGCCTGTGGAACTCCGGGGTAAAGAGCAGCGGGGCTTTCTCGCGCACGTTCAGCACCGCCGGATCCTTCCCGTACTACTGCTCGGTGCACGGCTCGATCATGCAGGGCACGATCGTCGTCCAGGCGGCTGCGGCGGCGCCGACGGCGAACTTCCTCTTCCAGCCCTCGACCCCGACGATCGGCACACAGGTCAACTTCACGGACACCTCCTCGGGCTCGCCGACCTCCTGGCTCTGGAACTTCGGCGACCCGGCCTCCGGAACGTCCAACTCGTCGACCTTGCAGAACCCGAGCCACACGTTTCTCTCGGCCGGCACCTACACCGTCTCGTTGACGGCCACGAACTCGTCGGGAAGCGGGACGACGTCGAAGTCGATCACCGCCTCGAACGGCGGCGGCGTGCCGTGCGTGCCCAGCACGCAACATCTCTGCCTGAACAACGGCCGCTTCGAAGTGAAGACCCACTGGATCAAACCGGATCAGACCGAAGGGGACGGCACCGGCGTGAAGCTGACGGGCGACTCCGGCTACTTCTGGTTCTTCGACTCGGCCAACATCGAGGTCGTCACGAAGGTCCTGGACGGGTGCGGAATCACCAACGCCTACTGGGTCTTCGCGGCGGGACTCACCAACGTCAGCGTCCGGCTGACGGTCATCGACACACAGACGGGCACCCCGTACATCAAGGACAACCCGCAGGGCACGGCGTTCGCTCCAATCCAGGACACGGGGGCGTTCCCCACTTCCTGCCCGTAGCACGCGAGAAACGAACTTGGAGGCTTCGGTGAAACAGAGACGCCAGAACGGATTCTCGCGGTGGGCTCCGATCCTCGGGGCCGCCGCCATCTCCGCGTTGACCGGCGCGAACGCGTTCGCGGCCGAGCGCGTCGTCCACGTCGGGCAGGGCGGGCTGCAGTTCGTCGACGAGGCGAGCGGGACGAAGGTCTCGACGATCCACGTCGGCGACACGATCACCTGGGTCTGGGAAGGGAGCATGAGTCACAGCGTCACGGCGGGCAGCTGCCCCGATGACAACGGAGGCGGGGGCGGTTATGTCTACGGAGGCGGTTCCTGCACGCCGAACACAGCATGGCAATCCTCCGGGCTCCATCCGGCGGGGTTCACTTTCTCCCACACGTTCAACGACCCCGGCACCTTCTCGTACTTCTGCGACGCGCACGGGAACTCCATGACCGGCAAGGTCGTCGTGCAGGCGGCGACCACAATCGGTCCCTGTAAGCCCGAGCCGGAGACTCTCTGCTTGAACGACGGCCGCTTCAAGGTGCAGGTCGAATGGGAGAAGCCGGACGGCTCGTCCGGCCACGGGACCGGCGTAAAGCTGACGGGCGACTCCGGATACTTCTGGTTCTTCGACCCGACCAACATCGAGGTCGTCGCGAAAGTCCTGAATGGCTGCGCCATCACCAACGCCTACTGGGTCTTCGGCGCGGGATTGACCAACGTCTCGGTGCACCTGGTCGTCACCGACACGCAGACCACCCCCCCAGCCGTCTACACCCGGGACAACTCCCAGGGCAGCGCGTTCCAGCCCGTCCAGGACACCGGCGCCTTTCCCTCGTCCTGCCCGTAGGAATTCGGCTGCCCCGCGGCTCAACTGCCCCTCCCGCGTCGCGGGAGGCCCGTTTTTCGGGCATAATTCTCGGGCAGACACCTGCAAACGATGGCATCCGACTCCACGCCGGCCCGCGGTCCGAACACGCGCGCCGGCGCTCCGGGCGAAATCCTGCGGATTCTCGTCATCGACGAGAGCCCGCGGGACCGCGCTTTGATCGCGGAGTCGCTGCGAAACGGTCTGCCGGACTCCCAGGTGGCGGAGGTCCGGGATCCAGGCGAGCTGCCGGCCGCCCTCGAGCGCGCCGACTTCGACGTCATCCTCGCCGACCACCGTCCGAGTTGGATCGACGCCTTCGTCGTGCTCGGGAAGGTCCGCGAGCGCCACCCGGACCTCCCGGTCATCCTCTGCACGGCAACGGGGAGCGAGGAGCTCGCCGTCGCCGCGATGAAGGCGGGCTTCGACGACTACGTGCTGAAGCACCCCCACCACTTCCCGCGGCTCACCTCCGCGATCCGCTCGGCCCTCGCGGAGACGACCCGCCGCCGTATCGAGCGCGAAGCGGAGACGCGCTACCGCACGCTCTTCGAAGGCGTACCCGTCGGCCTGTACCACTCCACCTCGACCGGCCAGGTTCTCGACGCCAACCCGGCGCTGCTGCGCATGCTGGGATACCACTCGCGCGAGATCCTGATGGCCGCCAACCTCTGCAGCCTCTACGTCGACCACAAGGCACACGACCGCATGCGCCGCCAGCTCGACACTCAGGGGGAAGTGCGGGACCTCGAGGTCTGCTGGAAGCGCTACGGCGGCCAGCTCATCTGGGTGCGCGAGAACATCCGCGCGGTCCGCGATCCGAGCGGGCGCCTGCTCGGATACGAGGGGCTGGTCGAGGACATCACCGAGAGCCGGCGCGCGCGCGCGGAGCTCGAAGAGTCCAACCAGTTCCGCGAGGAGATCATCTCGGGCGCGAGCGAAGGCATCGTCGTCTACGACCGCGCCCTGCGCCGCATCGTCTGGAACCGGTACATGGAGGAGCTCACCGGAATCCCCGCCGAGAGGGCCCTGGGAGGGCGCGCCTTCGACATGACCCCCACCCTGCGCGGGCCCGGCCTCGAGCTCCTGCAGGGCGCGCTCGAGGGGCAGATCGTTTCCTCCGGCGACATGTTCATCGAGATCGAGGAGACCGGCCGGTCCGGCTGGGTGGTCGGCACGTACGGCCCCCACCGCAACGCGGCCGGCGAGATCGTCGGAGTCATTGGCGTCATCCGCAGCGTGACCGAGCGCCGCCGCAACGAGCAGGCGCTTCGGGAAAGCGAGCAGCGGTTCCGCCGCGTGGCCGACGCGGCGCCCGTGATGATCTGGATGGACGACGCCGAGGGCATGTCCACCTACTTCAACAAGCCCTGGCTCGATTTCACCGGCCGGACGCTCGAGCAGGAGCTCGGCCGCGGCTCCCGCGACGGCATCCACCCGGACGACCTGTTGCCCCGCTTCATCGCCGTCTACGACGCCGCCTTCACCGCGCGCCGGCCCTTCCAGACCGAGTACCGCCTGCGCCGCGCCGATGGCGAGTACCGCTGGGTGCTCGAGACGGCGACGCCGCGGTTCACCGCGTCCGGCGAGTTCGAGGGCTTCGCCGGCACCGCGATCGACATCACCGGCCGGCGGCGCGCCGAAGAGGCGCTCAAGGAGAGCGAGGCGCGCTACCGGACGCAGGTCGAGAATGCCCCGGAGGCGATCGTTGTCTTCGACGTGGACGCCGGGCGCTTCGTGGAGGCCAACGACAACGCCGCCAGGCTCTGGGGCCTCTCCCGCGCGGACTTCCTCGAGAAGGACCCCGTCGCCCTCTCTCCTGCCCTGCAGCCGGATGGACGGCCCTCGGCCGAGGCCATTGCCGAGAACATCGGACGGGCCCTCGACGGCGAGACGCCGCTCTTCGAGTGGATCCACCGCGACGCCCTCGGGCGGGACATCCCGTGCGAAGTGCGCCTCGCCCGGCTTCCCTCGGCCACGCGGCGGCTCGTCCGCGGCAGCGTGACCGACATCTCGGAGCGCAAGCGGGCTGAGAAGCTGCAGTCGGCCCTCTACCGGATCGCGGCGACGACGAGCGCGACCGAAGACATCGACGAGTTCTACAGGGCGATCCACGCCATCGTCGGCGAGCTCATGTACGCGAAAAACTTCTACGTCGCACTGCACGACGCGCACGCCGATCTCATCTCCTTCCCCTACTGCGTGGACGAGGTCGACCCCACTCCGGGCCCCATGCCGCCGGGCAACGGTCTGACCGCCCACGTCCTGCGGACCGGAGAGGCGCTGCTGACCCTCGACGAAGACTTCACCGAGATGGTCCGGCGGGGCGACGTCCAGCTCGTCGGCTCGAACTCGGTGGCCTGGCTCGGCGTCCCCTTGAAACGCGGCGGAAAGACGTTCGGCGTCCTCGTCGTCCAGAGCTACGACTCGCGCTTCACCTTCGGGGAGGCGGAGAAAGAAGTCCTGACCTTCGTCTCGCAGCAGATTGCCGTCGCCCTCGAGCGCAAGCGCGCGCAGGAGGCGATTCGCGAGTCGGAGGAGCGGTACCGGCTGCTCTTCGAGCGCAACCTCGCGGGCGTCTACCGCATGACGCTCGTCGGTCGCATCCTCGAATGCAACGACGCCCTGGCCCGCATCTTCGGCTATGCCTCGCGGGAGGAGCTCGTGGACCGCGACATGGCCGTCCTCTATCCCGACTCCCGCCAGCGCCGGGACTTCTTCGATGCGCTGCTGCGCGTTCGCGGCCTCGCCAACTTCGAGATGCGCGGCGAGCGCAAGGACGGCGGGACGGCGTGGACCTTCCAGAACGCCTCGCTGCTGGCCGACGAGCAGGCCGGCGAGATCATCGTCGAGGGCACGGTCTCGGACATCACCGAGCGCCGGCACCTCGAGGAGCAGCTGCGCCAGTCCCAGAAGATGGAGGGGATCGGCCAGCTCGCGGGGGGGATTGCCCACGACTTCAACAACCTGCTCACGACGGTCCTCGGATACAGCGACATGGCGCTCTCGCAGCTCTCCGCCCACGACCCGATCCGCGAGGACATCCTCGAGATCCGGAAGGCCGGTGAGCGGGCGTCCAACCTCACTCGCCAGCTGCTCGCCTTCAGCCGCAAGCAGGTCTTCGAGCCCCGCGTGCTCGACCTGAATGCGCTCATAGCCGAATCGAGCCGCATGCTCGCGCGCCTTATCGGCGAGCACATCCGTTTCGTCACCGAGCTCGACCCCGAGCTCGCCAGCGTGCGCGCCGACCCGGGCCAGGTCGAGCAGGTGATCGTCAACCTCGTGGTCAACGCGCGCGACGCGATGCCGGAGGGCGGCGCGCTCACGATGCGGACGGGCAACGCCAACGTGACCGCCGCCACCGCGCGCGACCACTTCGGCGTCGCGCCGGGCCGCTACGTCGTCATCGCCGTCGCCGACACGGGCGTCGGAATCGACCCGGAGACGCAGAAACGCATCTTCGAGCCCTTCTTCACAACGAAGGACAAACCGCACGGCACGGGGCTCGGCCTCGCGACGGTCTACGGCATCGTCAGCCAAAGCGGCGGCCACATCTTCGTCGCGAGCGAGCCGGGCCGCGGCTCGACCTTCGCGATCTACCTGCCCCGAGTCGAGGAGCTCGCATCCGCCGCGGGCGCCGCCGCTGCCCCGGCGGCGGTCCGCCGGGGTTCGGAGACGATCCTGCTCGTCGAGGACGAAGATGCGGTGCGCGGCCTGACGCTGCGCGGCTTGCAGTCGAGCGGCTACACCGTGCTGCAGGCCTCGAGCGCCGAGGAGGCGCTCCCGATCGCCGCCCGCCATGCCGGGCGCCTCGATCTGCTGCTCACCGACGTTATCATGCCGGGGGCGTCAGGGC
Organism: Thermoanaerobaculia bacterium; assembly: GCA_041483715.1. Taxonomy (GTDB): domain Bacteria; phylum Acidobacteriota; class Thermoanaerobaculia; order UBA5066; family Gp7-AA6; genus DAHUXD01. Next base: position 8,635 of record JBGPGG010000065.1, read on the forward strand.
CCGAGCTCGCGCGCCGCCTGCTCGAGAAACGGCCGGGCACGCGTGTGCTCTACGTCTCGGGATACACCGACGCGTCCATGGCCTCGCAGGGCGCCGACGACGGGGCTTTTTTCCTGCAGAAACCGTTTACCCCGGAGACTCTCGCGCGGAAAGTGCGGGAGATCCTGGATCTAGCGTAGCTCTACTTCGCGGGGGCGGGAGTCGGCGTGGGAGCGTCGAGCTTCAGGACCATTCCGGCCGGCGTGCGGAGCGACTCGATCGGCGTCGTGTCGGGCGTCGGCGCAGCGGGGGCGGGCGTCGCGTTCTCGGCGCCGTGGCCGCCCTTGTGCGACTTCGAGCCGCAGCCCGCCGCCAGCGCGAAGAGCACGACGGAGGCCACGACGCCTGCAATGCGAATGAGCTTCACTCTGCCTCCCCTTCCGAACCGCGGCGAATTCTACCGGCAGCCAACCGTCAGGAGCCCGACAAATATTGTCGGTCTGAGGAGTGGATCGTGCCCCCCGTTGACGGCGCCCCGCCGGCTCGAACCGAAAAGACGCGCAATTCCGAAGGAATCTTCCGGATCCCGGGCTGGTACGACATTTGATTATGAGAGACACCAAGAAGAGTGCCGGCATGGGAGTTCCGGCACGACGGGAGGGGGGGAATCGGCCGGTTCCCCCCTTGTTTTTTGTGGCCCGGAGGCCCCGGGACGGCTTACGACTGCATGAACCGCTCGAGGGGCCGGAGGTTCCTCCGATCGCCCGCGAGGAGCATCCAGAGCGAGTCTCCGCGGTCCTGTTCCTCCACCACGCGGAAGGCGGCGCGGGCGGCCGCGATCTCCCGGGCGCTCGCGTAGGGGATTCGCACCTGGAACTCGCCGGACTCCGGACAGAGCCGGCGAAGGATCTCGGCCTCGAGCTTTTCCAGCCCGGCCCCGGTGAGGGCCGACACCGCGAGGCCCCCGAACCGTCCTCGCAGCCCGGAAACATCTGCCTTGTTCCAGACAGCCAGGATGCGCTCGGGCGGCACGCCGAGCTCCTCGAAGGTCTCGACCGCCACTCGCTCCTCCTCGTCCGAGCGCTCCGAGGACGTATCGATGACGTGGAGCACGAGGTCCGCCTCCTCGATCTCGGACAGCGTCGACCGGAACGAAGCGACGAGCGACGTCGGGAGTTTCCGGACGAATCCGACGGTGTCCACGAAGATCACATCGCCGAGCTTCGAGGAAATGGCCCGCGCGGCGCGCGCATCGAGCGTGGCGAAGAGCCGGTCCGCGGCGTACGCCGCGTCCCGCGTCAGGCGGTTGAAGAGCGTGGTCTTGCCCGCGTTCGTGTACCCGGCGATGGCCACCTGGGAATGGCGGCGGCGCCCGCGGCGGCGCACGAGGCGCGCCACCTCGATCTTCGAGAGGTCGCGCCGCAGACGCGCGATCCGATCGCGGATCTTGCGGCGGTCGAGCTCGAGTTTCTGCTCGCCGGCGCCCCTGCCCCCGATGCCACCGCCCAGCCCCGACAGGTGCCTGTAGCCGCCGGCCAGGCGGGGCAGCAGGTACTGCATCTGCGCGAGCTCCACCTGGGTGCGGGCCTCCCGCGAGCGGGCATGGAGCGCGAAGACGTCGAGGATCAGGCCCGGCCGGTCGAGGACGCGCACGTTTTCGCCCCAGGCCTTCTCGAGGTTGCGCACCTGCCCGGGCGAGAGCTCGTCGTCGAAGACGATCAGGCGCACGCGCTCGGACCGCGCCGCCTCGCCGATCTCGTCGACCGCCCCTTTCCCGATGTACGTCTTGGGGTCGGGCGCGATCCGCTCCTTGAGGAAGCGCGCGATCACCTGCCCCCCGGCGGTGTCCACGAGCCGCTCGAGCTCGTCGAGGTGATCTTCGCCCACGGCCCGCGGCACGCCCTTCGGCGACACGCCGACCACGAGGACGCGCTCCCGCGCCGCAGCTCTTCCCACGCTCGGATTGTACCGGCGCGCACGGTAGTATTGGAATTCGGAATGCGCGCGCCCTCCAGCTCCGAGCTACTCCTCGGCGAACGCCTCGAGTCGCTATACCGGCGGTACGGCCCCGAGACCGCCGGCACCGACCCGATCCTCTTTCCGCGCCGGTACGCAGCCGACGAGGACCGCGAGGTCGCCGGCTGGATCGCTTCGGCGTTCGCTTACGGCCAGGTGCGAACGATCCAGGACAACGTCGAGCGCCTCCTCGGCGCGCTCGGCCCGCGGCCGGCGCGGGCGCTCGAGCACATCGGCGACTTCCGCGCGTTTGCCCGCGAAGAGCTTTCCGGGTTCCGCCACCGCTTCCACGGCGCCGCCGACGCGGCGGCCCTCCTCTACGCGATCGCCCGCGCGCGCGGGGAGGCCGGATCGGTGCGCGCCTTCTTCGAACGGGAGCTCGACCCGGAGGAGCCGGATGTCGCCGGCCTCGTCTCCCGCGCCGTCGCCCGCATCGAGGCGTTCGACTACCGGCCGGTCCTCGGCACGCGACGGATCCCCGAGCGCTCGCCCGTCCGGTTCTTCTTTCCGGACCCGGCCGCCGGCTCCGCCTGCAAGCGCTGGAACCTCTACCTGCGCTGGATGGTCCGCAGCGACGCGCTGGACCTCGGCCTGTGGCCGGGCATCCCGACCGATCGCCTGGTCATCCCGACCGACACGCACGTCCACCGAATCGCCCGACGCCTCGGTCTGACGCGCCGGAAAACGGCCGACTGGAAGGCGGCCCGTGAGATCACGACCTCGCTGGCGCGGTTCGATCCCCGCGATCCCGTGCGCTTCGACTACGCTCTCTGCCGGATCGGCATCCTCGACATCTGCCGTCCGCGCCCGAGCCGCTCCCTGTGCGATGATTGCCCCGTGCAGGATCCCTGCTCGGTGGGAAGGCGACGCCTTTCGACACGATTCCCCCCGCCCGCCCACTCACAACTCACGACTCACAACTCACAACCCGTCCCATGACCACCCGCTCGCTGCTCACTGTCATTTTCGCCGTCGCCCTCGCGGCGGTCGGCGCCGTCTGGATCAAGTCGCTCGTTCCGCCGGACTCGCCCTCGGGGTCGCTGCAGTTCCTTTCGGCCGCGGCCGAGCTGCCGATCTACGACAAGGCCGGGGCGAAGACCGACCTCGCGAAGGAAAAGGGCAAGATCTTCATCATCCACTTCTGGGCCACCTGGTGCCCGCCGTGCGTCGAGGAGATCCCGGCCCTGTCCCGTTTCTGGGACAACTACCGCACGCGCAGCGACGTCGGCCTCTACGCGATCTCGGTCGACAAGGACTGGAAAGTGATCGACGAGTTCATGAAGAAGAACCCGAGCGCGATCCCCCTCTTCCACGACCCCGGCGCGGCGACCGCGAAGCGGTTCGGCACGACGCAGTACCCGGAGACCTACGTCGTCAACGACAAGGGCCGCGTACTCTTCCGCGTGCAGGGCGCGGTCAGCTGGTCGGACCCGGAGTTCCGCAGCCGCATCGACCAGCTGCTCGCTTCGTAGGGGGCGAAGAGCCCCCCCTCACCCCTACCCACTCCCCCCTTCGGGAGGCGAGGGAGTAGAACGGGTTCCCTCTCCCGTCGGGAGAGGGCCAGGGTGAGGGGGCTCGCTCCGGGGCTTGCGCATCAGAAATAAGAACAGCACGACTGCCGCGAGCGAGAGGACCAGGCTCCCGTAGAAGAGGACGACGTCCTGGTCGGCGGGCGTGGCGGCCTCAGCGCGTTCCGGCGGGCGCCGCGCGGAGCGGGGCCGCGCCGAAGGCGCCGGCGTATTGCGCCGGCGCGGCGGCCTTCAAGGGAGCGGGCGCGGCGCCGCCGTTGATGCCGAGCGACCAGACGTAGTCGCGCAGGGCCTTCGTGACGGCCTCGGGGCTCGACAGGAACTGCCTCGCCTGTTCGTCGCCCCCGAAGAGCCTCGCGAACTCCTCCCGATCCTTCGCGAAGTTCGGCGCATCGATCAGCGCGCCGAGCGGCGAGGTGCGATGGCCCTCGTCGTCCTTCGGAAAGTTGGTCGGCATGCGGGTCCCCGGCATCCACTCGTCGGGCCGCAGGATCCAGCTGTCAATCCAGTTGTGCCGCAGGCGCGTCTCGGCCATCTGGAGGTTCGGCGCGAGGCTCGCGCGGTCCACGCCGGGCCGATTCATGTCCTCGGCCGACCGCGGGTGGCACTGGGCGCACTTCAGCAGCTCGAAGACCCTCTTGCCAGCCTGCCAGCTCGCGGGGGTCGTCGCGTAGTCCGCGATCAGGAAGGGATACTCCGCGCGGTCGAGCGAGGCGAAGTAGCGCGTCAGGTCGTTCAACTCCTGGTCCGTGAAACCGAAGGTCGGCATGTGGACTTCGAGCCACGGCCGGATCTGTCCGGTCTTCGGCTTCTCGAGGAACGAGAACAGCCAGTCGCTCTGGACCTTGGCACCCTCCCCCTGGATGATCGGCGGCGCGAGCGACGGATCGGCGACGAGCGAGCGGAAGGAACCGCCGACGCCCTCGATGACGTGGCAGCCCTGGCAGTTGTGGTCCTTGACGATCCGACGCCCGCGCTCGATGGCCGCCTCGCGAGGCGAGAGCTCCTTGACGACGTTCGCAGCGGCGTTCAACTGCTGGAAGCCGAGCACCGTCGTGACCATCTGGTCGAGCTCGCGGTCGGAGAACCGGAAGTTCGGCATCCGGAGCTTCTCTTCCCACCCGCGCGCCCGGTCCCGGTCGAAGATGCGCGGCGTGTGGAGCTTCTGCCAGAACCAGTCCTGGCGCGTGTGCGGCAGGTGGATGAAGCCGAAATCGAGGCGATGGACGGCCTTCGAGCCTTCCTCCGTCAGCTCCGTGCCGATGGGTCTGGCGTCCTCGAAGCCCGGGATCGCGTGGCAGGCGTAGCAGCCGTAGTGCGCGATGAGGTTCTTTCCGGCGTAGACCTCCTTGCCATGGAGGTCCATCTTCGCGAGGTCCGCCCTGGCGTCGAAGAGCGTCTTCGTGGACATCTCGAAGTAGAGCGCGATCTGGTCGAGCGTTTTCTCGTCGGTCTTCGGGAGCGCGACGGTCTCGAAACCGGCCGGGGCCTTCAACGTCGCGAGGTGTTCGGCGATGTCGAGCGCGTCCTCGTTCGTCAGGCGCAGGTTCGGCATCTTGGTCTCGGGATTCCACTCCTTCGGGTTCAGGATCCAGTGGTAGATCCAGTCCCGCGAGGCCTTCGACCCGATCCCGGAGAGGTTCGGGCCGAACTGGCGGTACGTCCCCACCAGGTCCCGCTGCGCGTTCGGGTCCGCGATGTGGCAGCCGTAGCAGCCCCGCTCGGCGAGGAGCTTCGCGCCGTGGGCGGCGTCGCCCTTTCCGGGGACCGCGGGCACGTCGGCAGGACGGGACCTGTCGTAGAGGTACGCCACTATCGCGTTGATCATCGTGTCGTTCTCGATGCGGCCGTCCTCGTCCATCTTCTTCTGCGCGGCCGTCGGGGACTTCGGGCCCGACACGTTCACGAAGTTCTCGAGGTAGAAGAAGCTCGGCATCTTGGTATTCGCGCGGAAGGAGGCCGGGTTCATCACCCAGCGCGTCGTCCACTCGCGCGACGCCTTCGCGGAGACCTTCTCGAGCGACGGCCCGGCCTTCGGCAGGTGCTGCTTCTGCAGGCCGTCGATCCGGTGGCACCCCCAGCAGCCCAGGCTCTCCACCATCCGCAAGCCCGCGTCCAGGGTCGGCGCGTCGGGGAAATTGACCTCGTTCGCGTGGCAGCGGTAGCAGCCGGCTTCCGCGTACTTGAGCGGCAGGACCGGGCTCTCGTTGAACTTGTCGAATTCCCAGGCGTACTTCTTCGTCCAAGCCCGCTCCTGTGCCTCGGACGTGGGCGAGTGGCCGGCCGACCAGAAGGATGTGGCACGGTCCCGTCCGCCGTGGCACGGCGTGCAGCCGAAGGTCGTGGCCGGATGCATGGACTCCGAGCCCACCATGCGATAGAAGCTCGGGTGCGTCCGGAACACGGGCTTGATCTTCGGGTCCTCGAAGCCCTTTCGGTCCGCGGCGATGTGGCAGGTCGTGCAGCGGTCGACCTTCGGGATCTTCATGAAGTTGACGTTGATGAACTGGTCGGGCAGCTGCACCTGCTGGATGCGCAGCGAGGGATTGATCATGTCGAGGATCGCCGCGTTGCGCAGCTCGAAGAGCGCGTCCTGCTTCATCCCCGCGTACTTCGTGCGGGTGATCCGGAAAGCCGCCGTCCTCTTCTCGATCGTCGTCTCGATCTCCTTCTTCTTTGCGTTGATCCGGTCGATCTCGGCCTGCGTGTCGGCTTCCTGCTTTCTCAGCTCGGCCAGATGCAGCGTGCGCTCGTCGAGCTCCCGGACGATCGCGTCGAGCGACTTCTTCACCCCCGGCGCCGACTTCGGCGCATTCGCCAGCGCGTCCTCGTACTTGTAGCGCTCCGCGTCGAACGAAGCCTTCGTGAACTTGTACTGCTGGTCGGCGAGGTAGATCCTCGGGTCGAGGTCCCTCAACTTCGCCTCGAGCTTGCCGACGACCGTCCGCTGGGAGGCCACCTCGACGCGCGCCGCCTCGAGCTCCCCGAGGAGCTTGCCGTGCTCCTCGTCGAGGGCCTTCGCCCGGGCGGCCAGCCCGGCCTCGCGCGTCATTTTCGCGTCCAGCCGCATGAACGTGCGCTGGATTGTCTTCCAGTCCCGCGTGTAGTCCGCGATGATCATGACAACGAAGACCACCGTCAGGGTGAGCCCGGTCCACCAGAACGCGCGGTTCAACCGCGGGATGTTGTAGTGGTGATCGATCGGCTCAGCGGGAGGCGTCCTGGGCATGGCCGTCAAACGTGAAACGTGAAACGTGAAACGGAATGCGACGGCCCCGACCCGCGGCAGCCGCGTTTCACGTTTGACGTTTGACGTTTCACGTCTCTCATATGTTGAACGCAAACTCCGGTATGGAGACGATGTACTTGAGATTGAAGATCCAGCGCAGGTACATCTTGATCGGGAGCGACAGCATCATGAGGCCGAGCGACACGCCGATCAGGTAGCGCACCGGGTCCATCTTCTCGTAGAAGCGGCGCAGCAGCGTCTTCGAGAACACCAGCGGGAGCGCGGCGACGTAGAAGCCGACGAGCGCCAGGCCGAACGCTTCGCGGATGAGCCAGAAATTGGGCATGCTTCGCTTCAGGAGCTGGATCCAGATGATCTCGGAGAGGTTGATGTTGTTCAGGGGCACCAGCTTGTTCAGGTCCCAGAACTCGTAGGGGCCGAAGAAGTTCCAGTTCGGTCCGCGCAGGAAGGTCCCGAGCACGATCAGGACGCACCACAGCACGAGAAAGCCCACGAGGAAGATCGTGATCTCCCAGCGGCGCTCGCGGAACGTGAAGTAGCCGTTGCCCTTCGGGTTCGTGTCGATGTACGGGATCGCCATGAGGCCGACGATGATGAGCGACGGCAGCACGACTCCCGCCAGCCATGGATCGAAGTACACCAGCATTTCCTGGAGTCCCAGGAAGTACCAGGGGGCCTTGGCCGGGTTGGGCGAATCCGTCGGGTTGGCCGGCTCCTCGAGCGGCGCCTTGAGATAAATCGACCACACGATCATGACCGCCATGACGACGACGAGGCAGATCAGCTCGACGTACACGAGGTCCGGCCAGGAGAAGACCTTCTGCCCGGAGTCCTCGCCCTCGATCGGCGGCAGGCCTTTCGCGATGCGGCGGTCGTTCTCGTAGGCCTGGCTCATCGAAAACCAGACGAAGAAGCCGACGAGAAAGATCATGCCGACGATCGGCACGTTGTCCGGCAGGGTCGCGACCTTGTTGAAGTTCGGGTCGAGGTAGGAAAGGCCGATTCCGCCGGCGAGGACCGCAAAAAGGACGACCCCGCCCTTCTTCGTCCACATCGGCGCCCAGTGGATTGCGACGATGAGACCGACCAGGGCCCCGCTCACCAGGTATTGCGGCGCCGACAGGAAGTCGATCGCGTTCTTGATGAACTGGATCAGGAACATGGGCTAGGCAGCCCCTCCGCCGTGTTCGCGGCGCGAGGAGTCTCCCGAAGTCACCGAGGGAGGAGCCTCGCGCCGCGGGAGACGCAGCGCAGCGAGGGACCAGGCTCGCGGTCGAGCCCGCAACCGGGCGAGCCGCGGGCCGGTGCGAAGCAGGTCCCGAGAAAGCGGAGCCGACGTCATACCGGCCCCGAAATCCCGCCGTCCTTGCGGACGCG
>JBGPGG010000066.1:0-16373 GCA_041483715.1 Thermoanaerobaculia bacterium
GAAGGCGCGGTTTGCCGACTGTCTCCGGTCGGCCGAAAGAGGTGATTCGGTTTTGATCACGCGCCACGGGAAACCGGTCGCGGCACTGGTCCCGGCGGCCGAGCTCGAGCAGCTCGAGCGACTGCGGGCGGCGGGACCGGAGAAGGGTCTGGCCGGCATTGCGGGAGGGTGGAAGGGTTCGGAGGAATTGGTTCGCGCGGTGGCCCGCGTGAGGAGAACCGGGCCCAGGCGAGCTCCTAAGCTCGACTGAGGCAGGGTGGCTTACCTCTTCGACACGGACGCGATTTCGGAGGTCCTGCGGCCGAGACCCGCCCCCGCGTATCTGCGCTGGCTTTCGCAGGTGCCGCGCGCGGAGCAATTCACGAGCGCCGTCGTCATCGGTGAGCTTTACAAGGGAGCCTTCGGGTCCCCCAACCGCGAGAGGCACCTGGAGAACATCGAAAAGCTCGTTTTGCCCGCCGTGACGGTTCTACCGTACGACGTGGCGGCGGCGCGCGTTTTTGGTGAGATTCAGGCGGGGCTTTCAGTTCGGGGACGAACCCTGGCCGATGCGGATCTGCAGATCGCCGCGACGGCGATCCTTCACGGGCTGGAGGTTGTGACGGGGAATCTTCGGCACTTCACCCGGATTCCCGGAATCCAGGTTCACCGAGCTCTCGCGGACGCGCGCGGGATCGCCGGGTGATCAACGATCGCGCTCGCCGGTCGAGGCTTTTCAAGTGGGCAGGACGACACGGGCGTCCACGACCGTCAGCCCCTTCTCGTGCACGCTGACCGGATTCAGGTCCATCTCATCGATCTCCCCGTGTCTTGCCACGAGGGCGGAGACCTGGACGAGAAGCTGACGCAGCGCCGCCACGGTAGGCTTCCCTCCACGCAACCCCCGGAGCAAGCTCGCTCCCCGGGTCTCCTCGATCATCTCCGCCGCGTGCCAGGTGATCGGGACCGGAGAGGTCCATCTCAGTACGAGACGACCTCGAGGTCCGGAACGCGCGCGAAGTCTTTCGCGTTCCGGGTGACAATCGGGGCTCCCGCAACGACTGCCGAAGTTGCGATGAGGAGGTCCATCGTTGCGATGCGACCTTCCCGGCGCGACTGCCAGGCGAGCAGCCGGCCGTAGGCCGGCGCGAAGCGCTCGTCCGGGAAATCGACCCTCAGGCCGGAGCAGAGGCGCTCGACTTTGCGCCGCTCCCGCTGGGGGTGCGAGGACAGCTCCGCGCCAGCCAGCAGTTCGCACGTGACGAACACGCTCAAGGCGAGCTCGTCGTCTCCCAGCCGGTCGAGGAGACTGGAGGCCGCGCCGCGCTTGCCTCGAGCTTCTTCACGCAGCAGATCCACGAGAAAGGAAGTGTCGAGGTGGATCACAGCCTCGGCGCCTTCGCGGGGCTCCGCCGCCGGGAACGGATCATCTCGTTCACCGCCTCGAGTGTGTCGTTGCCGACGTGCAGGTCCTGTAGCGCGGCCTGGAGGTCACGGCCCGTACTCCGGCGCGTGAAATGCTTCTTGATGACCCTGGAAAAGGAATCGCCCTTGCGCTTGAGACGCGACAGGGCCTCATACGCCTCGAGGTCGATCGTAATGGTCTTAACAGCCATGCACTTATCATGCACTGAGCTTGGTGCTGCGTCAAGGATGAGGCGGGCCCATTGACGGCGTGGGGCCGCCGGCTGCGATTCTCCGCAGGTGGTATCTCTTTCGAGGAGACAGGGAGTCGGGCCTGTCCCTCAATGGCCTGGGGACCGGCGGTCTTATGCGGGGGACGAACGGCTCTTTTCGAGGGGCGGTTGGCCGGGTCTTACAGCGGCAGCCGCAGCCAGGCGATGCAGCCGCGATGACCCTGGCGGTTCTCGAGCGTCAGCGTTCCGCCGTGCGCTTCCGCGATCTGCCGGCAGAGCACGAGCCCGATGCCCGAGCCGCCCGGCTTCGTGGTGAAGAACGGGACGAAGAGGTTGGTCGTATTCGGAAGCCCCGGCCCGTCATCCGCGACCCAGATCTCGAGGCGCCCGCCGGCCCGCTTCCAGCCGAGGGCGACGCCTCCCTGCGTCTCGAGGGCGGCGTCGGAGGCGTTGCGCACGAGGTTGATCAGGAGCTGGTCGAGCTGATCGGAATCGGCCTGGACGGTGACGGCGGGCCCGGGAATCACGCCGACCGGGAGGCGCGTCTCGAGGCTCGCTGCGCGGCGCAGGAGCGCGTCCACCGCCACGGGGCCGAGGCGTGGCGGCGGAAGGCTCGCGAGCTTCGCGTAGGCGGTCGTGAACCGGGAGAGGGCTTCCGCGCGCGACGCGATGATCGACAGGCCCTGGCGAAGGTCCGCGCGCCAGTCGGCGGGCGGCTCGGGCTCCGCGGAAAGCTTCTGCAGGCTGCCCGCGATCGACTGGATCGGAGCCAGCGAGTTGTTCAGCTCGTGGCCGAGGACGCGGATGAGCCGCTGCCACGCCTGCCGCTCCTCTTCCCGCAACGGCCGGCTCACGTCGGCAAGCACGAGCAACCGATGCGGCGCGCCCCCTTGCCGGAATGCGCTCCGGCGGATTTCCCACCGGCCTGATCCGCCGGGAAACCCCGCTTCGAGGATCTGTGGAGCGCCGTCCTCGAGGAAGGCCGCCAGGCCCAGCTCTTCCGCCCGGCGGCCGCGCAGGCGCGGCTCGGGCTGGCCGAGAAGCCGTTCGCCGAATCGGTTGACGAGCTGGAGGGCGCCCTCGCCGTCGAACGCGAAGACCGCGACCGCTATCTCCTCCATGACCCGCGAGAGCAAGGCCGTCGCCTCGATCGCTCCGAGGCGCTGCTCGCGCAGGGTCTCGGCGAGGGCGTTGACCTCGATCAGCACTTCTCCGAGCGCGTCGTCCCTCCGCGCCCCGCGCGCCCGGATCGAGAAGTCTTCCTCGCGCATCGCGGCCAGCAGATTCGAGACCGTCTGGAGCGGCCGGACGACCCGCTCGCGCAGGGCCTGAGTGAACGCGAGCCACGCCACCACCACCACCGCGGTCAGGGTCCAGCGGACCTTCGAGGAGTAGTCGCCCGTCCAGAGAATTCCGAGCGCCGTCACGACGGCCGGAAGGGCGGCGCCGAGCGCGAGCAGGACGATCCGCCGATCGTGCGCCAGCGGCTTCATCGCCGACTATCCGTGTTTTTCCAGCCGCCTGTAGAGCGCGCTGCGGGAGACTCCGAGCGCTTTCGCGGCCTGGCTGACGTTGCCCCCGAAGCGCTCCATCGCCTTGCGCACGAGCAGGCCCTCCACCTCTTCGAGGGAGAGGTCCTCGAGGCGCCCCGCGTCGCCGCCCCGGCGCAGGGCGAAATCCGCCGGCCGGATCCGGTCGCCGGCCGCCATGAGCACCGCGCGTTCGATCGCGTGGTCGAGCTCGCGGACGTTGCCCGGCCACGGATGGTCCAGGAGCGCTTCGAGCGCGGCGCTCTCGAACCCGGCTTGGGTCTTGCGGTAGCGGCGAGCGTAGATCTCGAGAAAGTGCTGCGCGAGGCGCGGGATGTCTTCGCGCCGCTCGCGCAGCGCCGGCACGCGGATCTCGATCGTATTCAGGCGGAAGAGCAGGTCCTGGCGGAATCGCCCCGCGGCCACCTCGGCGCCGAGGTCGGCGTTGGTCGCCGAGAGCAGGCGCACGTCGGAGCGGATCGTGCGCGAGGAGCCGAGGCGCTCGAACTCGCCGGTCTCGATCACGCGCAGGAGCTTTCCCTGCTGCGACGGCGGCACGTTGCCGATTTCGTCGAGAAAGAGCGTGCCGCCCTGCGCGAGCTCGAAGCGGCCGACGCGGTCGGAGCGGGCGTCGGTGAACGCGCCGCGCACGTGCCCGAAGAGCTCGCTCTCGAAGACGCCCTCGGAGATCCCGCCGGCGTTCAACGTCACGAAGGGTTTTCCGGAGCGCTCCGAAGCCGCGTGCAGGGCCCGCGCCACGACCGCCTTGCCGCAGCCGTTCTCGCCGGTGATGAGCACGTTGGCGTCCGCCGGGCCGACGCGCGCGATCACCTCCAGCACCGGCCGCATTGCGGCCGATCCGGCGATCATTGCGGGCTCCGCGTCGTGCCGCAGGATCCGGTTCTCGGCCTCGAGGCGCTCTCCCCGCCGCAGCGCGCGGCCGAGGGCGATCTGCGTGCGCAGCGTCGTCAGGAGGCGCGTGTTGTCCCAGGGCTTCTGCACGAAATCGCGCGCGCCGTGGCGCATTGCCTCGACAGCGAGATCGACCGTGCCCCACGCCGTCATCACGAGGACCGGAAGGTGGGCGTCGAGCTCCCGGACGCGGGCGAGCAGGTCGAGCCCTTCCTGGCCCGACGTGGTGTCGCGGGCGTAGTTCAGGTCGATCAAGGCCGCGTCGAAGTCGCGCGCCTCGAGCGCCGCGAGCGCTCCCGCGGGCGACGAAGCGGTCTCGCACTCGAGGCCTTCGCCCTTGAGTAGGAGGCGCAGGGCCTCGAGCACGTCTTTCTGGTCGTCCGCGACGAGGACCCGGCCGGCGCCGGCGCCTTTCATGGCGCGAGCCCTGGGAAGCGGTGGCCGGCCGCGGAGAGCGCCTCGACCGCGCGGTCGAGCGTGTCCTTCTTCACGAAGACGTAGTCGGTATCGTAGGTCGAGACCGCGAAGATCGAGACGCCGGCCGCGGCCAGCGGCGAGGCGAGCGAGGCGAGGACGCCGGTCAGGGCGAAGTCGAGCGTGCCGTCGACGGCGATCGCGCGCCAGCCGCGGTCGGCAAGGATCCCGGCCGGGACGGAGTCCTCGCGACAGACGATCGAGAGCTCGGTGGGCGTTCGGGTCACGGCTCGAAACGCTCCGGTGTGCGCCCATGCAGGGACCTGCGCCGCAGGTTCGAGGCGGCAGACGGCGAGTGACTCGGACAGGACCGAGAGCGCGAGCGGCTGCACGCGGCTAGCGGGGCCGGAAGTCGAGCGCCGCCGAGTTCATGCAGTAGCGCAGGCCCGTGGGCTCTGGACCGTCGTCGAAGACGTGCCCGAGGTGCGAATCGCAGCGCCGGCAGAGCACCTCCGTGCGGGCCATGTACGCGCTGCCCTCCTCGCGGGTCTTCAAGCTCGCCTCGGTGGCCGGCGTCGAGAAGCTCGGCCAGCCCGTCCCCGAATCGAACTTCGCCGCCGAGTCGAAGAGCGGGATGCCGCAGGCCGCGCAGGCGTAAATGCCCGGGGCGTGGTGATTCCAGTACTTGCCCGTGAAGGCGCGCTCGGTCCCCTTCTGCCGGAGGATCCGGTACTGCTCTGGCGTCAGCCCCGCGCGCCACTCTTCGTCGGTCTTTTCGACGCGGCCGGCCTTGTCCTCGACCACGGCCGGAATCTACCACTAACGGATTTGAGATTTGCGATCTCGGATCCGCGAGCTACTCGAAAGGGTATTCGGCCAGAGGCCCGGTAAACGCGGGAGCCCGGTCGCGCAGGTCCCGGTACATCGGGTAGCTGAAGGAGGTGGCGTCGTCGTTGTCGCTCCGGGTGTGGCCTTGCGACAGCCCGGGCGAGCGCAGGAGGACAGCGCGACCGGGTCCCGCACCGGCCAGGGTGCGCAGTAGCACCCGATCGACGAGCGCGAAGATCGCGGCGTTGGCGCCGATCCCGAGCGCGAGCGTCGCGATAGCGATCGCGGAGAAGCCGGGGCTCTTCGCGAGGCCGCGGAAGGCGTAGCGCAGGTCCTGGAGAAGCGAGCTCATCGAGTCACCTCAGTCGTTGACGATCCAGCCGTCGCGCAGGCGCACGATCCGGTCGCCGTAGGTTGCGTTCTCCTCGGAGTGCGTCACCTGGACGATCGTCGTGCCTTCGTCGTTGAGCTTCTTGAAGAGGCGCATGATCTCGCGGCCCTGGTCGGAGTGAAGGTTGCCGGTCGGCTCGTCGGCCAGCAACAGCTTGGGCCTCGCGATCAGCGCGCGCGCCACGCCGACGAGCTGCTGCTGACCGCCAGAGAGCTGGTTCGGGAAGAGGTCCTTCTTGCCGACGATATGGAAGCGGTCGAGCGTGTCGGCGACGGCCGATGCCCGCTCAGAGCCCTTGACGTTGCGGTAGGAGAGGGGGATGTCGAGGTTCTCGGCGACCGTCAGGTTGTCGAGCAGGTGGTACTGCTGGAAGACGAAGCCGACGTGCTTCTTGTTCAGCTCGATGCGGTCCTTCGGCTTCATCGCGTGCACCTCGTGCCCGAGGAACCGGAACTCGCCCCTCCAGTCGTGATCGAGCATGCCGAGGATCGCCAGCAGCGTGGATTTCCCGGCACCCGACGGGCCCATGATCGTCACGAACTCGCCCTGCGTGATCGTCAGGTCGATCCGGCGCAGGACGAAGCTCTCCCCGGCGCGTGTGGCGTAGGACTTCTCGAGGTTCTTCAGCGTGATCACGGGTTGCTTCTCACTCCGATCGCAGGGCGACCATCGGGTCGACGTTGGCCGCGCGGCGCGCGGGAAGGAAGCAGGCGAGCATCGCGGCTGCGGCCAGTATCAGCGCGACGCCCGCATAGGTCACCGGGTCGATCGGGCGGACCCCGAAGAGCAGGCTCGAGAGCGCACTGCTGGCCGCCGCCGCGGCGACAAGCCCGATCCCGATGCCCAGCGCCGTGAGGCGCAGGCCCTCGCCCATCACCTCTCGCAGCATGCGATCCGGCGGGGCTCCCAGCGCCATGCGGATCCCGATCTCGGTCGTGCGCTGGCGCACGGACTGGCTCATGACGCCGGCGATCCCCACCGAGGCCAGCAGGAGCGCAAGGCCGGCGAAAATCGCGAGAAGCTGCGTCCGGAAGCGCTCGTGGCCCAGCGAGGAGTCGACGATCGCGGTCAACGCGCGTGCTCCCGGAACGGGAATCAGCGGATCCACCGCGTGCACCTTCTGGCGCACCAACGCGGCCAAACCGCTTTGGCCCCCGTCGCCGCGCACCACGAGCTCCATCCACCGCTTCCAGGGCTGCAGAGACTGCGCGTACGGCGTGTAGACGGCGGGCTCCTCGTCGCGGGAGAGGCCGAAGTGGCGAACGTCCGCGACCACGCCGACGATCTCGATCCAGAGCGGCTCTTTCTGGCGCGCCCAGCGAATGCGCGCGCCGAGGGGGCTTTCGCCGGGGAAGTACTCGCGCGCGAACCGCTCGTTGACGACGCCGACCAGCGGCGCCCCCTCCCGGTCCCTCGGCGAGAAGGAGCGCCCCGCCTTCAGCGGGATCCCCATGACGCCGAAGTAGTCGCCCATGACGCTGCGGGAATAGAGCTCCGGCTCGTCGCCGACGGCCACGCGAGGCCGCCCCTCGATCAGAAAGTTGTGGTGGAGCGCGTTTCCCGCGAGCGGCACCTCGCTGACCATCGCGGCCCGGACTCCCGGCGCTTCGTTCAACGACGCGAGCACTTGTTCGCGGAACCGCGTCTGCGCGGGAACCTCGCCGTAGCGCGCCTCGGGCAGATCCAGCCGCTGGGCCACGCGGCCCTGAGTCTGGAATCCCGGCCGGACCGCGTGCAGGCGCCAGAGCACGTTGACGAGGAGCCCCGCTCCGACCAGCAGCACCATCGCCAGCGCGATCTCGGCCACGACGAAGACGCCGCGCAGCCGGCCGGCCGTCATTCCGGAGTGACCGCGCGGGCTGGCCAGCGCGGTCGCGAACCCACGGCTGGAGGCCTTCCAGGCGGGAACGATGCCGAACGTGAGCCCGGTCGTAACCGAGACCAGCAGCGTGAAGAGAACCATCCGGCCGTCCATCCCGACCGAGTCCAGACGCGGTAGCGCGTCCGGCATCCCGGCCAGCAGCAGTTGCGTCCCCCACGCGGCCAGCAGCATTCCGCAGGCGCCGCCGACGATCGCGAGCAGGACGCTCTCCGTCAGGATCTGCCGGACGAGCCGCGCGCGACCCGCGCCGAGCGCCGTCCGAATCGCAAGCTCCGCGCGGCGGGCGGACGCGCGCGCGAGAATCAGGTTTGCCAGATTCGCGCAGGCGATCAGGAGCACGATGCCCACGGCGCCCGCCAGGATCCACAGCGGCCGCCGGCTCCCGCCGACGATCTCGTCCAAGAGCGGGACGAAGTCGGGCCGCAGGTTCTTGTCCTCGTCCGGATGCGCCTCGGCCAGGTGAGCCATCGCGGCGGCCAGATCCGCGCGCGCCGCTTCGGGAGAGACGCCCGGCGCCAGACGCAGGACGCTCTGCAGCATGTGCGCGCCGCGCGCGCCGGCGGCCAGCGGATACACGAGCCAGATGGGCGCGAAGATCTCGGCCTCGGTCTCCGGCAGCCGGAACTCGGGCGCGAGAACGCCCACGACCGTGTAAGGTTCGCCTCCGAGCGTGATGGACTTACCGACGATAGCGGGGTCGCCCGCCCACTGGCGTTGCCAGAGTCCGTACGACAGCGCCGCGACGCGCTCGCCGCCCTTGCGGTCGTCGTCGCGCCTTAGCGGACGCCCGACGGCTGCGCGCGCGCCGAGGGCCTCGAAGAGGTCCGTCGCCGTCAGCGCGGCCTTGAGCTTCAGGGGTTCCCCGACGCCCGTCAGGTCGAGCGACATCGGCGACACACCGCCCATCGCCGAGAAGGAGCGAGTGGCCGCCTTCAGGTCTTCGAGCTCCGGCACCGAAAGCCCGGAGTCGAGTGTCACGAGGCGCATGGCGTCGGGATAAGGCAGGGGAGCCAGGAGCACGCCCTGGATCACGCTGAAGATCGCGGTGTTGGCTCCGATCCCGAGCGCGAGCGTGGCGATCGCGACAGCCGTGAAGCCGGGGCTCTTCCAGAGAGTCCGAATCGCGTAGCGCAGGTCTCGCATCATTCACTCCTCAGGGCGGCCATGGGGTCGATCCGTGACGCGCGTCGCGCCGGGAGCCAGGCGGCCCCTGCCGCCGCGGCGGCCAGAACCAGCACGACGCTCGCTAAGGTGACGGGATCGGTGGGCGCGACCTCGAAGAGAAGGTTTCCGAGCAGCCGTGTGACGACGAGCGAAAGGACCAGGCCCGCCAGCACGCCTCCGGCCACCAGGCGCATCCCGTTTCCGACGAAGAGCGCGACGACGTCGGGGCGAGAGGCGCCGAGCGCCATGCGGATGCCGATTTCTCGCGTGCGCTGCGTGACGGCGTATGCCATGACGGCGTGGAGGCCAGCAGCCGCCAGCATCAGTGCGAGGATCCCGAAGAGGCCGATCAGCCGGAGGTTGAACCGGCGGGGCGCCACGGAGTCGGACAGGAGCTCCTCGAGCGCTCGCGTGCTCGTGGGCGGGACGTCGCGGTCGACGCTCGCGATCTCGCGCCGCGCCGCCGCTGCCAGAGCGAGCGGCTCTCCGGACGTCCGCACGACGCAAAAGAGGTTGTTCCGCAGATAGACGACGGCCGAGGAGGGGGCTTGCGCCAGCGGAACATAGATGTCCGGCGTCGCCTCGGCGTCGAGACTCATGTGCTTGACGTCGGCGACGACTCCCACGATCTCGACCTCGCTCGGTGTGCTCTCTTCGATCGACACGCGCACGCCGACCGGCGGCCGGCCCCCGAAGAAACGCCGGGCCAGGGTCTCGCTGACGATCGCGACGCTCGGAGATCGCGCGGTGTCGCGCTCGGTAAAGAGCCGCCCGGACTCGAGCGGAATCCGCATCGTTTCGAAGTACCCCGGTCCGGCCGCGCGCCACTGCGCCGACGGCATGCGATCCGGTGAGGGCGGCGGCTCGCCGCGGACCGTGAAGTCGACCGCCGCGAAGGCGCCCGAGAGTGGTAAAACGTTGACGTGGCCGGCGGAGACGACGCTTGGCAGCGCCGAAAGTCGGGCGCGGACACGTTCGTCGAACCGCGCGACGTCCTCGGCGGTGACATAGCCTGCCTTCGGCAATGAAAGGCGCAACATGAGGACGTTGCTCGGGTCGAAACCCGGCCGGACGGCCTGGAGGTGCGCGAAGCTGCGGAGGAGCAGGCCGGCGGCAACCAGAAGCACGAGCGAGAGGGCCACCTGCGCCATCACGATCGCCCCGCGCGGGACGCCGCGCCGGGTCCCGTTGCCCGTCACGCGCCCGGCGCCGCGGAGCGCTTCGCCCGGGTCGATCCCCGAAGCTTGGAGCGCCGGCGCAAGGCCGAAGACCAGGGCGCAGGCCACCGATGCCGCCAGGCAGAAGACGAGAAGGCGCGCGTCGAGGCCCGGCTCGGCCATGTGCGGAAGATCGACAGGGCTCGCCGCGGCGAGCAGCGGCATACACCAGACAGCGGTCAGGACGCCCGCGGCTCCTCCGAGCAGCGCGAGAAGGCCGCTCTCCGTCATCAGCTGCCGGACCAGACGGCCCCGTGTCGCGCCCTGCGTCATGCGAATGGCGATCTCCCGGCGCCGTGCGGAGGCGCGCGCAAGCAGCAGGTTGGCGACGTTCGAGCAGGCGATCAGGAGCAGGAGCCCCACGGCGCCGAGCAGAACCAACAGAGCGCGGCGGAAGTTGCCCACGATCTCTTCCTGAAGGGGAACGAGGCGGACGCCGCGGTTCTTGGCGTTGGAAACCGGGTATTGTTTCTGCAGATTCCGCGCGATCGCAGTCAGCTCGGCCTCGGCGCGTTCTCGTGGAACGCCCGGCCGGATGCGCGCGATGGCCCGCAAGAAATGGTCGCCGCGATCGAGGCCGCGCGGCTCGCCCTCGAGGACGAGCGGCACCGCGATCTCCGCCTCCCGGTTTGGAAGGAAGAAAGACCGCGGCAGTACGCCGACGACGGTGTAGGGATCTCCGTTCAAGACGATCGACCGTCCGACGACCCCAGGATCGCCGCCGAACCGCCGCAGCCAAACGCCGTTCGTCAGGACCGCCACGCGCGGGCGATCAGGTCGCTCGTCGCCCGGCGCCAGCGCGCGCCCGACCGGCGCCTCGACGCCCAGCATGGCGAAGACCTGGGGCTCGATGCGCGTGCCCGGAATGCGCTCGGGCTCTCCGGAGCCCGTGAGGTTCGCACCCCAGGTTGCGAAGGCGGCGGCCTGCTCGACCGTCGTCGCCTGACGGCGGAAGTCGAGATAGTCGGGAATGGAGAGCGGGGCCTTGTCGCGGTCGAAGCGGGAGGACCAGAGCCAAACCAGCCGGCCCGGATCCCGGTAGGGCAGCTGCCGCAGTAGGACAGCGTCGACGAGGCTGAAGATGGCTGTGTTGGCCCCTACTCCGAGCGCGAGCGTGAGAAGTGTGGCGGCCGTGAAGCCGGGACTGCGCCGGAGCATGTGCAGGGCGTACCGGAGGTCCTGGAGGAGCGTCGCCATCAGCTCACCCGGTACCCACTCTCCTTGAGCTCCTCCTCCGAGTGCGCGCGCTCCTCGCCCTTTTCCTCTTCGACGACGCGGCCGTCGAAGAGATGGATGGAGCGGCCGGCGTGCCTGGCGAACCGCGGGTCGTGCGTGACCATGCAGATCGTCGCGCCGGTCCGGTGGAGGTCCTGGAGGAGGTTCATGACGGCCTCGCCGTTGACCGAGTCGAGGTTTCCGGTCGGCTCGTCGGCGAGCAGGATGAGGGGCGAGCCGCCGATCGCGCGGGCGACGGCGACGCGCTGCTGCTGGCCGCCCGAGAGCTGCGAGGGGAAGTGCTTCATGCGGTGCGCCATGCCGACCTTTTCGAGCGACTCTTGGACGCGCTTCTTGCGCTCGTGGGCGGGCATGCCGCGGTAGGTCAGCGGCAGCTCCACGTTCTCGTAGACCGAGAGATCACCGATCAGGTTGAAGCTTTGGAAGATGAAGCCGATCTCGCGGTTGCGGATCCGGGCGCGCTCGGAGAGCGTCAACGATTCGGCGGGCTTGCCGTTCAACGCGTAGCGGCCCTTGGTCGGCGAGTCGAGCAGGCCGAGCAAGGAGAGCAGCGTCGACTTGCCGCAGCCGGAGGGGCCGGCGATCGACACGAACTCCCCGTGCGCGATCTCGAGGTGCACGCCCGAGAGCGCGTGCGTCTCGATCTCGTCGGTGAAGAAGACCTTTGTGACGCCGTCGAGCTGGATGACCGGATGTCCGTTTGTGTTTGCACTCATGCCTTGCTCCTCATGCCCTTACTTCAGTCGCACTCTGTCGTACGCGTCCCACGCACTCATGTCCGAGAGGATCACCTTGTCGCCCGGCTTCAATCCTTCGAGGATCTCCACCGTGTTCACCGAGCTCTTGCCCAGGCGCACCTTGACGCGCACGGCCTCGTCGCCGTCCTCGCTCAGGCGGAAGAGGCCCACCTGGCTCTTCTCCTGGCCGAAGGCCGGGCGCCCGACGAAGAGGACGTCCTTCAGGCGATCGAGCTCGATCGTGCCGTCGACCGAGAGGTCCGGGCGCGCGCCCTGCGGAAGGGCGCCCTCGAGCGCCGCGTCCACCGTGACCGTGCCGTTCTGCACGGCAGGGTCGATGCGCGAGACCTTGCCGGCGACGAGGCCGTTGCGCGTATCGATCGAGACGGGCTGGCCGATCTGGACGTCCTTGGCCTGCGTCTCGGCGATCTTCAACTGCGCCTTCAACTTCGTCGGCTCGGCGACCTTGGCAAGCGTCGCCCCCGGTGTGAGCTGCTGGCCGACCTGCACCGGCAACTCCTGCAGCACGCCGGCGATACCGGCCCGCACGTGGAGCGCTTCCTTCTGCGAGCGCTTGAGCGCGGCGAGCGCCTTCAACTGCTCGACGTGCGCCTCCTGCACGGCGACCTGGGCCTTCGCCGCGTCGGCGACGCTGGCGACGCGCTTCTCCTCGATCGCGTTTCGCGTCGAGAGCTCCTCGGCGCGGACGCGCGAGAGCTTGACGGTCAGCTCGGCGATGAGGCCTTCCTTGAAGAGGCCTTCGTTCGCCGCGGCCTGGAGCTCGGCCTGGTGAAAGTCGGACCGCACCGTCGCGGCCGCGGCCTGCTGGTCCATGACATCGCGGTCGGCGTGCGCGCGCACGTTGACGAGCTCCGCCTGCGCCGCGCGCAGCTGCGATTCTGCGTCGAGGGCTTCCCGCTCGAGCACGGGATTGGACAACTCGAGCAGGATCGAGTCGGGCTGGACGGGAGCTCCGGGCAGGATCACCAGGCGCTCGACCCGCCCCTCCGTCGCCGCCGAGATGAACCGGATCTCCTCGGGCACCAGCGTGCCTGGGCCGCGCACCTGCCGCAGCATGGGGCCGCGCTTGACCGTGTCCATCCAGATCGCGCTCTTCTCGACCGTCGGAGCCGCGGGCTTCAGGCGCGAAAGCCCGAGCGTGATGAGGAGAATCGCTGCTGCCGAGGCCGCGGCAATCACAAGGCGCTTCTTGCGCTTCTTCTCGGCTATGTCTTCTCTGAGGATATCCACGCCAGGTTCATAGGGCGAGAAGCGTGCCAGGCGACAGAACGCTAAGTGATTGAAAGCAAGAGCCTGGACGCTCACCCGGTTCCACGAACTGAGCGGCTACGGGATTGAGGTGTTCGAATTCGGACGGTGGGGTGGGCGTCATCCGCCTATCGGTTGAAGACCGTCACTCCCGCCACCACGGCCGATCCACGTCCCGAGGCGCCGTCGCCGCCACGTACTGCGCCATCTTCTTGAGCCGCTCTTCGAGCGAGAAGGGTCCCACCCAGCAGTGCGGCTTGCGGGGGCCGTACGTGATCGATCCGCCCCATGCGGGCGAGCTCGTCGTCTTCAGGTAATCCTCGAGCAGGTAGACCGCATTGTTCAAGTAGTAGGTGTCCATGTCGCCCGTCCAGATGTGGATTTTCCCGGCGAGCTTCTGTCCGATTTCCTTCCAGCGGCGCTGGAGGTACGCGTTCAGGTCCGTGTGCTCCTTCCAGTACGCGGCGACGCCGTGGTCGATCGCCCCGGTCGCCGGATCGAAGAGCGGCTTGAAGTAGCCGGTGTCGGAGACCGGGCCGTAGACGGCCTGCCAGCAATCCCAGTCTTCGCCGGAGCGGCCGCTCGTGCCCAGGGCGCGTTCGTAGTCGAGCTGCTCCTTCATCGTGGAGAGCACGAGGCCGTCGTGCTCGCGTTCCGCTGGGATCGGGGTCTTTCGCCACTCGTCCTTGCGGTACCAGGCGTTGTCCCACTCATAGATGTTGACCATCTCGAAGTAGTGGAAGTCCACCGGGTCGGGGCAGTAGGAGAAGGTGCCGCCGAAGTACTCGGGGTAGAAGATCTGTAGCGCGAGGGACTCCCACCCTCCCGTGGAGCCGCCCGACAGGATGCGCGCCCACGGCTTCGGGATCGCGCGGAAGTGTTTCTCGATGTCAGGGATCAGCTCGGTCGTGATCGCTTGCCCGTACGGGCCGTTGTTGGGGGAGTCGATGGCGTAGGAGTCGTCGTAATACGGAGTCGGGTGCTGGAACGTGACGAAGAGCATGCGCGGAAACGCGTCGGACATCCATCGCGCCGCGAATTCTTCCCGGCCGCGGGCGTGCTCTTTTTCCCTGTCCGTGGCGTCGGGCGCGACCTTTTCGCCGAATCCGCCGGGAGCGGAAAGTGAGAAATGCCCCTGCTCGTAGTTGACGGGATAGAAGACGCCCGAGTCACGGTCGTAGTCCCTCGGGAGCAGGATCGTCGCTCCGATGAAGATCGGGTGTCCCCAGAACTTCGAAAGAAGCGGGCTCTCGAAGCGAACGTGCTTGACGTAGGCCGTGTCTTTCGGAACTTCGATGGGCGGAATCTTCCGGTCGAGGACGAGCCGGATCGTTTCGCTGGCGGCGGGATCCATATAGATTTTCCGCGGCTCGCTGTAGAGGTTGCCGGGCGAGACCGGGAAATTCTGCCCCTCCCACTGGTCCATGTGCATTTTCACGACGTGCCCATCGGAGCGGTGAAAGGTCGTGTAGAGGTTGAGGAATCCCTGCACGTAGTAGTCGCCCGGCGGAAGTTCGGCGAGGCGGTCGAGCGGGTAGCCGTCGGAGCGGCCGTCGATGACGGCTTGCTGGCCCGGCCCGAGCGCGTCGACGTCTTCTCCGAAGAAGGGCGTCGAGTCGTACTGGCCTCCCGACTTTCCAAACTGCAGGCGAGGCTCGGGATCGGCTTTCCGCGTCACGATGACGAAGACGCGGCCGTCTGCGGGTTCGCTCCGCGCGCTCGCCGGAAAAGAGAGCTGGAAGCGCAGGCGGGCCGGCTGGTCGGCGGCTCCGAGCGACTGCGCCAGAAGGAGGGCCCCGAGCATGGTGAGCGGGCGCTTCCTAATAAAGTAAGGAACTATCACTATTTCTACTTATTTTCTATCGTCTCTAAGGCCAGCAGCCTTAACCGTATTGCTAAGGAGCATTGCCACCGTCAGCGGCCCGACGCCCCCCGGAACGGGCGTAATCCAGCCGGCCACGGGCGCAACGTCGTCGAAATCCACGTCGCCGACGATCGTCCACCCTTTCTTCTCGAGAGCCGTGCGAATCCGATTCGAGCGCCGCAGATTCTCCGGCGCTGCCTCGAGCGAGTTGATGCGATTGATGCCGACGTCGATGACGGCCGCGCCCTCTCGCACGAACTCGCGGGTCACGAACCCCGGCCGGCCGATCGCGGCCACCAGGATGTCCGCTTCGCGGCAGACGGCGGCGAGATCCCGCGTCTTCGAATGGCAGATCGTCACAGTCGCGTCGCGCGCGGTCAGGAGCGCCGCAATCGGCTTGCCGACGATGTCGCTGCGGCCGAGCACGACGGCTCTGCTGCCCTTGATCGGAATCTCGTAAGCGGCGAGCAGCTCGATGATGCCAGCGGGGGTGCAGGGCACGAAGCGCGGCCGCCCCTGGTGCAGGAGCCCGACGTTCTCCGGATGAAATCCGTCGACATCCTTGAGTGGATGCACGGAGTCGAGGACCCGGGCCGAATCGTGGCCGGGCGGAAGCGGAAGCTGGACCAGGATCCCGTCCACATCGGGATCGGCGTTCGCGCGCGCGACTTCCGCCAGCAGCATCTCCGGCGAAATGTCCACCGGCAGCCGCAGAGTCTCCGCGCGGATCCCCGCCTCGGCGGCCGCCCTCGACTTTGAAGAGACGTACGCCCGCGACGCCGGGTTTTCACCGACGAGCAGGACGCGCAGGTGGGGGGAAGGCCCCTGGTTTTCGGCTACCCGGCCGCGCGCCTGCTCACGCAGGCGGCGCGCAAGACCGGTTCCATCCAGGATTCGAGCGGTCGTCGCTGGCGGCACGCGGCCAAGGATATCCGTTGAGCGGCCCCTGCCGGGCGGCGGATCAGATAAACTCGAAGGGGTCACTGCAGTGGGTCGGTTCTGGGCTCGTCGCCATCAGGCCATCGAGATAATGAGGCGTTCCATGAGGATAGTTTTCGCGCTGTCGGTCTTTTGCATGACGCTCGCCTCGGCGGCGGCAGGGCAGGAGGTCTCCGCGACGGTGCCGGACTTCTCGGAAACGCGCCTTCGCGAGGGCAAGGAGGCATACGCCGCTGGACGGTCCGCGGAGGCGGTCAGCCAGTTCCGCATCGCCGCTTTCGGGTTCCTGGATCGGCCGACGATGCTTTGCGAGTCTCTCGTCTACGTAGCCCTCGCCGAGGCTGCGGCCGAGCATCGCGCCCAGGCTCAGGCCGC
>JBGPGG010000067.1:0-16318 GCA_041483715.1 Thermoanaerobaculia bacterium
CACCTCCTCGGCATGTCGAAGACCGCCGAGCAGAACGGCGTCCTCATCTACATTGCGCCGCGTGCGCGGCAGTTCCGGATCCTGGGCGACACCGCGATCTACGAGAAGTGCGGCGAGCAGTTCTGGACCGATGTCGCCTCCGCGATGGAGGCGTTTTTCCGCAAGGGGGAGTTCACCGAAGGCGTCGTCCGCGGCGTCGAGCGGGTCGGCGAGGTTCTCGGCCGGCACTTTCCGCGCAAGTCGGGCGACCGGAACGAGCTCTCGAACGAGATCGACGAGGAGTGAAAATCGGAGCCTAACTCCCTGATTTCACTGGGGCTTGACTTTGCCCCGAAAACCCTTATGATTCGCGGCTCCTATGTACGCCATTGTCCGCTCCGGCGGTAAACAGCTGAAGGTCGCCGCGGGCGATATCGTTCGCGTCGAGAAGCCCGCCGGCGACGCCATCAAGAAGGGCGAGGCGCTCGCGCTGTCCGGCCCGAGCGTGATTCTCGTCTCGGGCGACAACGGCGTTCGCACGGGCGCCGAGGCGCTCAAGGGCGTGAAGGTCCAGGCGAAGGTCCTCGGCGAGATCCGGACCCGCAAGGTCCTCGTCTTCAAGAAGAAGCGCACCAAGCAGTACCGGCGCACCAAGGGCCATCGCCAGACGATGATCCAGGTCCGCATCGAAGCGATCGAAGGATTAGGAGGGGCCCGTGGCACATAAGAAAGGTCAGGGCTCTTCCCGCAACGGTCGCGACTCCAACTCCCAGCGCCTCGGCGTGAAGGCGTTCGGCGGCCAAAACGTTTCGGGAGGAACGATCCTCGTGCGGCAGCGCGGCACGAAGTTTTTTGCCGGCCCGAACGTCGGGCGTGGCAAGGACGACACCCTGTTCGCGAAGGTGGCCGGCACGGTCCGCTTCCACGACAAGGGCCGCCTCGGCCGCCACATCTCGATCGAGACCCTCGAAGCGTAAGAGGGGAGACGGAAGACGGTAGACGATGCCGTCGCCGCATTCCCGAGTCCGAACCCTCGTCTCCCGTCTCCCGTTTGCCGTCTCCCGTCTCTGATGTTCATCGACACCGCCGAAATCCAGGTCAAGGCGGGCGACGGCGGCAACGGCTGCATCGCCTTTCGCCGGGAAAAGTTCGTTCCGCGCGGCGGGCCCTCCGGCGGGGACGGAGGACACGGCGGATCGGTCTGGGCGGTCGCCGACCCCTCCTACAACACGCTCTACCACTTGCGGCACCACAAGAACTATCGCGGCGAGGGCGGCGAGCACGGCATGGGCTCGAACTGCCACGGCAAGACGGGAGCCGACGTCGAGGTGCACCTGCCGCTCGGTTCGGTCGTGACCGACGCCGAGAGCGGGGAGCGGCTGGCGGACCTGGTCACCGCGGGGGAGCGCGTGCTCCTCGTCAAGGGCGGCAACGGCGGCTGGGGCAACCAGCACTTCGCGACGCCGACGCGCCAGGCGCCGCGCTTTGCGAAGCCGGGCCTGGCCGGCGGAGAGCGCCGCCTCGCGATCGAGTTGAAGCTGCTCGCCGACGTCGCGATCATCGGTTTACCGAACGCGGGCAAGTCCACCCTCATCTCGGCGATCTCGGCCGCGAAGCCGAAGATCGCCGACTATCCCTTCACGACCCTCGTGCCGCACCTCGGCGTCGTCACGTCGCACCACGACCAGCGCACGCTCGTCGTGGCCGACATCCCGGGCCTGATCGAGGGGGCGCACCGCGGGGCGGGCCTCGGCATCCGCTTTCTCAAGCACGTCGAACGCTGCCGGCTGCTGTGCCATCTCGTCGATGCCTCCGCGGAGGCAGACGCGGAATCGGACGTCGCGACGATCGAGTCGGAGCTTTCGCAGTTCTCGCCGGAAGTTGCGCGGCGCCCTCGGATCCTCGCCGCGTCCAAGTGCGACGCCGTGTCCGATCCCGGGCGCATCGCCTCGATTCGCAGCGCCGCGGAAAGGCGCGGCCTGCCGTTTCTCGAGATTTCCGCGGCGACGGGGGCGGGCTTGAAGGATCTCGTCGGCTTCCTGTTCCACGAGGTGAAAGAGGAGGCCGTTTCGGT
This sequence comes from Thermoanaerobaculia bacterium, assembly GCA_041483715.1. Lineage (GTDB taxonomy): Bacteria > Acidobacteriota > Thermoanaerobaculia > UBA5066 > Gp7-AA6 > DAHUXD01. Next base: position 2,054 of record JBGPGG010000067.1, read on the forward strand.
TCCGGACCGAGATAAGCTGCGTTGGCCGGCCGACGAACGGACAGAATGACGACGGCGTCTCGCTGCCGGCCAACGTCAGCTTCATCTCGGGCCGTGGAATTCCGGGAATCACGACGATGAGAATCGGCGTCTTTGGGGGCACGTTCGACCCCGTCCACAACGGCCACGTGCTCCCCGTGGAAGCCGCGGCGATGAAGTTTCAGCTGCGGCGGGTCCTCTACGTTCCGGCCCGTCTTTCGCCGCACAAGGAAAGGCCGCCCACCGACGCGCGCCACCGGGTCGCGATGTTGGCCCTGGCGCTCTCGGGCCGCCCCGACTGGTCGATCGATCTCGAGGAGCTCGATCGCGAGCCGCCGTCGTGGACAGTCGACACGCTGCGGTCGATCGCCGCGCGGCATCCGGGCGACGAGCTCTGGCTCCTCATGGGGACCGACATCCTCGCCGGATTCGCGCGCTGGCGCGAGCCCGAGGCGATCCTGGGCCTCGCGCGGATCGCCGCCTTTCACCGCGAGCCGTACGTCGGGACAAGACTGAGCGTGCCCGAGGTGTCGGGTCTTGCGGATCGGTTGGCGATTTTCGACGCGGGATCGGTTAAAATCTCGGCGACGGATCTCCGGAACGATCTGGCGGCGGGCAAGGGGATCGGCGGCAGGGTTCCGGGGCCGGTCGCGGAGTACATCACGAAGCACGGTCTCTACAAGCCCGGGATGCCTCAGCGTTGAAGCCCGGCTTTTCCTCCCAGGACAGGGTCCGGGAAGGTCTCACCGCGGCGCTCGACCGCAAAGCCGCCGCCGTCCTCGTCTTCAATCTGACCGACCTGACCACGATGGCGGACTATTTCGTCCTCTCGACCGCCAGCTCCGACCGCCAGGCCCGCGCCATCGCGGATGCCATCGTCGAGAAGCTCGGGCCCGCGAACGCCGTCGAGGGCATGCAGAATGCCCGCTGGATCCTGATGGACTACGGCGACGTCGTCTTCCACGTCTTCCAGGAAGAGGCCCGGCGGTTCTACGCCCTCGAGCGCCTGTGGGGCGACGCGCCAAATGACACAGGTTTTTTTGGCGGCGGCTCGACGCCGCCGTACGAGAGCAGGCGGCCGCTCTAGCCGCATCCCATGGCGGACCAGAGGTTGCGTTCCCTCAGGTCCCAATTCCGGACGCGCAACCGCGCCCTCGGTCGCGAGATCGCCTCGCTCGATCGGGCCGCGGACCTGCCCTCGACCATCCTGATCCTCGGAGAGAGCGGCACCGGGAAGGACCGCCTGGCCCGCGCGATCCATGACGTGTCCTCCCGGGCCGCGAGCCCCTTCGTCCGCATCGACGCCGCCAACCTCTCAGAGGAGCTCTTCGAAAGCGAGCTGTTCGGCCACGAGCGCGGGGCCTTCACGGGAGCCTTCGCGGCGAAGAAGGGGCTGCTCGAGGTCGCCGAGGACGGGACCGTTTATCTCGACGACGTCTCGTCGCTCTCGCCGGCGGCGCAGGCGAAGTTCCTGCGGGTCCTGCAGGAGAAGAATTTCCGGCGGCTTTCCGGCTTCGCGACGCACCCGTTCCGGGCGCGGCTGATCGTGTCCTCGCGCCGCGACCTCGCGGTCCTCGTCGAGCAGGGGGCCTTCCGCGACGACTTCTTCTATCGCATCGACGTCGTGTCCGTGCGGCTGCCGCGCCTGGCCGACCGGCGCGAAGACATCCTGCCGCTCGCGCGCGAATTCCTGAAGCGCGCCGCGCGCGCGTACGTGCGGCCCGCGCGGCAGTTAACGCCGGAGGCGGAGAAGACGCTCCTGCGCCACTCCTGGCCGGGCAACGTGCGTGAGCTGCTCCACGTCGTCGACAAGGCCGTCCTCACGGCGGACGCAGCCGAGATTGGGCCGGAGGACCTTCCGACCGGCGCGCTCGGCGCTCCCGAGTCGCTGCTCGCGGCGGCCACCGAGAACCGCTGGACGATGAAGGAGCTCACCGACGCCTACATCGACGAGACGCTGCGCAGGGCGGGCGGCAATCGGTCGCTCGCGGCGAAGAGACTCGGCGTGTCGCGCAAGTTCCTGTGGGAGCGGGAAAAGAAGTGAGGGCATTAAGAGACCGTTAAATGACGGTATCGGCTGGACTTCTGGCTGAAATCGGCTATCATTCCGGATCCAGAAAATGAGCCCCTGTGCCCGTGTAACGGGCCCGAGAAAAGGAGACCCACGAATGCCTTCGACAGCGACCAAGGCCGCGCGGATGACCAAGAGGGACATGGAGAAGTTCCGCCGGCCCCTCGAAGAGAAGAAGGCGATGCTTTCGGCCGAGATCGCCAAGACTCGCAGCGCCGGGGAAGAGACGACGGAAGAAGCGACCCAGGACATCGCCGACAAGGCGGTTTCCTCCTACACGCGGGAGTTCCTCTATTCGCTGACCGACGGCGAGCGCTCGACCCTGCTTCAGATTGACGACGCCATCGCCCGGATCGACGACGTGACCTACGGCAACTGCATTCACTGCGGCTCGCTTCTAGCGGAGAAGCGGCTCAATGCGGTTCCCTGGGCGCCCTACTGTCTCGACTGCCAGGAGCTCGAAGAGAAGGGGATGCTCCAGGACTAGTTCCCAGTAGACTGCCCCCGCATGGCGAAGTCCGCGTTTTCCGAGCAGACGATCCCGAAGTTCGCCGACGCGCCCTCGGCCATCCTCGTCGTCGGCGACGTGGATTTCTTCGTGGAGGAGGCGGCTGCCCGCGTGCGCGAGGCGCTCGGCGGCGAGGACGCGGAGGTGCTCCGGTTCGACGACGATGCGCCCGCGGAGGCGGCGTCGGATGCGCTGTTGAATCGCTCGCTCTTTTCGCTCCGGCGGATCGTGGAGCTCGACATCTCGCGGCTGCTCGGCACCGACTCTCCGGGTCGCCTGGTGACGAAGGCACTCGCGGCGTGGGGCAAGGGCGGAGCGGGCGGACGGCGCGAGGCCTTCCAACACGCTCGGGCGCTGCTCGCGGCGCTCGACCTGCCCGCGGGCGCGGACCCGGTCGAGAACGCCGAGGCGGCCTCCCGGCGGGTCCGAAAGAAGGACGACGCCCCGCTTCTCGCCGAGATCCTGAAGGAGCTGCCCGAGGAGAAGAGCGGGGGACCGGCGGTGCTCAAGGCCGCGCTGCGCGTGCTTCTCGAGCGGGGGCAGAACGATGGCACGGTGGCGCTCTTGACGGCGGTCTCACCGCCGGCGGGCGTGGACCTGCTGCAGGAGATCACGGCCCGCGGCCTCGTCCTCGAGACCTCGGTCGGCGACGAGCCGGGACCGGCCCTGCGGCGGCTCGCCGAGACGCTCGCGAAGGAGCGGGAGGTCGTGCTCGACTCCGCCGCGGTCGAGCGCCTGCTGACGCGCACCGACGCGGACGCCGCCACTTTTGCCGCGGAGCTCGCAAAGCTGCTCGATTGGGCCGGCAAGGGCGGGCGGATCCGCGCCGCGGACGTCGAGGCGAACGTCGAGGACGAGGCCTCGGAGGACGTGTACGGACTCTTCGATGCGATCGGTCGCCGGGACGCGGGAGACGCGCTCCAGCGGCTCGAGCGGCTCTTCGATGGCCGGGACGTGCGCCAGGGCGACCGGGCGTTCGAAAAGATCGAGGAGATCTGGCCCATCCAGCTCTTCGGCATGATCGCGGGCGAAGTGCGGCGCATGCTGCTCCTGCGCTCCCGCCTCGACGAGGCCGGCCCCGGCGGCTTCGACGCCTCGATGTCCTACGCGGCGTTCCAGGCCCGGGTCCTGCCGCGGCTCTCGGCGCCGGTGGCGCCCTACGGACGTTCGCCCTTCGAGGGCTCGAAAGGCCCCCCTCATCCGTTCGCGCTCTACAAGGCGGCCCAGCGCTCTTCCCGGTTCAGCTCGCGCGAGCTGTCGCGGGCGCTGTCGCGGGCAGCCGACGTGGACGTGCGGCTCAAGTCCTCGGCGCCAGTCGTGGAGACGATCTCGGTGTATGTCGGGGAGTTGATTGGGGGGGTTGCTTCGGAGCGGTAGTAAGTGCGGGGGACGGCGCCGCTTTCGCGGTCGCCGCCCTGTCTTTGGGGAAGGTCTCGATATCTAACTTAGTATACGGAGCGAAATGCCGGAGAGTTTCATCCTCGATCTCTCGCCCCGGACTGCCCTGATCACGGGAGGTTCCCGCGGCATCGGCCGGGCGGCCGCGGATCTGCTCGCCCGGGCGGGCGCCCGCGTGGCGATCAACTACCTGCGGGACGAGGCCTCGGCCAACGCGGCCGTGCGCGAGATCCGCGCGGCGGGCGGCGAGGCGATGGCGCTCGCGGGCGACGTCTCGCAGCCGGACCAGGCGCGCCAGCTCGTGCGCGACGTCGTCACCGCCTGGGGGCGGCTCGACATCGTCATCAATAACGCCGGCATCTGGGACGAGGACGTGGCGGGGCGGGGCCGCGTCGACGTCTGGGACCGCACCTACGCGATCAACCAGCGCGGGGCCTTTCTCGTGACCGACGCCGCCATTGCCCCTCTGGAGAAGACGGGCGGGTCGATCGTCTTCGTCTCCTCCACGGCGGGCCAGCGCGGGGAGGCGCGGCACTCGGCCTACGCCGCCTCGAAGGGCGCGCTCATCTCGTACACGAAGTCGCTGGCCGCCGAGCTCGGGCCGCGGGGCATCCGGGTCAACTGCGTCGCGCCGGGCTGGGCGGACACCGACATGTCGGCCGGGGTGCTGGGCAACCCGATCGAACGCACCGAGATCGAGAAGGCGATCCCAATCGGCCGCGTCGCATCGGCGGCCGACATCGCCGGGCCGATCCTCTTTCTCGTATCGGACCTCGCGCGGCACGTCCAGGGCGAGGTCGTCAACGTCAACGGCGGGAGCGTTCTGGCGGGATGAGTCGAGGCGGGACAGTCGACAATCGAGAGTCAACTGTCGACAGCGGAGACGGAGTGATCTGTCGACTGTCAACTGTTGACTGTCGACTCGCCTAGAACATGGAAAAACTCGACCGCAAAGACGTCCGTTTCGTCGCGATCTGCCTTTTCGTGATCATGAGCGGCGCGGCCGTGACGAGTGTTCTCTTCCGCCGGGCGTTCCCCGAGGCCTCGATCAAGTTCGAGGTCGATCGCGCGGGGGCGCGGGTCGTCGCCGAAAAGCTGCTGCAGGAGCGCGGGCGCGACATCGCGGGCGCTCGGTTCGCGGGGGAATTCGCCGCCGACGAGACGGCGAAGGTCTACCTCGAGCGCGAGCTCGGCCTCGAGCGCGCCGGGAAGATCTATGGGCGCGAAGCGAAGATCTGGCAGTGGCGGATGCGCTGGTTTCACTCCGGGGTCAAGGAAGAGGAATGGGTCACGGTGTCGCCGCTGGGCGACCTGATCGGCTTCGACTCCGTGCAGAAAGAGGATGCGCCGGGGCCGCGCCTCCCGGAGGCGCAAGCCCGCGCGATCGCGCTGCGCTTTCTCGCCTCGCGGCAGCTTCCCGAGGCCGCGCTCAAACCCATCGAGGCCACGCCCGTGTCGCGCCCGAATCGCACGGACTGGACATTCGTGGACGAGAAGGCCGGCGAGCGGTTCGCGGACGCGACGGTCCGGTTTGCGACCACCGTGGCGGGCGACCGCGTCACGGGGTTTTCCGAGTTCGTGCACGTTCCGGAAGCCTGGATGCGGGACTACCAGCGGCTGCGCTCGAAGAACGAGGCGGCCGGCCAGATCGCCACGTTCGCCCTGTTCGCGACGCTCATCGCGATGCTCGCCGTTCTCGTCCGCAAGATCGTGCTCAAGGACGTGCGCTGGAAGCTCGTCGGCGCCTTCGGCGGGATCGCCTTCGTGCTCGCCCTTCTGTCCATGGTGAACGGGCTGCCGTTGACGCTCTCGCGGTACGACACGGCGAGCCCCCTCTCGGCCTACCTCGCCGAGCAGCTCGTGCGCGGGATTCTCGGCGCGGTGGCCATGGGCGCCGGTATCGCGATCGTCGTGGCGGCGGCGGAGCCCCTCTACCGGGAGCGGTTTCCCCGCCAATTCTCGCTCGGCGGCGCCTTCTCGGCCCGCGGGATCCAGACGAAGGCGTTCTTGCGCAGCGTCCTCCTCGGCTACGCGCTCGTCGCGTCCTTTTTCGCCTACCAGGCGGTCTTCTACGTCGTGGCGGGGCACTTCGGGGCCTGGTCCCCGGCCGAGGTCCCCTACGACGACATGCTCAACACGGCGCTCCCGTGGGCCACGGTGCTGCTCATCGGCTTTCTGCCGGCAGTCTCCGAGGAGGGGATCAGCCGGATGTTCTCGATTTCGTTTCTCGACCGGCTGGGCGCCGGACGCGTGCTCGCCGTCGTGGTGCCGGCGTTCATCTGGGGCTTCGGCCACTCGACGTACCCGAACCAGCCCTTCTACATCCGCGGGCTCGAGGTGGGCCTGGCCGGCGTATTGATGGGGTTCCTGATGCTGCGGTACGGCGTGGTGCCTCTGCTCGTCTGGCACTTCACGGTGGACGCGCTCTACACGGCGCTCGTGCTGCTGCGGTCGGGCAATTCGTACTATGTCATCTCGGGTGCGGTGGCCTCGGGGATCCTGCTTCTGCCCCTTCTCGTGTCGCTCGTCCTGTACGCGCGCCGCGGCGGGTTCCTTCCCGCGGCGGGGCTGACGAACGGCGAACAGGGCTTCGTGCCCGAGCCGTCTGCCGTCGCGGCGCCGGCCGAGCTCGTCGCCGACTTGCGGCCGCTCTCCCGCGGCGTCCGCGTCGCCGCGGCAGCCGCCGCCCTGGTGCTCGTGTCTTCCTTCTTCGTGCCGACCCTGTTCGATTCCCCGCTCGTCGAGGACGCCTCGGGGCGCGCGGCCGCCGAGGCGATGGCGCGGCGCTTTCTCGTTGCCAACGGCGTCGATCCCGAGCCGTGGACGAGCGTCACCTACACTGGCACGGGCTTTCCCCACGACGAGAGCCTGCGAGCGTTCCGGCCCCAGGATGCCGCGGGCATCCCCGGGTTCTCGTACGACGCGGCGCGCTACGTAATCGCGCAAGGCGGGCCGGCCGCGTTCCGGAAGCTGGCCGAGCGGCAACTGCCGCTGGCCTACTGGGTCGTGCGCTTCTTCCAGCCCGAGAGGAAGGAGGAATGGAAGGTCCTGATCGACGCGCGGCGCGCGCGCGTCGTCGCTTTCGTGAATCCGGTCGGCGAGAACGCTGCCGCCCCGCCGCCCCCTTCCGCAGAGGATGCGCGCCGCCGGGCGGCCGAGGTTGCGGGCAGGCTCGGCTATCCCGCCGCGGAGTACGCGGTGCTCGAAGTCGGCACGGAGGCGCGGCCCAAGCGCGTGGACACGACCGTCGTCCTCGAGGCGAAGCCATCCGGAGTCGGGCAGGCACGGCCGCGGTTGACCGCGGTCTTTCACGGCCCCCGCCTGTCCTCGTTTCTTCCGTCGATCCAGGTCCCGGAGAGCTTCATGCGCGAGCAGCGCAAGCGTTCCTCGGGCGAGGTCGTTCTGACGGGCGTGCGCGTGGTGGCGGGCGGCGCCCTCGTCGGCCTCGCGATCGTCCTGTTTCTGCGGCGTGTCCGGGAGCCGGAGTTTCGGTGGCGCGCGCTCGCGCGGCCCCTCCTCTTTGCCGGGCTCATCGGCGCCGCGGGGCTCGCGAACACGTGGCCCGCGCTCTTTCGCAAGTACGACACCGAGAAGCCCATGGGCCTCTTCCGTTTGGGGATCGGGGTGTCGCTCGTGTTCGGGTTGCTCGCCATCCTGCTCGCGGCGTGCCTGGGCTTCGTTCTCTGCGCGGCCGCGCGGCCGGGCTGGGGCGCGGCCCTGCGGCGCAAGGGGAGCCTCGCGGATGCGCTCCTGCGCGCGGCGATCGCGGCCGCCGGCCTCGCGGGCCTCTCGCGGTGGTTCCACGTCGTCTCCTCCCGGGTCCCGGCGCTCTACGATCCCGACCCGTCGCTGCCGGCAAGCCTCGGCAACGCGGTTCCGGCCGTGGACGCCGTCTGGGCCGCGGCGCGGGGCGCCTTCGGGCTGGCCGCGGTCGCGGCGGTTGCCGTGCTCGCGTGGAGGAGCACGTTCTTCCGAACGGCCGCCGGGCGCGCGCTCGGGGTCCTCGCCCTCGTCGTGGTGATGCTGCCCTCGGAACTGCGATCGCCGCCGGAATTCACGATGGAGTTTCTTTCGAGCCTGCTCGCGGCCGCGTGGATCGCCGTTTGCGCCTTTGGCCTCCTGCGCGATCACGCGGCGGCCTGGGCGCTCTTCGGTTTCTTCTCCTTCGGGGGCCGTGCCGCGGTCGACCTGCTCGCCCAGCCGGCGGCGGCCGACCGTGCCCAGGGAGGGCTCGCCCTGGTTCTGCTCGTGCTGTTCGGGCTGGCGCTCCTGGCGGGGAAACGGGATCGAACTCCGGCCAGTTTGGCTTCGGCGCCGTAGAGACGGCGCTCGCGGCCGCCCGCGAGAGGGGACAAGTTCCGCCCCTTACGACCCGTGGAGTGGTATCGCCTCACGCCGATGACTTCGTCTCCCGTCTCCCGTTTCCCGTCTCCCGCGCGCGCAGCGCGACGGCCCGCGCGTAGATCTCCCGGGCGGGCCGGTTCGTGCGCCGCGCGATCTCCTTCGAAAGCGCCTTCAAAGCGCCGCCCGCGGCCAGGGCTTCGCGGATGCGCGCGTCTACCTCATCGGCGGCCGCGGCGGCGGGCTCGCCCCGCAGGCCCTCGACGACGATCGTGATCTCGCCCCGGCCGGCCCCGCGGGCGCGAAAGGCTGCGGCGAGCTCCGGCAGCGTCCCGCGGACCGCTTCCTCGTGGAGCTTGGTCAGCTCGCGGGCCACGCAGGCCCGACGCGGGCCGAGGATGCGCGCGGCGGATTCGAGGGATTCGGGGAGGCGGTGCGGCGATTCGAACCAGACGAGCGTCTCGCGGCGCTCGCGGAGAGTCTCGAGCAGGCGCGCCCGCTCGCCCTGGCGGGCCGGCAGAAAGCCGAGGAAGGTATGCGGCACGGCCGGCAGGCCCGACAGCGCCAGCGCGGCCGCCGGCGCCGAGGGGCCCGGCACGACGACGACCGGGTGCCCCGCAGCGGCGGCCGCCTCGACGAGGCGCGCTCCGGGGTCCGAGAGCGTGGGCATGCCGGCGTCCGAAACGAGCGCGACGGTCTCGCCGCGGCCGAGGCGCCTGAGCAGCTCCTCGACGCGGGACTCCTCGCGCGGGCCGGGGCACGAGATCCGCCGGGCGGGCAAGCCGAACCGCGCGGCGAGCTTCGCGGTCACGCGCGTGTCCTCGCAGAAGATCGCGTCGGCCTCCGCCAGGGCCTGCCGGCCGCGCGGGGAAAGGTCTTCGAGGTTGCCGATGGGCGTTCCCACCACGAGGAGGCGCCCGCTTTTGCTGGATTGCGTCACCGGGAACGGAAAAATAGCACGGGGCCGTTGGGTATCATGCTCTTGGCATGCGTGTGGCGTCGGCGTGTCTCGGTTTCGCGCTCCTGGTCTGCCTGTCGGCGGCGTCCGGGGTGGAAGTCGTCGACCGCCTCGCGGCGACCGTCAACGACACTGCCATCCCGGAGAGCGAGGTTCGCCGCGCCATGGTCGTGTCCGCCCTCGAGCCGCGCTCGGGCGAGACCCAGGAGGCGTTCCGGACCCGGGTCCTCGACGCCCTGATCGAAGAGCACCTCGAGTACGAGGACGCGGCGCGGTTCGGGCCGGCGCCGCCGGACGCCGTGGAGATCGAGAAGGCGATGACGAGCCTGCGCGACCGTCTGAAGGCGGAGGGCAAGGACCCCGACGCCGAGTTCGCCCGGGCGGGCATGACCGTGGACGAGGTGCGCGCTTCGATCGATCGCCAGCTCGTGATCGCGCGGTACCTGCGCGAGCGGTTTGCGCCGATCGCCTACGCGGACGAGGAACAGGCGCGCGCGGAGTACGAGAAACGGTACGTCCCCGAGCAGAAGGCGGCGGGGGTACCCGTCGAGCCCTTCGACGCGGTCGCCGAAGATATGCGCCGGCGCTCTTCGGAACGGACGTTCGATGGAGAGGTCGCCAAATGGCTGAAGGACCTGCGCCAGAAGGCGGCCGTCTCGATCTACCGGATCCCCGTGGCGGTGCCCGAGGACCGCACGCCGGTCGTTCTTTCCGCCGCGCCGCCCCCCGCCAGGACCCCCGCGCCCTGAAGGGTCTCCGAGCAGAGGTGACGGCATGAGTCTTCGCCCATGAGACTGCTCGTCGCGCTGCTCGGTGCCGTGCTCGCGGCGGCCCCTTCGCCGGAGGCGCCGGCGGCGTTCGTGCTGCGCGACGTCGCCGTTGCCATGCGCGACGGCGTGAAGCTCGGCGCCGACGTCCTTCGTCCCACCGAGACCGGGCGCTTTCCGACGCTCGTCTATCGCACGCCCTACGGGCGCAAGCATGCGGAGGGCAACGACGTCGTCCGGGCGGCGCTCGCGCGCGGGTACGCGGTGATGCTCGTGGATGTGCGCGGCCGTTACGGCTCGGAGGGCGTCTTCTTCCCTTACGTAAACGAGGGCAGGGACGGCTGTGACACGATCGAGTGGGCTGCGGCGCAGCCCTGGTCCACCGGAGAAATCGGCACGTTCGGGCTTTCCTACCCGGGGGCCGTGCAGTGGCTCGCGGCCGTCGAGTCGCCGCCGCACCTGAAGGCGATGGCGCCGGCGATGACGTTCTCCACGCCCCGCAATTTCTTCTACGCCGGCGGAACGTGGGACCTGTCGTGGATCTCCTGGATCTGGGAGAACATCGCGCCCGACGCGCGGGTCCGCGCGAAGCTGCCCGGGCCGCTGACCGGAAGGGAGGCCGACGCGGCGTGGAAAGGCCTCGAGCCGGTGCTGCCGTACCGGCTGCCGTTGACCGATCTGCCGGAGGTGAAGGACGTGGCGCCGTACTACTTCGAGTGGCTGGCGCACCGGCCCGGGGAAGCCTACTGGGACTGGGCACAGTTGCGGGACCGGTACGACCGGGTGGGCGCCGCGGTGCTCAACTTCTCGGGCTGGCACGACGAGACGTACGGGCCGGAGGGAGCGATCACGAACTTCCTCGGGCTTCTCGCCGCGCGCAAGGCGGAAAAGGACCCGCGCACGCAGCTCGTGCTCGGCCCCTGGACCCACGGGGGGGAGGACTCTGACCGCTCGGGCGACCGGGTTTTCGGCCCGGCGGCACCGATCGACTACGCGGAGCTCATCCTGCGCTTCATGGACCGCTACGTGCGCGGCCTCGACAACGGCGTCGACCGCGAGCCGCGCGTCCGGACTTTCGTGATGGGGGAGAACGCCTGGCGCTCGGCCGACACCCTGCCGCTGCCCGGCACGCAGCCCCTCTCGTTGTATCTTTTCGCCGGCGGGCGGCTCGTCTCACGTCTGCCGTCTTCCGTCTCCCGTTCGTCTTCGAGCTCCTTCCCCTCCGATCCCGCGAAGCCCGTGATCGACCCCTATGGCACGAATCCCGGCGCGCACGACTACCGTGAGCTCGCCCGGCGCAAGGACGTGCTCGTCTTCGAGACCGAGCCGCTCGCCGAGGCGCTTCGCGTCGTCGGCGCGATCGGCGTCGAGATGTATCTCTCGGCCGACGCGCCGGACGCCGACCTCTGGGTGCTGCTCGAGGACGTGCTTCCCGACGGCACCGCCTGGAACCTCTCGAGCCCGGGCACCGACGTGCTGCGGGCGAGCGATCGCGACGGAGGCCCCGCTCCGAAGCTTCTCGCGCCGGGCGTGATCGCCCTCCTGCGGCTGCCGAACCTGCGCACGGGGAACCTCTTCGCGAAGGGCCACCGCGTGCGCGTCGTGCTGTGCGGCAGCTTCATGCCGCACTTTTCGCGCAACCTCCAGACCGGAGAGTCGGAAGCGCGCTCGGGCAAGACGCGCCCGGCCACGATCCGCATCCACCACGACGCCGCGCACCCGTCCCGCCTCGTCCTGCCGGTCGTGGGGTCAGGTCTCTCAAAGTGTGACTTTTCTTGAGTTCGCTCGAGGAAACTCACGCAATGAGAGACCTGAGCCCGCGGGATAATCATTAGCCAGTCATGCCGATCACCTACCGCATCGATCGAGAGCGCGGGCGCATCGTCACGACCTGCTCCGGCCAGGTGACGCTGCCGCAAGTGATGGCCCATTTCGACGCGCTGCAGCGGGATCCCGAGTGCCCGCGCCGGCTCGATGTGCTGCTCGATCTGGCCGGCGTCACGTCGCTTCCCGAAAGCCCGCAGATCCGGGCTGCCGCAGACCGCGTCGGGCTGGTCCAGGACGTCGTGTTCGGAGCGTGCGGCATCGTGACCACCCGCGAGTCCCTTTTCGGAATGGCGCGAATGTTCGAGGTTCTGGCGCGCGGCCACTTCGTCGCCATCCGAACCTTCCGCCAGCGCGCGGAGGCGGAGGAGTGGCTCGACGAGTTCTAGCCTGCTCCTCGGGGAGCGCCGCGCCCGGGACCATGGCGAGCTCATTGACAGTCCGGGGGATCGGTGGTATTCGCACCACACCGCAAGAAGGAGGGCACCATGAAGCGTCGCATCCTGTTTTCCCTAGGTATCCTTGCCGTATCGAGCCTGTCCGTCCTCGCGCAGACGGCCAAGTCGGCGCCGCCCAGCACGAAGCAGGTCGCCGATGAGGTCATCGCGATCACGAAGGCGCAGTGGGCCGCGGAGGCCAAGAAGGACGTGGCCGCCGAGATGAAGAGCATCGCGGATGACTACACGGTCTTCGACGGCGCCTACCCGACTCGACTCGACGGCAAGGGCATCAACCAGCGTATCGCGGAGGGCGCGGCGGGCGGCAGCGACACGATCGTAACGTCGGAGATGGCCAACGAAAAAGTTCAGGTGTACGGCGATGTGGCTATCCTGAGCTACAACTACATCGGCGCGACGAAGAACAAGGACGGGAAGGTCTCTCCGTCCCTGGCGAAGTCGACCCGCGTCTACGTGAAGCAGGGCGGGCAGTGGATGCTCGTCCATGCCAACTTCGCTCCGGTGACCGTGCCCAACTCTAACTAGGGGGCAGATCGCCCCTCACCCCAACCCTCTCCCCCTGCGGGTGGAAAGGGGGAAGATGGTCTAGCCCGGTGGCCAGGCCATGGGCCGGCCGCCGAGCAGATGGAAGTGCAGGTGGAAGACCGTCTGCCCGGCGCCCTCGCCGTTGTTCGCGACCAGCCGGTAGTGGTCGAGGCCGAGCTCGCGCGCGATCGCCGCGGCGCGCCGGACGACCTCTCCGAGAAGCGTCTCGTCTTCGGGGCCGAGGTCGGCCAGCTTCGCGATGTGCTTTCTCGGAACGACGAGAACGTGCGTCGGCGCCTTCGGCGCGATGTCGTGGAAGGCATAGACGCGCTCGTCCGCGTAGGCCTTCTTCGACGGGATGTCGCCCGCGGCGATCTTGCAGAAAAGGCAGTCGGTCATTTCGCCCTCCTCACCTTCGCGCCGAGCGCTGTCAACTTCTCCTCCATCTTCTCGTAGCCGCGGTCGAGATGATAGACGCGGTCGATCGTGGTCTCGCCCTCGGCCGTGAGCGCGGCAATGACGAGGGCCGCCGAAGCGCGCAGGTCGCTCGCCATCACCCGGGCGCCGGTGAGGCGCGAGGGGCCCTCGACGACCCCCCAGCGCCCTTCGAGGCGGATGCGGGCTCCCATGCGGACGAGCTCGGCGACGTGCTGGAACCGGTTCTCGAAAATCGTCTCCGTGATCGTCGCGACTCCGTCCATTCCCGCGGCCAGCGCCATCCACTGCGCCTGCAGGTCGGTGGGCAAGCCCGGGTAGGGCGCGGTGGCCACGTCGTGGGACACGAGCGGGCCCTCGGCCCGGACGCGCAGCGTGTCGCCCGAGGCCTCGATCCGCGCTCCGGTGGCCGCCATGTGGGTCGTGAGGGCCGCCAAGTGCCCGGGCACGCAGCGGCGGATGGCGACGTCGCCCCGCGTCGCCGCGGCCGCCAGGGCATAGGTGCCGGCCTCGATCCGGTCCGCGATGACCGCGTGCTCGACGCCGTGCAGCCTCTCGACGCCCTCGATCACAATCGTCTCCGTCCCGGCGCCGGTGATCTTCGCCCCCATACCTGTCAGCATGCGCGCCAGATCGGCGACCTCGGGCTCGCGCGCCGCGTTGACGAGCCGCGTGGTGCCGCGCGCGAGCGTGGCCGCCAGCATCACGTTCTCGGTCCCGGTCACGGTGACCGTGTCGAACCCGATCTCGGCGCCCACGAGCCGCGCCGCCTTTGCCTCGACGTAGCCGTGGTCGAGCCTCACCTCGGCGCCGAGCTTTTCCAACGCGGCCAGGTGCAGGTTGATCGGGCGGACGCCAATGGCGCACCCCCCCGGCAGCGACACGCGGACCGAGCCGCTGCGCGCGAGCAGGGGCCCGAGCACGAGCACCGAGGCCCGCATCGTCTTGACCAGCTCGTACGG
>JBGPGG010000068.1:0-16292 GCA_041483715.1 Thermoanaerobaculia bacterium
CATGCTGGCTCCCGGGTCATCCGTGCCCCTAACCGCGATGGCGCGCATGCTCATCGCCGGCGAGGCGGTGAACGCGGTCAGCCCCGTCGCGCTCGTCGGCGGAGAGCTGGTGCGCATCTCGCTGCTGAGCAAGCGAATTCCGGCGCAGGAGGCCGTGCCCTCCGTGGCGCTGGCGGCGATGGCGCAGTGTTGCGCCCAAATCCTGTTCGTTCTGTCTGGCCTTCCGATCGCCATCACCTTCGTCCAAAGCGCCCCGATCCGGGTGGGCCTCGTCGCCCTGTCGGCGGCCCTGGCGGTGCTCCTCGGTGGGCTTCTTTTCCTTGTGCGGTCTGCCGCGGCGCACGGCTGGATCGAACGGACGATCGGCCGGTCGTCCTGGCTCCGCGCGATCTCCCTGCGCGTCCCTCCCACGTGGCGGGACGCCATCCCGCGGTCGCTCCGGGTCCTCCGGGAGCGCCCCGGTCATTTCGGCCTGTCCGTCGGCGCCTCTCTGCTCGTCTGGCAGATGGGGGTCGTCGAGACATTCCTCATCCTTCGCTTCCTTCGCGCGCCGTCGGGGCCCGTGCAGGCTTACGGCATCGAGGTGCTCGCGGTCGCAATCGAAGGCGTGCTCTTCTTCGTCCCGGCCAAGATGGGGACGCAGGAAGGAGGCAAGATCCTGATCTTCCTAGCTGCCGGACTGGACCCCGCGAAGGGTCTGGCCCTCGGTCTGGTCCGCCGAATAAGGGAGCTCGCCTGGGCGGCCGTCGGGCTGGGAGTCCTCGGGGCCATCCAGCGGCGGAAGAGCCCGATCTCGCCGCCGGATGGCCTGCCCGCTCAGTCGGCCTGATTCACGTACACCGTCTTTCCCCCCGCTGAGGCCAGCACCCGCGCCGTGCCCTCCGGGAGTTTTTGGAGAACTTCTGCGTTCCTGTCCGCCGGCACAACCAGGAGGACGCGATCCGATCCGTTCCAGAGCGCGAGAAAGTCCGGATCGGCGAAGAACGTCTTCGGAGCATCCGGATAGTGAGAGCCGAATTTCATGTTGCTGCCGGAAGCGTTGTAAAGAAGAACGCGGCGGCGGCAATAGAACGCAATGCCGGGAGCGACGCGAATGTCTCCATAGAGCGCGATCCGATCTCCCGGCCGCAGGCTCTTGTTGACTTCCATCGCCAGGGCGCGGGACGACAGGGACGGCTCCAGAGCCCGATACGAAAGGTTCGCGGCCACGAAGAACCCCACCATGCCAAGAGCCAGTGCGGCCATCGAGGCGACACCCCGCTTGCGCTCCCGCAAGACCCACCCGACAAGGAACGCCGCGGCCAGCGATCCGGCAGAAAGGACCAATGGGGTGCGAAGGTCGGCCAGGGCCTGTGGCGTCAGATCGAGGACACGCGCCATCGAGGATTGATAGAAGTCCGCGCCGTGCGTCTGCAGATCGGCGGTGATGTCGGCCGCTGGCGCCGTGCGCCCCGCAAGCCGAAGGAACACTCCGGCCGCCACGGCATACAGGAGCCCCAGTGCGGCCAGCGCCCGCGTGATCCACCGGAGCCAGCGGTCGTCGCCCTCCTCGGCATGCGCGATGCCGAGCCCCAGCAGAAGCGCCAGTGCGGGCCAGGCCCCGAAGCTGTAGTACTCCATCCGCGAACCGCTTTCGACGGAGAAAAACCCTAGAATCACCCCGGCCCAGAGGAACAGCAGCAGTCGCGCCTGGGCGCTCTCATCCATCTCCCCCCAGGTCCGCGGTCGCGGGAACTCGCGATGAACAAGAGGCGCGAAGAAGCTCCAGGGAAACAGCCAGGCGAAGTGTTCCAGCCACCACAGCCAGAGAGGCACGGCGCTGTAGTCATGCGGCTCACGCGTCCCGAGTGCACGGAGGATGTGCTCGTTGACGAAATAAGCCCAGAAAAACCCCGGTGCCCGCAACTCCGCCAGGACGTGCCAGGGAACGGCGATGGCCAGAAAGATCGCGCAGCTGGAGAGGGGCCGCAGCTCCCGCCACCGGCGCCACCCCCGGGTCAGCGTCAGGAACACAGCGATAGCGATCGCCGGAAAGAGCAGACCGATCACGCCCCGCGTGAGCACTGCCAGAGCGCACACGGCGGCGGCGCTCGGGTACCCGATCCGGGGATCCAGGCTGCCCGTCCAGGATCGCAGAAACAGGTAGAAGATCGCCGTGAACTCGAGGGCGTAGATCGCCTCCGGAATCACGGTGCGCGTGAAGATGAACATTCCGAAACTGGTTGCGACAGCCAGCCCCGCGTAGAGCCCCGCGCGTTCGCCGAAGAACCGCCGGCCGAACGCAAAGGTCAGGAGCACGAGCACCACCATCGAGAGCGCCACCGGCAGCCGGGTCGCGAACGCGCTTTCGCCGAGGAGCGCATAGCTCGCGCCCACCATCCAGAAGTGCATCGGCGGCCGGATCAGGTAACGGATTCCGTCCTGGTACATGACGACGTAGTCGTGGCGCTGGAGCATCTCGCGCGCCACGAGTGCATGGGCTGCATCGATGTCGTCGTCGACCAGGGCGGGGCTGACCGCGAGGCCCATGTACAGTGCGGAAGAGAGAAGAAGCAGACTCGGCGCCATCCAACGGGAACGGAACTCGAGCCTCATCATCGCTCCTACCCCGGATGACGCACGCGCGAGGGCCAGCGCAATCGGACCCTCAGTAGAAGCGGTACGGGGCGCCCGGCCCGTACCACTTCCGGTCCTTCAGGTTGTAGTAAGCGCCGACCTGGGTGAACGGAATTCGGAGGAAGCTGAAAGTCCTAAGCAAGAAGTCGCCCCACCACGTCGCGTCGTTGACGCCAGCTGCTTTGAGGATCTCCGGAAAGTTCAGGCCGAGCTCCAGGCCAACCTCCTGGTAGCGCGAGGCCAACGGCGGTTCATAGCCATACCCCCTCGTCAAGAAGACGAAGGAGAGCAGAAAGAACCGCGCGATATCCGGCGAGGCATGCAGGCGGGTGTCGAGACCGCCCAATTTCATGTCCGCTGCATAGATCTCCTGCGAGTAGTCGATGCCGAACAACGGTCGGCCTCCGACGACGACCGGTGGAATCGTGGTTTCGAGCCATTTGCCGAGGCGAAATCCGAGGAGAGCGCCGAGATCGTTGCGCTTGATCAGGCCTTCGCCCAGGGCTCCGAGGGCATCCGCGGTCAGGTCCTGGGCCGAGAAGCCATAAGGGGTCAGCCCGTCCCCGACCTCGACGAGGGCTCCGGCAACGGTGACCGCCGCGACCGACAGAAAAAAGGCCTGGTCCGGCGTCAGGCGGTTCAGCCTGTAGGCGTCGTAGAGCAGGCTCGTGGAGCTCGCGGAGGCGACGAAGTGCGAGGCCTTGTCCGCCCCGCCCCCGTAGGTCCAGGTCTGGAAAAACCCCTCATCCGTAAAGCGAAACCCGTGAATGCCGTAATGGATGGGTCCCAGGGCGCCGATGCTGGCCCCGCCTAGCAACCCGGCGGCCATCCACAGGGTCACCGGCGTGGTGAAGAGCCTCTCCGGGAGCGCCTCCTGATCGCCCGGCATCCTGACGCACTGGACGAGGACGCAGCGCTGCGAGGGGACCGAGGCCGTCGTCAGCCCCTCCGACGAAGACGCATCAGTCGGCGTGTCGATCCCCAGACCAATGCCGCTCTTCTCCGTGTCGCTCCACGGATACGAGCACTCGACAGGCACGATGCGAAATCCCGCGGCGCCCCCCGCGTCGAAGAACGAAGCATAGCGAGGGCCCGCCCCCGACGCCGGAAAGAGGCGAAGCTCCTGAGCGCGTGCTTCCGCTCCGGCGCAAAGAGCGATCGCGGTGGCGCAGGCTGCGCCCTCTAACAGTTTCCGCCTCCGGAATCGCAGACTCACGATGCACGTCCTCCGCATCTGCCCGCCGGAAACGACGCGCATTCTGCGTCAACGGGTTACCCTTCTCAAGATCTTCCTCGAGATGCGCTCGAGGCGCGAGACCGTTTACCTCTCGTTCACGTTGGTCGAACCGGAAACCTCGACGCAGACTCGAAGGCGTCCCGACCGCGTGCCGACTTGTGCCTCGATCACTCGTGGTGAACGGCCTCGGCGGGATTGAGCTTCGAAGCGCGGTACGCCGGGACCGCTCCAAAGAGTAGCGCGACGAGGCACGAAAACCCGAAAGCGAAGGCGGCCGAGGGGAAGGATACGCGGATCGGTACAGCGCGCACGAACAGGCCCGCGAGGGTCGGCACCCCCAGCCCGACGAGGACTCCAAGCGACGAGCCCATCGCTCCAAGCACGAGCGCCTCCACAAGGAACTGGCCGAGGATGTCCGCTCGCCGCGCGCCGACCGACATTCGCAGGCCGATCTCACGAGTCCTCTGCTCCACCGAGGCCAGGAGGATGTTCATGATGCCCACTCCCCCCACCACGACAGAGATCGCCGCCGCGAGAACGAAGACCACGATCAGCCCTGCCGAGATCGCGCGCGCGAGCCGGACGACGGTCGTCATGCTCTCGACCTCGTAGACGGAGCCCGTACGATGCCGCTCCCGGAGAATCTCCTCGACGGTCCGAACGGCCGCAGGGAGCTCCGAGAACTCCCTCACCTCGGCAAAGAGCGTGTTCAACTGCTTCGTGGGCGTGTAGTACCAGGCGACCGTGATCGGGATGAACATCGTCTCCGGGACGACGTCGCCGCGCCCGAGCGTGTCCACCGGCTCGTCGAACTCTCCGATGACGCGAAACGTGGTTCCCAGGGTGCGTATCGTCTTCTCGGGAGTGTCGTCGTTGGCGAAGAGCGCTTCGTAAAGGGCGCGGTTGACGACGCACACGCGCGCCCTCTGGAGCACGTCCTCGTCGTCGAGGAACCGGCCCCGCAGGACTCGCAGGTTTCGGCGCACAGGGACGTAGTTCGCCGTGCCGCCGAGCACGGTCAGGGTCTTGAGCTGGGATTGGACCGCGATGCTGCCCCGAACGGTCAGCAGTCCCGTGACGCCCGTAAAGAGGTCGCTCCGCGCGGCGACGGCTTTGACGTCGGAGTCTGTGAGAAAGTCGTCCGCAGACCGCGACACTCCGGACGTGACCGTGCCGCGATAGTTGGCCCACACGAGACGCGAGCCCACCCCTTCGATCTGCGACAGCACGTAACCTCGACCCGTCAGTCCCAAGCTCACGACGAGAATGATCGACGCCGTGCCGACGACGAAGCCGGCCAGCGTCAAGGAGGTCTGGACCGGGTGCTTCCGGAAGCGGTCGACGGCCATCCCGAAGACCTCCCGATAGAGCACCGGACCTCTCACTCGCGGCCCAGTCATCATTCTAAACCCGCGCCCGCCGCTCCGGACGCGACCGAGCGCTCCCGGAGAAGCTTAAGTCGTCGAAGCCGCCTCGCGCTCGCCGCCCGGGATGGGAACTAAGGACGGCGACGCTGCGACCGAACAACCCAGCATGAACGCCGATGGCCCAACGTCGCACCCCCCTAGGATACGCCCGCGTCCGAGCCTCCGCCTCCTACCGCGACGTGCGGACCCTTCCGGTGAACTCCCGGGCCGGGGCCTCGGCGGGGCGCTCGCTCGGGACCCCGAGATAGAAGCCCTGGCCGTAGGGAATGCGGAGCTGGCGGCACTCTTCGAGGTCCTCGGGCGTCTCGATGCCCTCGGCGACGCACACCGCGTCGATGCGGCGCGCGAGGTTGACGAGCATCTCGACCACGTCCCGCTTGATCGTGTCGCTGCGCAGCCCCGTGATGAGCGTGTTCGCCACCTTGATGAAGTCGGGCTTCAGCTCCGCGATCGCCTGCAGCGAGGCATAGCCGGATCCGGCGTCGTCGATCGCCACGCGGAAGCCCTTCGCCCGCAGCTGCGCGAGGGCCTCGCGAAAGACGGGCAGGTCCCGGATGGCGGAGCGCTCCGTGACTTCCAGCACGACCGGATGCTTCGTTTCGAAGAGCGGCGCGATCGTCTGCGGCCCCTCGCGCGCGAGCGCCGCCACCGACTCCGCCTCGACGTTGATGAAGAGGTGGCCGCCCCGCGCCGGCGCGTAGCACGAGGCCGAGGACCCCAGGCAGAGCTGCTCGAGCTCCCAGGTGGCCTCGTGTTCGCCCGCGAACTGGAAGAGCAGCTCCGGGCTCTCGAAGGCCGTCTCGACCGGGCCGCGCGTCAGCGCCTCGTGGCCGAAGAGTTCCATCGTCTCGAGCTGGAAGATCGGCTGATACACCGTCCGGACGCGGCGCTTGCGCAGGATGTCCTTGAACGTTTCGCGCAGATGCGCCTGGCGTTCCCCTTCCTTCGTCGTGGCGATCCCGATCGCCTGCCCGAGCGCGCGGTAGACGAGGCGCTCGATCCGCATCTGGGGATTCGGCCTCAAGAGCGCGTGCCCGACGAACACGCCGATCCGCTTGTGGATCCGGGCCCCGAACGCCTCGTCGAGCGAGCCGCGCAGGGAATCCTCGACCTGCCGCGCCTTGCGCTGCAGGCGAACGGCGGCGTCCTCGCCGGCCTCGAGCGTGGCGAAGACGTAGAAGTCCGAGCCCCCGGCGCGGTTGACCGCGACGAAATCCTCCGTGGCAAAGATCGTCCCGAACATGCGGCGCAGCGTCCGCGCCGTGTGGCGCAACAGCGAATCGAACACTTCCCAGCCGTAGGTCTCTTCGATGTGGCTGTACTGCTCGACGTCGATGTACAGCACGCCCATGTCGCGGTTGTCGAGCAGCCGGTCGCGCAGGGCATCTACGATGACCGGGACGGTCGGCAGCTCGGTCACAGCGTCGAACAGGAGGTTCCTGAACCGAACTTCCTCGTTCTCCGCGGTCAGGTACGAGGGCGGCGAGTCCCGCTTCTCGTCGAGCAGCCGGCGTACCGTCGACAGAAGCTTCTTTCGCGTGAAGGGCTTCGTGATGTAGTCGTCGGCGCCGACCTGCATGCCCGTGATGAGGTCCCGGATCTCGCTCTTGACCGTCAGCATCGCGATCGGGATCGCGCGGGTCTCGGGCGCGCTCTTCAGCGTGGTGCAGACCTCCCAACCCGAGAGCTCCGGCATCATGACGTCCAGGAGAATCAGGTCGGGCTTGGACTCGATCGCCTTCTCCACGCCCTCGCGGCCGTTGCGCGCCAGGACGGCCGAGTAGCCGGCGTTGTCGAGGATCGTCTGGACGATGAGGAGGACATCCTCGTCGTCGTCTACGATGAGAATCTTTTCGGACGCCATGCGATTTTTCTGCCGGGGAGTGCGCGGATTATAGCATCAGCACGGAGTGGGCCATCCGGCCCCCGAGCCGCGCGCGGCCGCCGAGGGCGCCGAGCTCGATGAAGACCGACACGCCGACGACGTGCGCTCCCATCCGCTCGGCCAGATCGGCCGCGGCCTTCGCGGTGCCACCGGTGGCCAGCACGTCGTCCACGATGAGGACGCGCTCGCCCCTTCGGAACGCATCGGCGTGCACCTCGAGCCGGTCCTTTCCGTACTCGAGCCCGTAAGAGATGCTTTCGGTCGCCCGCGGAAGCTTCCCGGGTTTGCGCGCGGGGACTAGCCCCAAGTTCAACTCGCGCGCGAGCGCGATGCCGAAGAGAAACCCGCGCGCCTCGATGCCGAGTACTTTCTCGGGGCGTTCCCCGCGAAACGGTTCCGCCATCGCGCGGGCAGCGGCGGCGAACGCCTCCGGCGAGGCGAGCAGCGGAGTCACGTCGCGAAACAGAATCCCCGGGCTCGGGAAGTCCGGCACGTCGCGGATGAACGACCGAAAATCGGTCATCGCGTGATCTCGAAGGAGGCGAGGCCCTGCGGCTCGGCGGGCTCGACGGCGACGGTGTCCACGCGCGAGCCGAAGGGACCGGCGTGGAGGCGCGCAACGTACTGCGTCAGCGCCGCCTCCTCGCCCTCGGCGAAGCACTCGACGGAGCCATCGGAGAGGTTGCGGACCCAACCATTCAAGCCGAACTCGCGGGCCGCGCGCCAGGCAAAGAACCGATAGCCGACCCCCTGAACCCGCCCCCGAACCACGGCGCGGCGCGCCATCACGCGGGGCTCCCGCCGAAGCGGCCGAGCAGCGGGACGAACGTCACGTCCTCCCCTTCCTCCTGGGCGTAGTCGGTCTTGCGCCGGCGGATCACGCGCAGCCGCTGCTTCCCGGAGGGACCGATCGGCACGACGAGGCGCCCGCCAATCGCCAGCTGCGCGAGCAGCGGCTCGGGCACGGTCTCGGTCCCAGCGGTGACGATGATCCGGTCGTAGGGCGCCGCCGCCGGATAGCCGTAGGTCCCGTCGAACGCCTTCACCGACACGTTGTGGAACCCGAGCGAGGCAAGCGTGGCCGCGGCCCCGCGCGCGAGCTCGTCGATCCGCTCGAGCGAGTACACGCTGCGCGCGAGCTTTGCCAGGACGGCGGTCTGGTACCCGGAGCCCGAGCCGATCTCCAGGACCTTGTGCTCGGGCGAGACGCCGAGCCGCTGCGTCATGATGCCGACGACGTAGGGCTGGGAGATTGTCTGACCGAACCCGATCGGCAGCGAGTGGTCGCCATAGGCCCGCGCCCGCAGCGGCCCCGGCACGAAAAGATGCCGCGGGACGTCCGTCATTGCCTCGAGGACCCTGGGGTCGTCCACTCCGCGGGGAGCGACGAAACGGGTCACCATCTCGCGCCGCAGGACTTCCTCCCGGCCGGCGGCCGGGCTCCTGCGTTCGCTCGGCGACATTCTCGCGATGATAGCAGGGGAAACGGAAATTCGAGCCGCCTCCGGCGCGTTTTGCCGGAGCCTTGTAAAATGCCGCTTGCGCCCGACGGCAGCGCCGAGGAGGTCCTGGTTGGAGGAAACTCAAGACATCGCGGAGGTCTCGCGGGAGACGCGCTTTGCCGGCGTCTCGCGCCAAGAGGTCAAGAAGTGGTACGCGCTCATGCACCTCGGCCGCGTGCTCGACGACAAGGCCCCCAACTATCTCAAGCAGGGCCTCGGCTGGAGCTACCACGCGCCCTGCGCAGGGCACGACGCCATCCAGCTCGCGCTCGGGCTGACGTTCCGGCCGGCGCGCGACTACCTCTTCCCGTATTACCGGGACCTGACGACCTGCCTCGCGGCCGGCCTGACCGCCGAGGAGATCCTCTTGAACGGCATGTCGAAGGCGACCGACGTCGCCTCGGGCGGCCGCCACATGTCGAACCACTTCGCCAAGCCTTCCATCGGCATCCAAAACGTGTCGTCCTGCGTCTCGAACCACGCGCAGCACGCGGCGGGCCTCGCCCGCGCGGTCAAGACCTACCACCAGGAGGCGATCGTCTTCTGCTCGGTCGGCGAGTCCTCGACCTCCGAAGGCTACTTCTCCGAGGCGATCAACGGCGCTTCGCGCGAGAAGCTGCCGGTCGTCTTCGTCGTGCAGGACAACGCCTACGGCATCTCGGTCCCGAAGAGCGACCAGACCGCCAACCTCTACGCCTCGGACAACTTCACGGGCTACAAGAACGTCACGGTCATCCACTGTGACGGCCTGGACGTGTTCGACTCCTTCCGCGCGATGCGGGAAGCGGTCGCCTTCGTGCGCTCGGGCGCGGGGACCGCCATCGTCCACGCCCGTTGCGTTCGGATCCACTCCCACTCGAACTCCGACCAGCAGGAGCTCTATCGCACTCCCGAAGAGCTCGCCGCTGCCCGCGCCGCCGACCCGCTGCCCCGCTTCCGCAAGCTGCTCTCGGACAGCGGGCTCCTGCCCGAGGAAGACCTGCGCGCGATCGAGGCACAGAACGAGCGGTCCTACGAGGAAGCGACCGATCGCGCGCGCACGGCGCCCGAGCCGGACCCCGCGACGATCTTCGAGCATGTCGTTCCCGAGTCCTGGCGCTCGGAGCGGTGGACCGACGGGATGCCGGACGGCTCCGGCGAGGAGACGACGCTCGTCCACGCGATCAACGAGACACTGAAAGAGGAGTTCCGGCACAACCCGGACACCTACATCTGGGGCCAGGACGTCGCCTACCGCGAGAAGGGCGGCGTCTTCAACGTGACCAAGGGGATGCAGCAGGAGTTCGGCATCTCCCGCGTGTTCAACGCCCCGATCGCCGAGGACTTCATCATGGGCACGGCCGACGGCTTCTGCCGCCTGTCGGACAAGATCCGCGTCGTCGTCGAGGGCGCGGAGTTCGCGGACTACTTCTGGCCGGCGGCCGAGCAGTTGATCGAGATGTCGCACGAGTACTGGCGCACGAACGGGCAGTACGTTCCCAACGTCACCGTGCGCCTCGCCTCCGGCGGCTACATCGGCGGCGGCCTCTACCACTCGCAGAACCTCGAGGGCTGGCTCGCGACGCTGCCCGGCATCCGGATCGTCGTCCCGGCCTTCGCCGATGATGCAGCGGGCCTGCTGCGCACGGCGATGCGCTCGAGGGGCGTCACGCTCTACCTCGAGCCCAAGTTCCTCTACAACAATCCCATGGCCCGCGCGAAGGTGCCGGCCGAGTTCTCCGTTCCCTTCGGCAAGGCGCGCGTGCGCCGCGAGGGCACGGACCTGACGATCGTCGCTTACGGCACGCCCGTGCATTTCGCGCTCGAGGCCGCGAAGGCCCTCGAGACGGAAGGCAAGAGCGTCGAGGTCCTCGACCTGCGCTCGCTCGTTCCCATGGACACCGAGGCCGTGCTCGCCTCCGCCCGGAAGACCAACCGCGTCCTCGTCGCACACGAGGACAAGGTGCATGGCGGATTCGGCGGCGAGATCGCAGCCCAGATCCAGGAGAAAGCCTTCGAGCACCTCGACGCCCCGATCGGCCGCGTCGGCTCGGAATTCACCCCGGTCGGCTTCAGCCGGGTACTCGAGCGCGCAATCCTGCCGAACTCGGAGAAGGTCCTGGCCGCGGCCCGGAAGGTGCTCGAATACTGAAGACGGTAGACGGTAGACGGAGGACGAAGAAACGGGTCGTCGGTTCCGCACCCCGTCTCTCGTCTCCCCCGTCGTCTCCCGTCTCGTATGATCCCGGTCATGGGCCGAATGAGCGTTTCGCGCCATTCTCTGGCCCATGAGTGAAGCCCCGCGGTTCGATCCGAACCTCCCGGTCAAGGAAATCCTTGCCCGGTATCCGCAGCTCGCTTCGGCGCTAGCGGCCCACGGCCTCGACAGCTGCTGCGGCGGGATGCACCCCCTGAAGGACGCCTGCGCCACGAAGGGCAAGGACCTCGCGGAGGTCATCCGCGATCTCGAGTCCGCCTACGCGGCGACCGAGTCGCACAGCCTCGTGCCGCCGACGATGTCCATCCGGGAGCTTTCTCGGCGCTTCCCGGCCACGCGGCCCGTGCTCGA
Source organism: Thermoanaerobaculia bacterium (assembly GCA_041483715.1). Classification (GTDB taxonomy): domain Bacteria; phylum Acidobacteriota; class Thermoanaerobaculia; order UBA5066; family Gp7-AA6; genus DAHUXD01. The sequence continues at coordinate 11,216 of JBGPGG010000068.1, forward strand.
GCGTTACGGCCTGGCCGACTGCGGCGGCGAAGAGGGCCCCGACGAGCCGCTCGCGTGGTTCGCCACGGTGCACGGGATCCCCCTCGACGACTTCTTGAGAGACGTCCGGGAAGCCGCCCTTCGAGACGCCGCTGCCGCGCCCGCACCGGCAGCGGCGGGACCGGGCCCCTTCTCGCCGCACTTCATCGTCGGCTCTCTCTTTCTGACGCTGACCCTGGGCGCGACGACCGGAATGGTCAACCTCCTGCGCATCGCCGCGGGCGGCGACGTCCCGGCCGACCACCGGCAGATCCACGGACACACGCAGGTCCTCGGGTTCGCGACGCTCTTTCTCATGGGCATCGCCTACCATGCGCTGCCGCGCATCCTCGGGATCGGGGCGGCGCGGCCCGGCCGGTCGGTGCGCGCGGGCTTCTGGCTGATGTTCGCCGGCGTCCTGCTGCGCAACGCCGGGCAGCCGCTCGGCCTGCACCCGGTGGGACGCCTGCTCTCGCTCGTCTCGGGCGCGATGGAGCTCGCCTCGGGGCTTCTCTTCGTCCGGTTCGTCTTCGCGCTGCTCGGCAAGGTGCGCGAGGGCAAGTACGATCGGAAGGACCCGTTGCTTCTGTTCGTCCGGGCCGGCGCCTTCTATTTCCTGGCAGCCATCCTGCTCGCCGCGGGTCAGGGCGTCTGGCTCGCCGGCCACGTCGACACGGTTCTTCCCGCCGCGCTGAACGACCCGTTTTACTTCGCGGCGCTCTACGGGTTTCTGCTCGCCTTCATCTACGGCTTCGGCCACCGGATCGTCTCGCTCTTTCTCGGCGTCGGCCCGGCCGCGCGCGGCACGAGCGAGGCTGCGCTCGTCTGCCAGGCGCTCGGTGTCGTCCTCTATCTCCTTTCGTGGATTCCGGGGGCTTCCGACGGCCTTGCCCTCGGCCTGCGCGACGGAGGGCTCGCCCTCGCGGCGCTCTCCGCCGTGGTCTACCTCGCGGGCAACGGTTTTCTATGGAGAGCGACGGTCTTTCCGATGATGCGCACGCCCGGCGCACCCACGATCGCCATCCGCTGCGCCTTCGGCTGCCTCGGGCTCTGGGCGGTACTGGAGCTCGCGGGCGTCCTGCTCTCCCGGGCGACGCGCCTCCCGGCTCAAAACCTGTGGTGGGCGGACGCGGCGCGGCACACGTTCACGATCGGTTTCCTGACGCTCCTGATCGTGGGCATGAGCCTGCGCATCCTGCCCGTGTTTTCGGGAAAGACGCTCTGGTCGCCGCGGCTCGCCTACGCGACGTACATCCTTCTGCTCCTCGGGACCGCGATGCGGCTGCTTCAATACCCGGCCGCGTTCCGCCCGGTGTTCTACGAGATCGGCTCCTACATGGGCATCCCGGTCGTCGCCGCGCTCGTGCTCTACCTCGTCAACCTCATTCGGACGATGCGCGGCAAGCCCGAGGGCCGCAGGGCCTCCTCGCCTCCCCCGCGCCCCGCCTTTGCCTCGACGCTGCCGGTGCGATAATCCGCGGCGTGCCCGCGCGCCCGCCCATCCCCTTCAACACCATCCCGATCCTGGCGCCGCTCAAGGCGGAGGATCGCGCCGCCCTCGCCCCACTCTGCGAACTGAGGGCCTACGAGAAGGGGGCGACCCTGTTCGAGGAGGGGGACCCCGCCCTCTTCATCCACTTTCTCTTCGTCGGACGCGTCAAGATCGTCAAGGCCGCGCCAGACCGCGACTTGATCCTCGAGATCCTGGGCCCCGGCGAGCCGGTCGGCGCGGTGGCGGTGTTCGAGGAGCGCCCTTTTCCGGCATCCGCAATTGCGCTCGAGCCCTGCGGCACCGTGTCGATCCCCGAGCGCGAGTTTTTCCGCCTCATCGAGAAGCGGCCCGAGATCACGCGCCGCCTGCTCGCCGGACTGACCATGCGGCTGATGGCGCTCAACCGCCGTCTCGCCGACATGACCGGGTCGGTCGAGTACCGGCTCGCCCGCCTGTTCGCGACGCTCGCCGAGCGGCTCGGCAAAGGGCGCCCGGAAGGCACCTTCGTTGCGCTTCACCTCTCCCGGCAGGACATCGCGGACCTCGTCGGAACGACGATCGAAACCGCGATCCGTGTCATGAGCCGCTGGCAGAAGGAAGGAATCATCGAGACCGCGAAGGACGGGTTCCTCATCCGGAAGATGGAAGGTCTGCGCGAGATAGCACCCTCCGAGTAGCGCGCCCGCCTCGTCAGTGCAGGTGCGCCGCCGGGTTGCCCGGAGGCAGCGCGTCGAAGGCCGGGTGCTCCGGGTTTCCGCGGGTCAGGATGAGCGCGTAGAGGAAGGGGCCGAAGCTCGTGCCGCGGCGCCCGTTGACGGCGACGATCGGCGTCCCGTCCGAGTCGAACCCGGCCGCGGCCGCGAGGTCCTGGTCGAGGGCCGCGCGCGTCACGGGCGAGGCGATGCAGGCCGCGAGCTTCTCGCGCGGCATGTACGGCGCGGCGATCTCGAAGACCGCCCCCCGGGTCAGGCCCTGCTGCCGCGCGAAGAGGGCCCCGGCGAACTCGGGCTCTCGACCCGAGGACTCCATGCAGATCCGGGCCGCCGCCGCCACGCACCGGACGTCGTCGCCCTTTCCCGGCTCGAACTTCGAGTTGCACCGCCCGTCGAGCGGGAACTGCCGCGCGTCCACGCTGTAGCTGCCGGGCGCCGTGTGCCCGCGCAGCGTCTGGAGCGTCTCGTAGAGGCCCGCGCAGTGCTCGCAGAGGATGTCGGTGAACTCCGTGATCCGGATCGGAGCCATCGCCGAGCCGACGAGGGCGCGCGGCGCCGGGAGCATCGCGGACTGCGAGCTGCGGTAGATCGCCAGCGAGTCCGCCAGGAGCTGCCTGCCGGCCGGATCCAGCGACCCGACGAGGCCGTCGAGGATTTTGTCCCTGGCCGCATCCCCGGTCCCGACACGACTCGGGGCTTGCGTTTGCGGTTCTTCGGAGGGGCCGGCCGCCTCGGCCACCGCCCGCCGTCCCGCTTCGCCGCTCGTCTTCGGCGTATGCAGCCCGGGGTAGATGAGAAGCGCGAATGCAACGGCCGTGCAGCCGAGCGCGAGCGCTCCGCCGCGGCCCGCCTCGGGCAGTCCCGCCCTGCGCCAGCGCAACAGAGCGATCGCCGCGTAGGCGCCGACGAGCAGATAGGTCGCGATGCAGCCGACACAGATCGCGCCCGCGGCGGCGCTCGCGGCCAGAAGAGCGGCGACGGCAAGCAGGCCCGCCCCGGCCGTCAGTCGAACGGCCGACAGCAGCGCTCCGGGCCGCTCGCTCGCGGCCAGGCGCGCCAGCCCTGCCAGCGGGAGAGCAAACGCGGCCACGCTCCAGACCAGGCCCCAGCCGGCGACGGGCAGGCCGGTCAGGCGGTGGACCGCGGAGGCGAGCGCGCCGTTCCAGACCCCGGTGCAATCGAGCTTTCCGCCAGACCCGCAGAAGGAGCTCCCGCCCGAACGCGACAGGACGAGCTCGGTCCACAGGAACAGCGACCAGAGCGCAGACAGCGCGCCGAGCGCCGTCAGCTTCACCCACTCTCGCGGCGATCCGGCCTCCTGGTGCACTTCCCGGTCCTCCATGCGCGTCACGAGCGCATTCTGCCACCAGCGGCTCCGCCCCGCTGAAGCCCTCCGAGGAAGGCAGATCGCAGGCGAGGCGTCTTGCTCTAACTCAGAGAACCGCTGTCCCGAGCCGCGGACGGAGAACCGTCGCTCAGGCTGAGCCTTCGCGGGGCATCGACTTCCACGCCACGTACGGCCGCGCGAGCTGGCGCAGCGCCGCGAGCTTCCACTCGTAGATCCGGAATCCAGCGCTCGGAGCGGCGAGATCCGCCGCCTCCTCGGGCTGGACGACGAGTGACACTTCGATCGGGAGGATGCCCACCGGAAGGCCCGCGTCGCGGCAGGCCTCGTACAGGTGCGCGAAAACCTGTTTCATCTCTTCGGGCTGCGGCGGCGGCGTGTCCTCGAGCTCGCTGCCGACCGTGGGGCGGAAGATGCACACGGTCGGGAAAGCGCCGGCTGCGACGATGCGGTCGATTCCCCGCATGGTCGCCTCGATCGGCTCGAGGCCCGCGATGATCTCTCCGGAAACCCTCCCCCGGCCCAGGCGCCTGGCCGCGTACTCCATCGCCTCGAAAAAACCCTCCTGGCCAAGGGTCGCCGCCTTGCCCGGGCACAGCCGCGCAAACCACTCCGGATCCTCGAACTCGTAGCAGAAGGAGAAGTGGTCCGCCCCGGCGTCGATCAGCGCGTCGTACTCGACAAACTTACGCTTCGGGACCGGCATCGCCTGGACCCCGATGAAGCCTCCCACCTGCCGGCGCAGTGCGCGCACGAAGGGCTCGCACTGCCGCAGCCCGTGGATCGGTTCGAGGCGGTCGACCTCCTCGAAATGATAACCCGTGTTGAGGTGCGTGAAGATCGAACCCGACTCCTCTTTCGCCGCGAGCGCGACCTCCACCACGTCCGAGACCTTCTTGCGCGACTCCTCGCCGACACCCACGTTCTTGCCGGTCGTGCAGAATTTGCACGCCCGCGAGGGAGACGACGCCCAGTACATGCAGGCGTTCGATACGTACACCCCGAGGTAGTTGCCCTGGAGCACCCCGATCCGACTCATCGGAATTCCGGAAGAGGTCGCGCGCGAATACCATTGCGGCTCCTCCGGGACTGTTACGGTGTAAGCGTCCCCGCTGCGGTCGTCGAGGACGCGATAGCCGTGCCCCTTCCTCGCCAGCCGGAAGGGAGAACGTTCGGCGAACGCCTCGATCACGGGGACGTTGACCCAGATCGGCTTCCGGGGGGCTGACAACACGAGCTCGAGCCCGGACCCCAGGCCCGCCCGCGTGCGCGCGATCCGGCGCCCGTCCTCGTCCAGGGTGCAGCTCTCGTCGATCCGCATTCCCCGGCAGAAGAGCTCGATCTCGAGCTCGACAGGCGACAGCATCGTGTCGACGATAGGCCTGTCGGGCGCTCCCGCCCATGATGCAAATCATCCAGAGGCACTGCTGCCCATTTGATCCGTTTAGATCAATCCAACCGCCGGGTCCGGGTGCCATAACCGACCCGATGCCGGCTAGAACAGCCAAG
>JBGPGG010000069.1:0-15966 GCA_041483715.1 Thermoanaerobaculia bacterium
CGGGAGGGATGGCATCCACGGCGCCACCATGGCCTCGTCCACCTTTGAGGCCGGAGCGGAGGAGCGACGCCCGACCGTCCAGGTGGGCGATCCGTTCACCGAGAAGCTCTTGATGGAGGCGTGCCTCGAGCTCTTCCAGACCGACGCCGTCATCGGGATCCAGGACATGGGCGCCGCGGGATTGACGTCGTCCTCCTTTGAGATGGCCGGCCGCGCCGGCAGCGGCGTCGAGCTCGACCTCTCGAAAGTTCCGGTGCGCGAGACGGGCATGACGCCCTACGAGATCATGCTCTCCGAGTCGCAGGAGCGCATGCTCCTCGTCGCGCGGCGCGACCGCCTGCCGCAGGTCCTCGCGATCTTCCACAAGTGGGAGCTCGATGCGGTCGAGATCGGGCGCGTCACGGACTCCGGGCGCGTCGTCCTCTTCTTCGAGGGAAAGATCGTGGCGGACCTGCCCGCCGCGCCGCTCGCGGACCGCGCTCCCATGTACGACCGTCCGCGGGCGCCCACCGAGCCGCCTTCGGGACCGTTCCTCTGGCAGGACGAGCCCGAGCCCGCCGACTACGGCGACTGCCTGAAGCGGCTCCTCGCCGCGCCGAACGTCGCCGAGAAGTCCTGGATCTGGACGCAGTACGACCACATGGTGCAGTCGAACACGGTCCAGCGCCCGGGCGGCGACGCGGCCGTCCTGCGCGTGAAGGGAACGAAGAAGGGGATCGCCATGAAGAGCGACGTCAATCCCTTCTTCTGCACGTTCGACCCCTATCGCGGCGGCGCGATCGCCGTGGCGGAGGCCGCGCGCTCGATCGCTGCGACGGGAGCGCGCCCGCTGGCCATAACGGACTGCCTCAATTTCGGCAATCCCGAGAAGCCGGAGGTCATGGCGCAGTTCGAGGCGGCCGTGCGCGGCATTGCCGACGCCTGCCGCGCGCTCGAAGTGCCGGTCGTGTCCGGCAACGTGTCGCTCTACAACGAGACCGACGGTCGCGCGATCCCGCCCACGCCGACGGTCGGCATGGTCGGCCTCATGGAGGACGTCGAGAAGCACGTCCGCGTCGCGTTCCGGAAGGCTGGCGACCTCGTCGCGCTCCTCGGCGAGACCCGCGACGAGCTCGGCGCATCGGAATTCTTGCGCACGATCCGCGGCCGCGACGAGGGCCCGTGCCCCGAAGTGGATCTCGAAGCCGAGAAGCGCCTCGTGGATCTGCTCGCGACGATGGCGGAGCGCGGCCTCGTCGCTTCCGCGCACGACGTCTCCGACGGCGGCCTCGCTGTCGCCCTGGCCGAATGCGCGATGCAAGCCGGCCTCGGCGCTTCGATCGTTCTCGACGGGGCCGCGCGTACGAGCGCGCTGCTCTTCGGCGAGACCACCGGCCGCGCCCTGATTTCCTTCGCGCCCGAGAGCGAGGCCGCGGTTCGCGCCCTCGCGCGAGAGAAGAGCGTCCCCTTCTCCGCCGCCGGCTGGGTCGGCGGAGACCGCCTCCGGATAGAAGCGCGCGGCCGCCAGCTCATCGACGAGCCCGTCGCCGCGCTCTCGCAGCTCTGGCGCACCGCCTTTGCCCGCGCCCTCGAATCGGCGGATGTTCTCTAGTCCGGGTCGCAACCGTCGACGAACTTGGGGCCGCACGGCCTCGGCGTCGGCTGAGGGCGCGGCGTGGGCGTCGGACTTTGGGGATTCGTCACCCGAGGAGTCGGCGAAGCGGGCGAAACGCCCAAGCCGTCCGGAGCCGTCGGACCACCACCGCCGCATGCTCAAAAGCCGATCAGGACCCAGAACGAGAAACCCGCCGCGAACAACCATCGAAATCTCGTCATCACCGGCCTCCTTCCCGTTGCGCCGGGCCGTCCAGGCCTGCGCGATAATCACCGTAACGACACGCGCGGTTCGGAGTCGTTGCGAAGGCGCCGGGAAGTTCCGGCTCATTTCCGGGAGCGGCGATGCGGGTTCGCTTCGGTGATTGCGTGCTGGACTCGGAGACGCGGCAGCTCTTCGTCCGTGGTGCGGAGGTGCACCTTCAGCCGAAAGCATTCCAGTTCCTGGAGCTCCTCATCCAGAACCGGCCCCGAGTCGTTCCGAAGGCCGAGATCCACGAGAGGCTCTGGCCCGGCACGTTCGTTTCGGACGGAACGTTGACGAGCCTGCTCGCCGAAGTCCGCGACGCGATCGGCGACGACGCGCACCAGCCCCGCTTCGTGCGGACCGCTCACCGCGTCGGGTACGCCTTTTCCGCCGACGCGCAGGAGGTCCGGGACCGGCTGTCCGGCGTTTCTTGGGCCGGATCGGCGTGGCTCGTGAGGGGCCGGCAGCGCATCCCTCTCGAGGGGGGCGAGTCGATCCTGGGGCGCGATCCGGGCGCCGCCGTCTGGCTCGACGACCCGAGTGTCTCGCGCCGGCATGCGCGCATCGTCGTGGCCGAGCAGGGGGTCACGCTGGAGGACCTCGGCAGCAAGAACGGGACGTTTCTCGGCGAGACGAGGGTCGGGCTCCCCGTGCCCCTCTCGGACGGCGACACCATAAGGATCGGCTCCGTGCCGCTCGTCGTTCGCCTCTTTTCCGAACCCGAGTCGACCGTCACGAGCGTCGACGAGGGGCGAAGATAGGGACGGCGCAGACGCGGGGTTGAGGTCTCGGGGCGGCCCTCCTTGACAGGGCTCTTCGGGGGGTATCGAATTCACCGCACCAGACGGATCCAGAAGTCCGCGCGAGACAAGGTGAATCATGCCCGGTCATGGAAAGTGTTGCCTTCCTGGCCAGAATCGCAATGAAGAGCGCGTTGCGGCGCCTGAAAAAGCCGGAAATTCCCCGGGATTTCCCGACGACTCCCTCTCCATCGAAGGGCAATCTCGTTCCAGGAGGTGGGTGGTGGCGGAACGCCGCGGTAGAGTTCGCTTCCCCGGGTGGGCCCCGTTCCTTGCCCTCGCGTCCTTTTTCGCTCTTGCCCGGCCGGCCTCCGGCCAGGGCTGACAGCCGATTCGATTTACCGAGCCCAGTTTGGGCTTGCAAAACCAGCCGTTCCTCGCCGCCGGGCGGTGGCAGGCTCAGGTCGCATACCAGTACGGCCACGCGGATCAGTTCTTCATCGGGGACCAGGAGAACGATGCGGCGGGTCCGGACGGCAAGGCGCCCGTGCGCACGGTCAACATCTGGGCGCTCGACCTCATCTATGGAGTGAGCAATCGTTTGAGCATGGACCTGACGATGCCGTTCTCGTCGGGCTCGGGCGGCTTTTACAACACGGGGCGGTTTTACGACTTCCATGCCGGGGGAATCGGTGACGTCACGCTCCAGGCCGAGTACTGGCTGAACGACCCGACGGAAGCCTCGAAAATCTCGGGCTCGGTGGAGATAGGCTTCATGGCGCCGACGGGATCGGACAGCGTCCAGGGACAGGGTCCCAACGGTGTGAGGCCGATCGACGAGGCCTTTCAGCTCGGCAACGGCGGGTGGCACATCCTGCTGCGGGCCCAGGGAACGGCCGAGCTCGGCGGCCCCTTCATAGCGTACGGCTCCGGCTATTACGGCCTGAGCCTGACCGAGCACACCGACGTGATCCAGGGGGGAGCCCTTCGAGGAGTGCCCGACACGTATTCCGCACGTTTGGGTGCGGCCTATCTCCTCCCGGGCCTGGAGGGATTGGTGTTCAGCGCCGGGGGCCGGATTAACGGGGTCACGGTCAAGGACTTGATCGGCGGCGGCGACCTTTACTGGCGGCGTCCCGGATATGAGGTCTATTTCGAGCCGGGGCTGACCTGGACCGTGGGGCGCAACATGGCCTCGATCAGCGTTCCGATCCGGGTGTACCAAAACAAGCTGGACAGCCTCTACGACATCTCCAGGGGCGTCCACATCGGAGCGGACTTCGTTCCCTACCTGGTCGTCGCGAGCTTCGCCAGACGGTTTTAGTAGTGCAGCCGGCGCGGGTTTCCGGTAGGCTGGAAACGACTACCGGCATCCGAAATGTCGCTCGCCCCGGGCTCCCGCCTCGGCCCCTACGAGGTTTTGTCGCCGCTCGGCGCGGGCGGCATGGGGGAAGTCTATCGGGCGCGCGATGAGAGACTCGGGCGCGAGATCGCGCTCAAAGTCCTTCCCGCCGGCCTCGCGTCGGATCCGCAGCGCCTGATTCGTTTCGAAAGGGAAGCCCGCTCCGCGTCATCGCTCAACCATCCCAACATCGTCACGATTTACGACATCGGGTCTTCCGACTCGATCTCCTACATCGCGATGGAGCTGGTGAAGGGTGAGCCGCTGCGGGGGATGCTGATGGCGGGAAGTCTGCCCGTGCGCCAGCTCCTGCAGATTGGCGCTCAGGTGGCCGACGGCCTGGCCAAGGCGCACGCCTCGGGGATCGTGCATCGGGACCTGAAACCCGAGAACGTAATGGTGACCGAGAACGGCCTCGTCAAGATCCTCGACTTCGGTCTGGCCAAGCTGACACAGCCGGACCCGCACAGCGGCGCCTCAACGCAAATGGCGACGGTGTCGGGAGCGACGGAAGAGGGCGTCATCCTGGGAACCGTCGGCTATATGTCGCCCGAGCAGGCGGTCGGCGGCTCGATCGACTATCGGTCGGACCAGTTTTCGCTGGGATCGATTCTGTACGAGATGGCGACAGGGCGCAGGGCGTTCCAGCGCGCCTCGGCGCCGCAGACGCTGGCGGCGATCATTCAGGACGATCCCGAGTCGATCGCCTCGCTGAATCCGAAAGTCCCGGCCCCCGTCCGGTGGATCATCGAGCGCTGTCTGGCCAAGCAGGCCCGAGACCGCTACGCGTCGACCGAGGACCTGGCGCGCGACCTCGCGACCGTGCGCGACCGTCTCTCGGAAGCGACGAGTGGGAGCGGAATCGTCGCCGAGCCGCGTGCGACCGTACGGCGACGGCTCCGGCGAATACCGGCGGCGATCGCCGGCGTGCTGCTCGCCGCCGCGGCCGTCGCAGGCTGGCGCCTGCAGAAGAGCGACTACTTCTGGAAGAATCCCCTTGCGGGCGCCCGCTTTACCCGCTTCACCGACTGGGAAGGGGCCGAGACCGATGCCGCGATCTCGCGCGACGGAAAGTTCGTGGCCTTCATCTCCGACCGCTCGGGCTTGCTCGAGACCTGGGTAAGCCAGGTCGGCGGCGGCGAGTTCCTGAATCTCTCGAAGGGGCAGTTCTCGTTTAACCCCGTCCTCGTCGGTACGACTCGCCCTCTCGGTTTTTCCGCCGACGGAGCCCACGTCTGGGCTCAGGTACCTCTGATGAACACGCCGGGACCGGCTCAAGTGTGGCTGACGCCCACGATCGGAGGAGCCCCGCACCTCTTCCTGCAGAAGGGCGTCGAGGCGACGTGGTCTCCGGACGGCAGCCAGGTCGCCTATTACTACCCGCCTGCTGACCCGATTTTCATCGCTGACAAGAACGGGAGCAATCCCAAACAGATCCTGGCCGACAAGAAGGGTCTCCACAACCACTATCTGAACTGGTCTCCGGACGGTCGGTTCATCTACTTCGTCCGAGGCGTGCCTCCGGACGACCTGGACGTCTGGCGAATCCGGCCTTCCGGAGGAGAGCCACAGCGCATGACGAATCGCCACGGGCGGGTGGCCTATCCCACCCTTCTCGACGCGCGGACGCTCATCTACTGCGCTCGGCGTGAAGACGGGGGATGGGGCCTCTATGGAATGGACGTCGAGAAACGCGTCCCGCACGCCCTAACTTCGGGCCTGGAGGAATACACCTCCGTCTCGTCGAGCGGCGACGGCCGGCGACTCGCCGCGACCGTTTCAAACCCCGTCCGGAATCTCTGGACGGCGCCGATCTCGGACCACGTCGTGGACGAGGCCGGAATTACGCGCTTCGATCTGCCGAGCGTCCGCGCTTCAGCTCCCCGGTACGGACCTGACTACGTCTTGTACCTCTCATCGAGAGGCGGTGCGCCGGGGCTTTGGAAGCTCAAGGGAGCCTCGGAGACGGAGCTGTGGAAGGGGGCCGACGGAGCCGTGGCAAGTCCGCCAGCGGTATCTGCCGACGGGTCTCAGATCGCCTTGGTCGCGCATGTGGAAGGGCAGCGCCGCCTCTTGGTGATGTCCTCTGACGGTACGAACGTCCGTCGCATCGCCGAGACGCTCGAGGTTGCGGATGGGCCGTCCTGGTCGCCGGACGGCAAGTGGATTGCGGTGGTCGCCCGGGAGGGAGAAGGAAGGGCGAGACCTTTGATGAAGGTTCCCGTCGACGGCGGGCCACCTGTTCGTCTAGTCGAAGGAAACAACAACTCGGACCCGGTCTGGTCGCCCGACGGCCGCCTGATCCTCTATTCGGAGGGCCTTGGCGGCGGCGCTCAGCTTCGGGGCGTGACGCCGGACAAGCAGGCGGTTCCGCTGCCAGAGATCTTTGTTCCCTATACGGGGAACCGCTTCCGCTTCATGCCGGACGGAAAGTCCGTGGTGATCTTTCTTCAACGCGTGGGGCAGTCGATGCAACCTCGGGAGTACCACCTGCTGGATCTGTCGACCGGCCGCATCCGAAGGCTGACGAACCTGCCACACTTCACGACCAGGAGCTTCGACGTCTCGCCCGACGGAAAGACGATCCTCTTCGACCGCTACCGCGAGAACGCGGACGTCGTCCTGATCGACCTGCCGCCGCGTTGAGGTTCGAGGCCGTGGCGTGGACCGTCGGGGCCCTGGCTCTGCTGCTCGTCGTCGCGGGATCGGTCTGGATGACGCAGCCGGTGTTTCTGGTGGGTAGTCGCGCAAAGGAGGGCCCGGCGCCGGATCCCGCGCGGCTCGAGAGCCGGGTTCACGAGCTCGTCGTGCGGTTCCATCCCCGCGACTCCGGACATCCGGAGAACCTCTCTCGCGCGGCGCGCTTTATCGCCGAAGACCTCCGGCGCTCCGGGGCTGCCGTCTTAGAGCAGACCTTCGAGGCGGCGGGCGCGACTTACGCGAACGTCATCGCGGCGATCGGTCCGGACACGCGGGACGTGGTGGTCGTCGGCGCGCACTACGACGTCGCGGGAGAAAAGCCTGGCGCCGACGATAATGCGAGCGGCGTGGCCGGGCTGCTCGAGCTCGCGGATCTGCTCGCCGGTGCGAAGCTTTCATGCCGGGTGGAGCTGGTCGCCTACGCGGCGGAGATGCTCAGCCCATCCGGGGTCTCCTGCCCGGAGATCTCCCCACACAGTGGAGCGAGGACGGGAAGGCTCTCTATCTCCGGAGGGGCGATTCTCCGGGCAAGATCTGGCTGCTCGATCGATCGAGCGGACAGAGGCGGCTCTTCAAGGAGCTGAGACCCCCGGGACACCGGATCGAGACCGGAAATCGGCCAGTTGTGGGGCGGCATTCTTCTCTCTCGGGATGGTCAGTCCTACGTTCACACCTATTCGGGCTGGCTCGCGGATCTCTTCGTGCTCGAGAGATTGAAATGAGCTCCTGACCTCCTCGAGATCAGGGGATCTGCTCGAATCCCTGTTCACTGAAGTGTCGGTCGAGCGTGAAGGCGCGAGTCAGGCCCGAGCGACGCATCGTGTCGAAGCTCGCGCAGTCCACGAGCGAAAGCCGCCGTCTCGCGGCGGTGAGGAGGGCCGTGACCGCGGCACCATGGCCCTCTTCGGTCACCCACGCGACTTGAAGCATCGGAACGATGTCCTGCTGGAGCGTGCGGACGGCCTTCAATCCCAGTCGACCCTGGACGAGAGCGAAGGTCTCGACGAGGACATAGTTGGTCACGACGAGCTCTTCCTCGGTCTCGATGAGTGTCCGCCAGGCTGCCGCGGCGCGGGCGTGCTGCTGGTCGTCGGCGTCGAGAACCGCCAGGAGGGCGGACGTATCGACGTAGACGCTCATCGACCGTAGGTTTCACCGAGGTGGCGGTCGTGGGCCGTCGAGAGATCCGTGACCCCGGAGTGAAATTTCCCGGCCGCGGCGATCGCCCGCCGCCTGCGCTCCTCGCGGCTCGGTCCGGGTTCCGACCGAAGGACGTCGTCCACGCCGGTGCGGATGAGCTCGGCGATGGAGCTGTCCCGCGCCCGGGCGATCTCCCGAAGCGACCTGGCTTGCTCTTCCGTGAGCTGAATCTGGGTGCGAACCATGGACACATCATAGCAGCAGATCTGATGTAATGAGGTGCTGGGCCTGGCGGAAATCCCCGCGCGGAACCGGTCCGCCGAGAGGCAGAGTGAGGGACCCCCCCCGCCCTCCAGGCGCATCGGCCCCGTTCAGGCGCGGCGGGCGCGGGCGAGGATCCGGCGGAAGGTAAAGTAGAAGGGGCGCTCGTCGGGGACCATCGCGAAAAGGCGCTCGCGGTAACGCTCGAGGAAGCGGGCGTAGAGCGCCTCGGGGAGTTTGCGGCGGTACTCGGACAAGAGCGATCCCTCGACCCATGCGACGACACCTTCCCGGGTGTCGAGGTGGTGGCCGTAGACCTGCAGGCGCACGATTTGCTCCGAGTAACCGAGCCGGTCGAGGATCGCGGCATACGCCTCGGGCGCGAGAACGTTGCGGGGATGCGCGGAACCCCCGAGCGTGCTGGCGAAGGGCTCTTCCGTGGCAACTTCCTCGGCGGCGCGGTGCGAGGCGTGGTCGAAATTGTCGGGGACCTGGAAGGCGAGTTGGCCGTCGGGCTTGACGAAACGGGTCAGCCGCGCGAGCAGCTCCGGATGGTCCGGCACCCAGTGATACGCCGCGTTGGAGAAGACGAGATCGAACGGCTCGGTCGGTGCGAAGGCCGCGATATCGCCGCGCTCGAACCGCAACCCGCCGCCCGCGTGCGGGGCAGTCTTTGCGAGCATCGCTTCGGAAGAATCGACTCCGAGCGTCTCCGCGGCCCCCGTACGCCGGTGCAGCTCGGCCGTCCGCTCTCCAGTCCCGCAGCCGAGATCGACCGCGCGCCCGCCAGGGATCGGCGTGACGAGATCTAAAAGATCGAAGAACGGCCTCGCGCGTTCAGCGGCAAAAAGCGCGTATCTCTCCGGGTCCCAAGTGTCTGGCGCGGACGGCATGAGCCGAAGGGATCTTAGCGCGGCGAACCGCTGACGCCATTTTCATTTCTCGCCCCGTCGCTGCGGAAGCCGTTGCCTCCCGACTGACCGCGATCGCGCCGGGCGGCCTCCGCCAGGCTCGCGACGACCGTGTCGTGTTCGCTGTCGTACGGCGACAAGCTGAAGATCCGCCTCGGTGGCCTGATGGTGCGCATCCTCGCGGTGCCCGAGTCGACCGAGACCGGGGCGGAGGATAGCGACTCGGGTGCAGAGCCCCTGGACAACGGCGGGATCTTACGTTATTGTGATTACGTAAGAGGAGCCTTTGTGGACAAAATCTTTTCGGCCCGGCTGGACGAGGCCGCCCTGGATGAGCTGGAAAGGGTGACTCGAAAGCTCAAGATGACCAAGCGCCGGTTCCTCGAGGAGGCCATTCATCTCCGGGCCCGGCAGCTCGAGGGATCGGATTCCCGGGATGTCTGGTCCGAGACGCTCGGCGCCTGGAATCGGACCCAGCGGCCGGAGACCTCCGTCGCCGAGGCGCGAGAGGCGTTTCGGCGCGGCTTCGAGCGCCACCAGCAGGGCAAGCGTGCGCGCGTACATCGATAGCGACATCCTGATCTGGCACCTACGCGGCGAGGCGAAGGCGGCGCGCCTGCTTCGGAAGTTGTCGCAAGAGCCGGGCGCCGAGTTGTGGACCGGCGCGCTCCAGCGAGCGGAGGTCGTCTTCTTTCTGCGCCCCGACGAAGAGGCCGCGACGCTGTCGCTCCTGTCTAGGTTTCGGACGGAGGCTGTCACCCGCGAGATCGTCGATGCTGCCGGCTTCTTCTACCGCCGCTGGCATCCTTCAAACGGTATCGACGTGAACGACGCGATCCTGGCTGCGACCGCCGCAGCAACCGGCGGGAAGATCTACACCCAAAACGTCAAGCACTATCCGATGCCCGATGTTGCGGTGATGAAGGGCTGGTAGCGATCGATCGAGGGCTTGCCCCAGGCCGTCGCGGTAATGGACCGCGGAAGGCGTTCGGTGCGCGAACTGACCGCCGTGGAAGACAGGACGATCGCGACGGCCTCTCTCGTGTTTTCTGCGAATGAGCAGGCGTGGGTCGTCGGCTACTACCGCACCTTTTCCGAGCTCATGATCGTCGACGGACTGAGGTGACGTCGGACCTTAGTACTTCACCCTCTCCAGAAACAGCCCCGACGGCGGGGCGGTCCATTTCGCGGGGGTTTCCGACTTTTCGCGGAGCAATTTCTCGATGCCGGCTGCGTCTAGGCTGCCACGGCCGACCTCGACGAGGGTTCCGGCGAGGCGGCGGACCATCTTCCAGAGGAAGTGCGAGGCGGTGATCCGGAAGTGGATCTCCTGGCCGACCTCCATGACGTCGCTCTTCTCGACGACGACCAGGGTCGATTCCTGGCCCTCGGGGTTTTCGCAGAAGGACGAGAAGTCGTGGCGTCCCTCGAAGAGCTTTGCGGCGCGGCGCATCTCGGGGAAATCTAACCGGTCCTTCACCCACCAGACGAACGGCTTGTCGAATGCCGTGCGGCGGCGGGAGATGCGGTACAGGTATGTCCGGCTGGTCGCGCCGTGCCGCGCGTGGAAGCGGAGAGGGGCCTTTTCGACGAGGAGCACGTTGATATCGGCGGGGAGGCGCTCGTTCAAGCCCCAGGCGACCTCACTCTCGAGCATCGCCTTCTGAGCCTTCAAATGCGCCACCTGCGCGAGGGCGTGCACGCCCGCGTCCGTGCGGCCCGCGCCGCTGATCGTCGCGTCGGCTCCGAGGAGCTCGTGCGCCGCGCGCAGCAGCATCCCCTGCACCGTGCGGTCGGTGTTCTTCTGCGACTGCCAGCCGCGATAGCGCGTTCCGTCGTACTCGAGCGTGACCTTCCAGGTCGGCACGGGCGGCCGCTAGTCTTTTCCGCGCGGCGGGGCAGGGCGCGTCCGGCGCTTTCGGCGGGCGGCCGCGAGCTCCTTCCCGAAGCCGGATGCGAGATCATCCTGTCCAATCGCTCGTTCGAGAAGCCGGAGAAGCCGGCGGACCCGGCGCAGATCGAGCTTTTCGAGCAATGCGCGCAGGATTCCGCGCACGTCCTCGATGTCTTTCGGGCGGCCGGCGAGCATCTTCGTCACGATGAGGTCTTCGGCACTGATGACGGGTACGGTTGCCCCT
This sequence comes from Thermoanaerobaculia bacterium, assembly GCA_041483715.1. Lineage (GTDB taxonomy): Bacteria > Acidobacteriota > Thermoanaerobaculia > UBA5066 > Gp7-AA6 > DAHUXD01. The sequence goes on from JBGPGG010000069.1 coordinate 11,133, forward strand.
CCCACGTCGACGAGCTTTGCCCTTTCGAGAAACTCGTCCTCGAGCCCGGGGCCGGCGAGCACGACGTCGACGGGAATGTCGGAGCCGCGATGGACGAACGGAAGAACCCGTGTTCTCCTCACGAAGCCATCGACGTCACGGACGCGGAGATCGAAACCGGAGCGCCGCATCCGGGAAACGAAGGCCGTGTGATCGTCCTTGCGGAGCCGCGCGGTGAGATCCACATCGGCCGTGAGCCTCGGCTTGCCCCAGATTTGCACCGCCTGCGCGCCGAACACGTACCAGCCCGAGCTGCACTCTGACATCACGCGTGCCAGAGCGGACAGGAGGTCAGCGAGTGTGGCGGGGGGCGACACGTCGGAGTGAGGCCGCGACGCGCGCGTGCGTCTTCAGATCGTCGAGCCGGTCCGCTCGGGCGGGCCAACCCGGGTGAATTCGGCATGCCTGGCGCCGAAGTTGTTCGCCCGCTGCGATCGCTCGAGCTGCGCCCGCGGCCTTCCTGACCCGATTCCAGTGGTCCGCCTTGAGATCCTCGAGGGCTCGCCAGTCCCTCCGGGCAAAGGCGCGAAGCTCGGAAGGCCGCATCCCGCCATTTTATCCCTCTCGCCGGTCACCCGGTGTGGGTTCTCGACATCTTCGCCCGTACGGGATGCGACGGGACCACAGCCGAGCCCCGGTATGCTCGGCGTCATGCATCGCGGCATGATTCCGCCGCCCGGACCCGGGCAGCTCGACACGCTCGTGGGCGGGGTGCGCTGGCGTTCGCGCGAGGTGGAGGGGCGGGGCGAGCCGGTCGTGTTCGTGCACGGCCTGCTCGCGTCGTCGGCGACCTGGCAGGAGGTCCTCGGGCCCGCGTCGGCGGGACACCCGGCGATCGCCGTGGACCTGCCGGGATTCGGCTGCTCGGACCGTCCGTGGCCGTTCGACTACACGGTGGAAGGGTCGGCGCACGGCCTCACCGACTTCCTCGACGCGCGCGGGATCGGGCGCGCTGTCCTCGTCGGCAACTCGCTCGGAGGCGCGGCCGCGATGCTGGTTGCGGCGGAGCATCCGGAACGCGTGTCTGCGCTTGTGCTCGTCGCGCCGGCCACGGCCGAGGCTCCCATCGTCTGGCCGGTGCGTCTGCTCCGCGCTCCGCGGCTCGGTGAGGTCGCCCTTGCGCTGGCGAGCCGGCCGCTCGTGGCCCATGGCCTCCGGTCCTGGCTCTTCGCGCGGGGCGCCCGCGTGACGGATCACGCGATCGACGACGCGTGGTTTCCGCTGACGATCCCGGGAACGCGTCGCGCGGCACTTGCCGCGACCCGGTCGAACCCGCGGCGCTACGTGGGAATCGAGACCCGCATTCGCGTTCCGACGCTCATCGTTTGGGGCCGCGAGGACCGGATGCTGCCGGTCCGCGAGGGGGAGCGTCTCGCCGCGCGCATCGCGGGTTCGCGGTTCGTCGTCCTGGCTGACGCCGGCCATCTGCCCCAACGCGAGCAGCCCGCGGCCTTTTCGCGCGCGGTTGCCGAGTTTCTGTCGGCCAGGTGATCGGGACCGGAGAGGCGCTCGCAAATGACACTGAGCGCTTGAAACAGTTTGAGAGGGAGGCGCGGTCAGCGTCGTCGTTTCGCGAGAACTCCGACATCGTCCTCATTGATCTGCCGCCGCGCTGAGCCCGGATCGGTCGGGATTACGTCGAGCCTGTCGAGTGTTAACATAGGCTTCCAATGGCCTACCGGAGCGGCTTCTCCGACGAATGCGGCGTCTTCGGCGTCTGCGATTCGGAGGATGCGGCCAATCTCGCCTACCTCGGTCTCTACGCCCTCCAGCACCGGGGGCAGGAGTCGGCCGGGATCGCCTCGCTCGAGGACGGCGAAATCCACGTCGAGCGCGAGATGGGCTACGTCGCCGAAGTCTTCGGCGAGGCGCGGCTTTCGCGCCTGCCGGGCCGCACGGCCATCGGGCACGTCCGGTACTCGACGGCGGGCTCCTCGGCGCTCGCCAACGCCCAGCCGATCGTGTTCGCCACCGGGCGGGGCCCGGTCGGCCTCGCGCACAACGGGAACCTCGTGAATGCGCGGGAGATCCGGGCCGTGCTCGAGTCGAAGGGGGCGCTTTTCACGACGACCTCCGATTCGGAGGTGATCGTCCACCTGATCGCCCGGTCCGAGGCGCCCACGCTCGCCGGCGCGATCGCCGAGGCGCTGCTGGAGGTCCGCGGGGCCTTCTCGCTCGTGATCCTGTCGCGCGAGGGGATTTTTGCCGCCCGGGACGCGAACGGGATCCGGCCGCTGTCGCTCGGGATCCGCGAAGGCTCGCCCGTCGTCGCCTCCGAGACCTGCGCCTTCGACCTGATCGGCGCGCGCTACGAGCGCGACGTCGAGCCCGGCGAGATCGTGCACCTCTCGCGGGAGGGCTTCGCCTCGCACCGCTTCGCGTTTCCGGTTTCGACGCCCTGCGTTTTCGAGCACGTCTACTTCGCGCGGCCGGACTCCATGGTCTTCGGCCGCAGCGTGGCCGCCTCACGCCAGGGCTTCGGCCGCAAGCTCGCGCGCGAGCATCCGGCCGTGGCCGACGTCGTCGTGCCGGTCCCGGACTCCGGGATGTACGCGGCGCTCGGCTACGCCGAGGAGTCGGGCATCCCCTTCCAGCTGGGACTCGTGCGCAACCACTACGTCGGCCGCACATTCATCGAGCCCAAGCAGGCGATCCGCCACTTCGGCGTCAAGGTGAAGTTGAATCCCGTCCGCGAGATCGTCGAAGGCAAACGCATCGTGCTCGTGGACGACTCGATCGTCCGCGGAACGACCTCGCGCAAGATCGTGAAGATGATCCGGGAAGTCGGCGCGCGCGAGGTCCACGTGCGCGTTTCCTCGCCGCCGACCATGAACACCTGCCACTACGGGATCGACACGCCGACGCGCGGGGAGCTCATCGGGGCCAACCAGTCGGTCGAGGAGATCCGGAAGTTCATCGATGCCGACACCCTCGGCTACCTTTCGGTCGAAGGGATGCTGGAGGCCTTCGGGCGACCGCAGCATGCGACCTGCACCGCCTGCTTCACCGGCATCTACCCGGTCGAGATCGAAGAAGAAGAGCGCGAAAAGGAGCACGCGCTCGACGCAAAATAACGCGCTTCGCGCGCGTAAATCGTAAAACGTGAGACGAGGAGCCCGGCGGTCGTGACATGAGCCGCCGCTCCGTCCTCGGAGCGGCCGCGGCGGCGGCGGCCACCGCGGCCCTCTTCATCGTTTCGCGCGGCAAGTGGTCCGATCCGCTGATCGATTCGGGCCGCGAATGGATCGTGCCGGACGCGCTCGCTCGCGGCGAGCTCCTCTATCGCGACGTCGTCTACTGGTTCGGCCCGTTCACGCCGTACTTCCAGGCGGCGTTCCTGCGGGTTTTCGGCTCGAGCTTTTCGGCGCTCGTGCTGGCCGGCGTGGTCACGGCGATCGCGGTCCTCGCGGTTCTCTACGCCGTCCTGAGCAAGGTCGCCGGGAAGCGCGAGGCGGCGCCGTGGGCCGCCCTCGCGGTCCCCGCGCTGGTCTTCATGCCGAATGCCGGCGGCGTGCTGCTCGGAATGGGATACCGCATTTGGCAAGCGGCCGCGTTCGCGCTGGCCGGCGTCCTTCTCGGGGCAGGCGCAGGGCGATCCCGGGCGAGGGCTGTCTCGGCTGGCGTGTGTGCGGGCCTCGCAGGCCTCTGTCGCACCGAGTGGGGCCTCATGGCGGCCGCGGCGTCAGCGCTCGCGTGCGTCGTGCGTCCCAGGCGCCGGCGGGACGGCCTCCTCGATGCGGTCCTCGTCGGCGCCGCATACGCCGCGACGTTCGGGGCGGGTCTCGGTTACTTCCTCGCCCGGGCGGGCGCGGCGGCGGTCGTGAACGACGGCCACGTCCTGCTGACAGGTCTGCCTGCCGAAACGCGGCATTTCCTGGTCGCCTTCTCGGGCCTGCCGGACTGGAAGAACGGGATTCCCGAGCTCTTCTATTCGGCCGCCATGTGGACGGGGCTCTTTCTTCTCGTGTCGCTGCTTGCGCTGCCCAGCGGCCGGGATCGGCCGAAGCTCCGGGGGCTCGCGGTCGTGTTCGCGATCCTGGCGGCGACGGCGCTCGCGGGCGGCGCGGGCGGCGCGGTTCTCTTCAGCGCGGCCCCGCTCGTCTGCCTGGCCGCCCTCGCGGCCGGATTGCGGCGTCGCCGCGGCTCGCCGGCGGCCGCCCTCGTCGCGTGCGGGTTTCTCGGCCTCGTCCTCTCCTATCGGCGGTTGTTTCACATCGGCGACTCGGCCTACGTGGGCCCGCCGCTGCTCTTCGCGTTCGTCTGCGCCGCGGGACTGCTTCGCATCGCGATTGCCTCGCACCGGCGCGGCGCGGACCGCGCGCGTCTGGCCGCCGGCCTGCGTTGGACGGTAGCAGGGCTCGTGGCCGTCGCGTTTGCGGGCCGGGCCTGGCAGTACGCGTCGATCGAGGCCGTGCCCTTTGTGGGAACGGGCCGCATGCTCTCGGCGAGGCCGGAAGTCGCAAGGGAGATCGAGGAGCTCTCGGCAGCGATCCGGGGCGCGACGGCGCCGGGGAATGGGCTCGTCGTCTTCCCCGAGGGCGAACTGCTCAACTTTCTCTCCGGCCGTCCGAACCCGATTCGCCACAAGCTGTACCTGCCGGGGTATCTCACCGCGGACAACGAGGCGGCCGTCCTCGACGAGCTCGCTCGCGCGCGGCCGGCGGCGATCGTCCTCTGGCGCCGGCCGGTGAGCGAGTACGACCACGGGCTCTTCGGCGATGATTACGGGCGCGAGATCCGGGCGTGGATCGAGAGGAACTATCGACTCGAGCCGTTTCGCGCCTCCGGGGCCCCG
>JBGPGG010000070.1:0-15847 GCA_041483715.1 Thermoanaerobaculia bacterium
AGGATGGGCGAGATCGGCGCCACGTCCCAGTCGGAGCCGAACGCGAGCGTGGCCTTGTCGTCGAGGAGCGACCGGAACGCGTACGTCCCCTGCGCGCGCTCTGCGCCGAGACGCTTCATGGCCCAGCGGCCGTCGTCCACCGCGTGGTACGGCTGCATGGACGCGATGACGCCGAGCTCGGCAAAGCGCGGGATGTCGGAGGCGCGCAGGTGCTGGGCGTGCTCGATCCGGAAGCGCCGGTCGCGCGGGCCGTTCTGCTTCTCGACGCGCTGATAGATGTCGAGGAGCTCCGAGTTCGCGCGGTCGCCGATCGCGTGGACCTCGACCTGGAGGCCTGCCTTGTCCGCGCCCGCGATGTGCCCCTCGATCGACGACAGCGGGATCGCCTCGGCCGAGTAGACGCCGCGATTGCCAGGCTCGTCGCTGAAGCCTTCGTACATCACCGCCGTGCCCGATCCGAGCGAGCCGTCCATATAGCCCTTGACGCCCCCGATGCGCAGCCAGTCGTCGTTCTTCATCGAGGACTGGAGGTCCTTCGCCTTCTGCCACTCGGACAGTGCCGGCCGGTAGTTGACGCGCACCGTCAACTCTCCCGCGTCCCGCAACACCGCCCACGCCGGCACGTCGGCCGCGACGCCCGGAAGATCCTGGACCGACGTCACGCCGAACTTCGCCACGTGCTTCATCGCCGTGCGTAGGGCCGCGAGCATCTCCGTCTGCGTCCTCGCGGGCCGAAACTTCCAGACCAGGTCCATCGCGCCGTCCTTGAGAGCGCCGGTCGGCTCGCCCTTTTCGTCCTTCACGACCACGCCCCCCGGCGGATCCGGCGTCGCTGCCGTGATGCCAGCGATCTTCAACGCCAGGCTGTTGCAGACCATCATGTGGCCGTCCAACCGCGACAGGCAGGTCGGGTGGTCGCCGGTGGCGGGATCGAGCAGGGCCTTCGTCGGTAGAACCGGCGGCGTCCACCGCGTCTGATCCCACGCGCCGTCGGTCAGCCATTCTCCCGCCGGGCGCGTCTTCGCGTACGCGGCGAGAGTGCGCGCAAAGTCCGCTCCGTCCTTCGTCGTTCGCAGGTCCACGGCCGAGAGGTCGAAGCCGCCCCCGGACATGTGCGTGTGGCAATCGATGAAACCGGGCACGACCCGCCGCCACTTGCCGTCCACGACGACGGTCTTCGGGCCCTTGAGTGCCTCGACCGCCTTGTTCATCCCGATGGCGACGATGCGCCCATCGCGCACGGCCAGCGCTTCGGCCTCCGGGTTCTTCGAATCTCCCGTCCAGATCCGCGCGGACAAAAGCACGAGGTCCGCCGGCGGTTCCCGGGGCGCCGTCGCGAGCAGGGCTGCCATGGCAAGAGCCGTCAGCATTCTTTCTCCCTCAAGCCTTACGCGGTGGAGGAGGTCCCGACGCTCTTTTCCGCGAGCGAGGCCCGCGCCGCGGCGAGCCTCGCGACCGGGACGCGGAACGGAGAGCACGAAACGTAGTCGAGACCCACGTGGTTGAAGAACTCGATCGAGCGCGGATCGCCGCCATGCTCGCCGCAGATCCCCACCTTCAACTTCGGCTTGACCTCGCGCCCGCGCCGCGTTCCGATCGCGACGAGCTCGCCCACGCCGTACTGGTCGAGGCTCGAGAACGGGTCCTCGGGCAGGATGCCCTCGGCGATGTAGGCCGGCAGGAACGTGCCCACGTCGTCGCGCGAGTAGCCGTACGTCATCTGCGTGAGGTCGTTCGTGCCGAAAGAGAAGAAGTCGCAGTTGAGCGCGATCCGGTTCGCGCGCAGGGCCGCGCGCGGGACTTCGATCATGGTCCCGACCTTGTACGGGATTTCGAGGCCCGCCTCGGCGATGACTTTCTTCGCGGAGTCCTCGACGAGGACCCGCAGGCGCTCGAACTCGCCCCGCGCGCCGACGAGCGGGATCATGATCTCCGGGTTGGGATGGAGCCTCTCGCGCATCGCCGCGGCGGCCGCCTCGAAGATCGCGCGGACCTGCATCTCGTAGATCTCGGGGTTCGTGATGCCCAGCCGGCAGCCGCGATGGCCGAGCATCGGGTTGGTTTCCTTCAGGGCGTGCGTGCGCTCGCGGATCTTCTCGATCGAAACCCCGAGCTCGCTCGCCATCTTCTGCATCGTGTCGTCGTCGTGCGGCAGAAACTCGTGCAGGGGCGGATCCAGCAGCCGGATCGTGACGGGCCGGTCGCCCATTTCGCGGAAGATGCCGAGAAAATCCTCGCGCTGCATCGGAAGGATCTTTGCAAGCGCGGCCCGCCGCTGATCGAGCGTCTCGGCGAGGATCATTTCGCGCACGGCGACGATACGCCGGGCCTCGAAAAACATGTGCTCCGTCCGGCAGAGACCGATCCCCTCGGCGCCGAAGAGCCGCGCGATCCGCGCGTCGTTCGGCGTGTCGGCGTTGGCGCGGACGCCGAGACGGCGCTGGGCGTCGGCCCACTCGAGGATACGCATGAAAGCACGATGGACGGCCGAGTCCTCCGGCTTGATCGTCCCCTCGATCGCCACCTGCAGCACCTCCGACGGCCGCGTCGAGAGCTTGCCGAGCAGCACCTCGCCGGTAGTGCCGTCGATCGAGATCCAGTCCCCCTCGGCCGCCTTCAGGCTCTTCGAGCGAATTTCTTTTTGCGCGTGGTCCACCGTGATTTCGCCCGCTCCGACGATGCAGGTCTTGCCCATTCCGCGCGCTACGACTGCGGCGTGCGAGGTCGCTCCCCCGCGGGTCGTGAGGATGCCGGCGGCCGCGTGCATGCCGGCGATGTCCTCGGGTGAGGTCTCTTCCCGCACGAGGACGACCGTTTCGCCCTTCGCCGCCATCGCGACGGCGCGCTCGGCGGTGAGGGCGACCCGGCCACAGGCGGCGCCCGGACCGGCCGGCAGACCCTTGCCGAGCAGGCGCCCTTCCTTGACTGCGGCGTCCTTCTCCTTCGCGTCGAAGACCGGGGCGAGCAGCTGCACGAGCTGTTCGGGCTCCACGCGCGCGACCGCCTCCTCGGCGTCGATCAGCTCCTCGTCCACCATGTCCGTCGCGATGCGCACGGCCGCAAAGCCGGTCCGCTTCCCGTTGCGGGTCTGCAGGATATAGAGCTTGTCCTCCTCGATCGTGAACTCGAGGTCCTGCATGTCGCGGAAACGCTTCTCGAGGCGCTCGCGCACGAGCTGCAGCTCGGCGTAGGCCTTCGGCATCGTTTCCTGGAGGGAGAAGCCCGAGCCGTCCGCGTTCAGGGGCCGCGGCGTGCGCAGGCCCGCGACGACGTCCTCTCCCTGGGCGTTCGGGAGAAACTCGCCGTAGAACTTCCTCTCGCCGCTGGCCGGGTCGCGGGTGAAAGCGACGCCCGTCGCGGAGGTGTCGCCGCGATTGCCGAAGACCATCGCCTGCACGTTGACCGCGGTGCCCCAGTCGTCGGGGATGTGGTGGAGCTTGCGGTACGTCTTCGCGCGCTCGTTCTCCCACGACCGGAACACCGCCGCGATCGCGCCCCAGAGCTGCTCGCGCGGGTCGTCGGGGAAATCGTGGCCGGTGCGCTGCCGCACGATCTGCTCGTCCCGCCGGACGATCTCGGCCAGGTCCGCGGCGGAGAGATCCGCGTCGGAGGAAACGCCGCGCGCCTTTTTGACCTCGTGCATCGCCTTCTCGAACTCGTGCCGCGGCACGCGCAGCACGACGTCGCCGTACATCTCGAGGAAACGCCGGCGGCAGTCGAAGGCGAACCGATCCCCGGAGCGCGCGGCAAGGGCCTTCACCGTGCGCGAGGTCAATCCCAGATTCAGGATCGTGTCCATCATCCCGGGCATCGAGGAGCGCGCCCCGGAGCGGACGGAGACGAGCAGCGGGTTCTCGGGATCGCCGAAGTGCTTGTCCGCGTCGTGCTCGAGCTTGAGCAGGGCGGATTCCACCTCGGGGCGGATCCCGTCGAGCGAGGCGCCGCGCGAGACGTCGGCGCAGACGGACGTTTCAATCGTGAAACCGGGCGGGACCGGGATGCCGAGGGCCGTCATCTCCGCCAGCCCCGCGCCCTTGCCCCCGAGCGTTTCCTTGCCGAGGCCCGCGCCCTCCGCCGCACCGTTGCCGAACGAATAGACGCGTTTCATCTTTCCACCACGATTTCGGAAAAGTCCGCGAGGCTCGTGAATTCCTTCTGGATCGACGCGAGCAGCGCGAGGCGGTTTCGCCGGAGGTCTTCCTCGGGGCAGTTCACCAGGACGTCCACGAAGAAACGGTCGAGCGATGGAGCGATCGAGGCAATGGTTTCCATGGCCTCGCGATAGTGCCGTTCCTGGACGAACCCGGCGATCGCCTGTTTCGCCTGGAGGAAATCGGATGCGAGCGCGCGTTCCGCGTCCTCGCGATAGAGCGCGGGCGAGTGCGCGCCGGGGCTTTCGGCGCCGACGATGTTCCGGATCCGCTTGAAGGCCATGATGAGGGCCCGGAAATCCATGTGGCGCCGCGCCTCCGAGAGCGCGCGCGCCCGATCGGCCGTGTCGGCGAAGTCCCACACGCCCACGTTCAGGACGGCCGAGATCTCGTCGTAGGTGTGGCCGCGGCGCTCGAGGAGGCTGCGGAGGCGATCGGCGAAGAAGCGGCCGAGCTCCTCCAGCGTCTCTTCAGCGTCCGGCCCCTCGAGCTCCGCCGGGAAGAGCGAGAGGGCCTTGCGCACGATCGGCCGCCAGTCGGTGCGCCAGTTGCGCACGATGGCGATCGAGACGATGCCGAGCGCCGCGCGGCGCAGGCCGTAGGGGTCCTTCGACCCCGTCGGGACGAGCCCGATTCGGAAGAGCCCGCACAGCGAATCGAAGCGGTCGGCGAGCGAGAGGATCGCGCCCGAGGCCTCCCGCGGCGGATCGTCCGACCCCGAGGCCGGCCGGTACTGATCGTAAATCGCCTTCCACACCGCGTCCGGGTATCGCTCCCTGCGCGCGTAGATGCCGCCCATCACGCCCTGCAGGTCCGTGAACTCCTTGACGACCAGCGTATTCAGGTCCGCCTTGGACAGTAGGGCCGCCGTGCGCACGGACTCGACGAGGTCAGCGCGCCCGGTCAACCGGGCGATCTCCCCGGCGAGGTCCTGGATCCGGGTCGTCTTCTGGCGGTAGTCGCCGAGCTTGTCCTGGAAGGTCAGGCGCGACAGCCGCGGCAGGCGCGCCTCGAGCCGCTCCCGCACGTCGACCTCGAAGAAAAAGCGCGCGTCGGCCAGGCGCGCGTTCAGGACCCACTCGCTGCCCTTCGCGATGAACCCCTTGCGATCCTCCGTGTTGTCCATCACCGCGATGAAGTGCGGCAAGAGCCCCGAGGCCCCGCGCACCGGGACGTACTTCTGGTGCGTCTTCATCGCCGTAACGGTGATCTCCTCGGGCAGCTCGAGAAACTCCGGGGCGAACGAGCCGCGCACGAGGCCGGGCCACTCGACGAGGTCCGCGAGCATGTTGGCGAGGTCCGCGTGCGCCTCGATCTGGCCGCCCACCTCGGCGGCGAGCTTGCGCGCCTTTTCGAGGATCTGGACCCGCCGCGCCTCGCCGTCGGGCTCGACGAAGCCCTGCCGCAGTTTCGCGAGGTAGTCGTCGGGACCGGACACGCGGATCTCGCCCTCGGCGAGAACGCGGTGGCCGACGGTGCGGTCCGACGCGGCGACGCCGAAGAGCTCGAACGGGACGATACGGCCGCCGAAGAGCGCGACCACTCCGCGTACCGGGCGCACGAACGTGCGGTCACCGGCGCCCCACCGCATCATCTTGGGAAACTTCAAACCCACGACCACGCGCGGTACGATCTCCGCGAGCACTTCGTCGGCGGCGCGGCCCGGGATCGACTTGCGCGCGGCCACGGTCTTGCCGCGCGGCGAGTCCACGACGACGAGATCCGCGACGTCCACCTTCTGGGCCTTCGCGAACCCCTCGGCCGCTTTCGTCGGCTTTCCGTCCGCGTCGTAGGCGTTGCCCGCCGGCGGGCCGAGCACTTCCGCGGAGCGGTCCTCCTGGCGCTCGGGCAGTCCGCGCAGGACGGCCGCCAGGCGCCGGGGCGTCGCGTACGACTCGGACGAGGCCGGCGCGAGGCCTTCCTCCGCGAGCGCGTCGGACAGCCGGCGGGACAGCTCCAGGCGCGCCGGCAGCAGCGCCGACGCCGGGATCTCCTCCGTGCGGATCTCTAAGAGGAAGTCTTGGACGTTCACTCGTTGCTTCGGAAGGTCCAATCCCTCAAACGGCCGCCGGCTCCGGCTCCGCGAGCGGGAACCGCTGGCCTTCCTTCCCGGCAACATAGGCGCGCGCGCACGCGCAGGCGAGATCGCGAATCCGCCTGACGATGCCGACCCGGTCGGTCGCCGAAACGGCGCCGCGCGCGTCGAGGATGTTGAACTGGTGGGAGCAGATGAGCGTCGCCTCGTAGGCGGGGATGACGAGACCGGCCTCGAGGCAGCGCCGGGCTTCCCGCTCGTGCCGGTCGAGCATCAGCGTCGCCAGCTCCGCGTCGGCGACCTCGAAGTTGTACTTCGACATCTCGACCTCGTCCCGGTGGCGCACCTGCCCGTAGGACAGCGTCGAGTTCCACATCACGTCGAACACCGAGTTCGCCTTCGACAGGAACATGGCGATCCGCTCCAGCCCGTACGTAATCTCCGCCGTCACCGGCGCGAGGTCGATCCCGCCCGCCTGCTGGAAATAGGTGAACTGGGTGATCTCCATCCCGTCCATCACGACCTGCCAGCCCACGCCCCAGGCGCCGAGCGTCGGGGACTCCCAGTTGTCCTCCTCGAAGCGGACATCGTGCTCGGCCAGCACGACGCCCATGCGTTCGAGGCTGCGCAGATAGATCTCCTGCACGTTCTCCGGCGAGGGCTTCAGGACGACCTGCAGCTGCAGGTGCTTGCCGAGGCGCATCGGGTTCTCGCCATAGCGCCCGTCCGCCGGCCGCCGCGAGGGCTGCACGTACGCGCACCGCCAGGGATCCGGCCCGAGGACTCGCAGGAACGTCGCCGGATGCATCGTCCCGGCGCCCATCGGAAAGTCGTAGGGCTGCTCGATCAGGCACCCCTCCCCCTCCCAGAACGCGGTCAGCTCCCGGATGAGCTTCTGCAGGGTGAATGCGCCGAAGCGCTCCGAGAGCAAATCGACGAAATGGGCGTCATGCTTCATGTGGGACTCGGAGGGAAGGCCGCGGCGGTTAGACACGGGAGAGGACCTCCTCGGAAAACACTGGCCGCAGTTTATCCCAGCCGGGCTACCCCAGGATCTCGGCGAGCACGCGCTGGCTCTTGAGCTCATGGCCCAGAAAGTGACGCCGGGCAAGCCGCGCCACGCGGCCGATCTCGGCCAGACCCTTCGGCCGTGCCGCGGGATCGAGCGGGCCGGACAGGAAGGCAAAGAGTGTCCGCCGCGCGTCCGGGGTCAGGCGCAGGACCTCGCCCCGGCGGCACTCGGCGCCGATGAAACCGGGGCGCGCCTCGTCGTAGAGCAGCGGGTCCGCGTCTTCGAGAGGGCGGCCGCAGCCGGCGCACTCGCGGGGGGACGGGAAGAGGCCGGAGAGCTTCAGGATCCAGACGTCGAAGTAGGCAGCGGCGAGGACGGCCGGCGCGCCGGCGAAGAGTGCGTCCATGGCGTGACGCGCGAGTCGGTAGAAAGGCTCGGCGGGGTCGGACTCGGAGACGAAGGTCTCCAGGCTTTCCGCCAGCGTCGAGAGAAGCAGCGCGCGGTCGAGGTCCTTCGAGAGGGCGAAGGAGGGCCGGATCGGATCCGCGGCGTTGATCGAGACGAGATCGCCCCCTTCCTTCTCGTAGTACACGACGCGGGCTTCCGTCATCGGCTCGAGCGCGCCCGAAAAAATGCTCTTCGGGCGGCGCGCGCCCCTGGCCACGCCGCGCTTCTTGCCGGCATCCCGGGTGAGAAACGAGACGATGCGATCGGTTTCCTTGAGCGCGTGGGTGCCGAGAATGAAGGAATCGGAGGAGTGGAGCCGCACGCGGCGATTATGATGAGGCGGGGCGAGAGAAGCTTTCCTAATAATATTAGGAATATTAGACTAATAGACTAATTCTTTATGTCGCACGAACAGAAGCCCCGCATGAATGCCGGTGTCATGCTCCTCGGCTGGGTTTCCTTCCTGTCGGATGTCGCCTCCGACATGATCTTTCCGCTTCTCCCCGGCTTCCTGACACGCACCCTCCACGCCGGGCCCGCGGCAATCGGGCTCATCGAGGGGGTGGCGGAAGCGACGGCTTCGTTCATGAAGATGATCTCCGGCTGGTGGTCGGACCGCGTGCGGCGCAGGAAGCCGATCGTCGTCGCGGGGTATTCGATCGCGGCCCTGGCGCGGCCGCTCGTCGGACTGGCCGCGAGCTGGGGCCAGGTGCTCGCGATCCGATTCGCCGACCGCGTCGGCAAGGGCATCCGCACTTCGCCGCGCGACGCATTGCTCGCGGACATGGTCGCGCCGGAGCACCGCGGCCGCGCCTTCGGTCTGCAGCGCGCCATGGACAACGCCGGCGCTCTCGTCGGGCCCTTGCTCGCGGCGTTCCTCCTCAAGTTCGTCTTCGAGGACGAGCGCTCCGTCTTCCTGCTCGCCGCGGTCCCTGGCATCGCTGCGGTGCTGCTGCTGATCTTCCGTCTGCGGGAAGCGCCCCGGCGCGAGGAGCCCGTCGCGCGCGACGCCCCCCCGCACGCCGGCGCGCTGCCGAAGCGACTCTGGGCCGCCATCGGCATCTTCGTTCTGTTCGCGCTCGCGAGCTCGACCGATGCCTTCCTGCTCCTCCGGGCCCGCGACACGGGCTTGGCCGTCTGGCAACTGCCGCTGCTCTGGGCGGTTTTTAACGGCGTCAAGGCGGCCGCGGGCGTGCCGGGAGGCGCCCTCGCGGACCGGTTGGGGCGGGTGCCCACGATCATCGCGGGGTGGATCGTCTACGCGATCTCCTACGTCGGCTTCGCGTACGTCGCCGGCCCGACGCAGCTCTGGGGCCTTTTCGCGTTCTATGCGCTCTTTTACGCCCTGACCGAGGGGGCCGAGCGCGCGCTCGTTGCCGACCTCGTGCCCGCCCACCTTCGCGGCCGGGCGTTCGGGGCCTTCCACGCAAGCATCGGCCTGGCGGCGCTGCCGGCTTCGGTCCTGTTCGGGGTCTGGTGGAAAATGTTCGGGCCGCACGCCGCATTCCTGATCGGGGCGGCGATCGCACTCGCCGCCAGTGTGGCGCTCGCGGTCTTCGGGCTCCGGACACCCCGGGGACGCACAGTCGAAACTTGATAGCATCCCTATCGTGCCCTTCTGCCCGCGGAAGAAGGGCCGGGGGTGAACTCATGGGACCCGTATGGCGGCTGATCAAGGGGCAGAAGGACATGTGCCACCGCTGCGGCAAGGAGATCCTCGACTTTCCTGCCGTCGGCCGCGTCGTGGATTTCCAGTTCAAGGCGGAAGAGAAGTACTGCTGGGACTGCTACCGGTACCTGACTCCCTTCGTCGACGACGTCGCCCCGGTGTCCCAGGATCCCTTCCAGCCGGTGACCAAGCCCGCCATCCCGTGACCGAGCTACTCTCGACCTTCGGCGGCTCGGACCTCGCGCCGATCGCGGCGAAGGTCCTCGCCGGCGAGCGCCTGTCCTTCGGGGACGGCGTTCGACTCTTTGCGACCCGGGATTTCCTTGGCCTCGGGCGTCTCGCCAATCACGTCCGCGAGAAGCGCCACGGCAATCTCGCCTTCTACAACGTCAACCGTTACTTGAATCCCACCAACCTCTGCTGGGTGGACTGCGCCCTCTGTGCCTGGGCAAAGAAGGTCAACGAGCCGGGCGGCTACGAGATGGCGATCGACGAGTGCGTCGCCGAGGCGGGCAAGGGCTACGGCGAGGCGGTCACCGAGCTCCACATCGTCGGCGGGCTGCACCCGACCTGGCCTTTCGAGTACTACACGGGCCTCCTGCGGGCCCTGAAGGAGAAGTTCCCGGGCGTCCACCTGAAGGCCTGGACGATGGTGGAGCTCGATTGGATCGCACAGATCGGCAAGAAGCCGGTGGCCGACGCGATCCGGGAGTTACACGAGGCCGGGATGGACTCCTGTCCCGGCGGAGGCGCCGAGATCTTCGCCCGGCGCGTGCGGGACATCATCTGCAAGAACAAGATCTCGGGCGAGCGCTGGCTCGAAGTGGCGCGCGAGTGCCACGGCCAGGGAGTGAAGACCAACGCGACGATGCTCTACGGACACGTCGAGACGGCCGAGGAGCGCGTCGATCATCTGTTGCGGCTGCGGGACCTCCAGGACGACACGGGAGGGATACCGGGGCTCATTCCCCTCGCCTTCCACCCCGAGAACACGCAGCTCGCAAATCTGCCGCCCTCGACCGGGCAGCTCGATCTGCGCGTCATCGCGGTCTCGCGGCTGATGCTCGACAACGTCCCGCACATCAAGGCTTACTGGATCCAGATCGGGACGAAGCTCGCGCAGGTGGCGCTCTTCTTCGGGGCGGACGACCTCGTCGGAACGGTCGTGGACGAGATCATCACGCACGCCGCGGGCGCGACGACGGCCTCCGGGATGACCCGCAGCGACTTCGAGCGCATCATCCGCGAATCCGGCCGCGAGCCCTTCGAGCGCGACTCGCAGTACCGGCGCGTGGTGCGCCCGGAAACGCCCGCGAGCCCCTTCCCGGCCCTGGCGTGAGACGGCGCGCCGCCCCCCCGATCCTGCTCGGAGCGGGCCTGCTCGCCGGGACCCCGCGCGCCTACACACAGGTTGTCGCCGTGCGGCAGGGGAGACCCGTCGTCCCCATGTTCTGGTTCGCTCTGCTGCGCCACTTCCCGACGGTGCGGACGCTCACTTCTCGGAACGGGGGGAATATCCGGGCCATGGAGGACGAGTTCCGCGATCGACAAAAGCGCAGGTTCGTGAATAATCTACCGGCCAGCGACCAAGAGGTGGGACCATGGCGCAAGCCCGGACTGCCAGAGGGGGAGGCCGTTTTGACGCCTCACGGCCGCGCGAGGAGAGCTGGCGATTGAGGTGACGGTCACAATGGACGTCTCTTCCCACGACGTTCTTCTCGTCGGCGGCGGCGGCGCGGGCCTGCGCGCGGCCATCGCCGTTTCCGAGGTCAATCCCAAACTGAGCGTGGCCGTGGTCTCGAAGGTCTATCCGATGCGAAGCCACACGGTCTCCGCGGAGGGGGGAGCCGCCGCGGTCATCAAGCCCGGGGACAGCTTGGACGACCACGCCTACGACACGATCTCCGGAGGAGACTGGCTCTGCGATCAGGACGCCGTGGAGGCCTTCGTCCGGGAGGCTCCCGAGGAGATGTTGCGGCTGGAGCACTGGGGCTGCCCCTGGAGCAGGGACCCGGACGGACACATCGCCGTTCGAGCCTTCGGCGGTATGAAGAAGGAGCGAACCTGGTTCGCGGCCGACAAGACCGGCTTCCACATGCTCCACACCCTGTTCCAGACCTCGTTGAAGTACGACGCCATCACCCGATACGACGAATGGTTCGTCACCCGGCTGCTGGTCGACGATGGCCAGGTCCACGGGGTCGTCGCCCTCGAGCTGATGACCGGGAAGATCCAGGCCATCCTGGCCAAAGCCGTGATCCTTTGCACGGGAGGGTGCGGCAAGGTCTTCCCCTTCACGACGAACGCGAACATCAAGAACGGCGACGGGATGGCGCTGGCCTGCCGGGCGGGCGTTGCTCTGAAAGACATGGAGTTTGTCCAATACCACCCCACGGGCCTCCCCTTCACCGGGATCCTGATCACGGAGGCGGCCCGCTCCGAGGGGGGCTTCCTGCTCAACAAGGATGGGTATCGGTACCTGCAGGATTACGACCTCGGGACTCCCCAGCCCAAGCCGGTCCTGCGTTCCATGGAGCTGGGGCCGCGAGACCGATTGTCCCAGGCCTTCGTCAAAGAGCAGGAAAAGGGGCGCACGGTCGAGGGACCCTACGGCGCCGTCGTCCACCTGGACATCCGACATCTGGGGGAGAAGCTCATCAACACCAAGCTCCCCTTCGTCCGGGAGTTGTGCCTCAAGTACGAGAACATCGACCCCGTCAACGAGCTGATCCCGGTCCGCCCGGTTGTCCACTACATGATGGGAGGCGTTCATACCGACCTCCACGGCGCCACACCGCTCAAGGGCTTGTTCGCGGCGGGTGAAGTCGCGTGCGTGAGCATCAACGGCGCGAACCGCCTGGGCTCCAACTCCTTGACGGAGCTCCTGGTTTTCGGCGCACGAGCCGGCAGAGCCGCCGCGGCCTTCGCGTCGGAGAAGAAAGACTTCTCAGGCCACGTTCTGGCGCAGGCGATGGATGAGAACAGGCGATTGAAGAGGGATTTTCTTCAGAAGACGACGGGCCGGGAGTCGATCGCCGGCATCCGAGAGGAGATGCACAAGACCATCGAGAGTGGCGCGGGGATCTACCGGACCGGGGCTTCGCTCGTACAGGCGGCGGTGACCCTTCGAAGACTCCAGGACCGGTTCCGCGACGTGGCGCTCCAGGACCACAGCCGGACCTTCAACACCGAACTGACGGCCGCCCTGGAGCTCTCCTTCATGCTCGACGTGGCCGAAGCGATCGTCCAATGCGCGCTGCAGCGGACGGAATCACGCGGGTCACACGGGCGCACGGACTTTCCCGCCAGAGACGATCAGAGATTCCTCTCCCATTCCCTGGTCTTTCGCAACGAAGATGGATCGTTCCGCGTGGAGTATCTGCCGGTCACCATCACCCGCTGGCCGCCCGGCGAGAGAGTTTACGGAAGGTAGGCCGACATGGCGGAAACGATCACCCTGGAGGTCACGCGCTATCGTCCGGAGCGTGAGAGAGAACCGACGTTCCAAACCTACGAGGTGCCCTTCCGAAAGGACTGGGTGGTTCTCGACGCCCTGAACTACATCAAGGACAGGCTGGACGGCTCTCTCTCGTACCGCTGGTCCTGCCGGATGGGAGTCTGCGGAAGCTGCGGGATGATGGTGGACGGGGAGCCGAAGCTGACCTGCGCCACGTTCCTCTCGGGCTACATGCCAGGGCCGGTCCGTGTGGAGCCGCTCCAATACTTCCCGGTCGTTCGCGACCTCGTCATTGAGATGACCGATTTCATGGTCAAACTCAAGAGTGTGAAACCGTGGATCGTGCGGCAGGAGGAAAAGCCTCTTTCGGAAGGAGAGTACCTCCAAACCCCGGATCAACTGGACACCTACAAGCAGTTCAGCATGTGCATCAACTGCATGTTGTGCTACGCCGCTTGCCCCGTCTATGCACTCGATCCCCGCTTCATCGGGCCCGCGGCCATCGCCCTTGCACAACGCTACAACCAGGACTCACGCGACCAGGGAGCTGAGGAGCGGCTGGACATTCTGTCCCAGCACGAGGGAATCTGGGCCTGTACGTTCGTCGGGGAGTGCACGAAGGTGTGCCCCAAGAACGTCGATCCGGCGGGAGCCATTCAGCAATACAAGCTGACCTCGACGAAGGAGTGGTTCAAGTCCTTTCTGATGCCCTGGAGAGCGAAGTGAACGAGGCACCCGTTTACACGAAATACCATCCTCGGTGGTATCGAGCTCGAGTTTCCACGTACTGGTGGAGTCGGCGATGGGCCTACCTGAAATTCATCTTGAGAGAGCTGAGCAGCATCTTCGTTGCCTACTTCGCGATCCTCACTCTCTTGCAGGTCCGCGCGCTGGGAGGTGGGCCCGAGGCCTACGCGAGATTCCAAGCGTGGATGAAGGCGCCGATTCTCATCGCCTTGAACGCGCTGAGCCTTTTCTTCGTTCTCGTTCACGCCCTGACCTGGTTCCACCTGGCCCCCAAGGCGATGGCCGTGCGAATGCGAGGGAGGCGGGTTCCTGACTTTCTGATCGTACTGCCCAACTACATCGCGTGGCTCGCGGCATCCGCCATTCTGGCGTGGCTCCTTCTCCGAAGATAGATGGCCAAGAGATCGAACGAACCCGTTCTTTGGGCGCTCTTCAGCGCCGGAGGAGTTGTCGCCGCCCTTCTGATTCCCATCCTCCTGTTTCTTTACGGCCTGGCATTTCCGCTGGGATGGCTCGAACCGCCGGCCTATCACAGGACGCTTGCTCTCGTCAGCCATCCGCTTGGACGCCTTGTCCTATTCGTTCTCTGCTCTCTTTCGCTCTTCCATTGGGCCCATCGCTTTCGGTATACGCTCTATGACGGCCTGCAGATCAAGCACTTAAACGAGGTGATCTTCTTTCTCTGCTACGGAGGAGCAGCTGCGGGAACTGCGCTGGCGGGCTACATGCTCTGGACGATCCCGTAGCAAGTTCTCTTCCGCTCTCCCTCGCGGCAAGCAGCCGAACTCTTTCGGGAGGCCAAATGGAACTGAAGCTCAAGTCGATCTCCAAGGCCGGCATCCCGGAGGCCATCTCGAAGGTCGAGTTGTACAGAAACCTCAACGAGCCCGGCGAGGCCGAGTCGATTTGCCGCGACATCGTCTCCGTCGAGTCGGACCACCAGCTCGCGCTGCGCCTTCTGGCCCTGGCAATCACCGATCAGTTCACCGGCGGCGCCGCCGACCGCTACGCCGAGGCGGAGAGCGTCTTTCAGGGTCTCAAAGACCCCTACGAGAGGCTCTACTACACCGGGATCGTGCACGAGAGACGGGCCAAGGCGTTGCTCCATTCGGGCGCCCGCCCTCACACCGTGATCGTTCTTTTTGAGGAGGCGATGAACTGCTTCGAACATGCCGAGAAGATCCGCCCCGAAGGCAACGATGACGCCATCCTGCGCTGGAACCGATGCGTGAGGCTTCTGCGGAGCCGCGCGCCCTCCGAGTGGCAGCGGGAGCTGGAAGCCTTTGACGCGAGCGATAGCCCACCCGTTTAGTTAGCCCATCAGGCTGGCCCCCGCCGGCGCAGAGAGCTGCCGGTTGCGCGGCGAAAGCGTTAGAATATTGAACATCAGGCCATGGTCCGAGCAGCCTCACCTCGACGTACCGCTCTCGGTGTATTCGCCGGCGGCCTGGCGCTTCTTCTGTCGGCCTTTCTCGCCCGGGCCGGCCGGGCCGGCGACGACGGCGCGCAGTCGCTGCAGCAGGCCGCGGCGCCCGTGATCGCGCTGCAGCAGCTCGCCTCGGGCCTGGTCTCAGTCACGTCCATCACGAACGCCGGCGACGCGAGGCTCTTCCTGACGACGCAGGCCGGCCAGATCCGGATCTACAGCGGCGGGACGGTTCTAGCGACACCCTTTCTCGACGTCGTCTCTTTGGTCTTCTGCTGCGGCGAGCGGGGACTGCTCTCCCTCGCCTTCCACCCGCAGTACGCGTCGAACGGCTTTTTCTTCATCTACTACACGAATACCGTCGGGGATATCACGATCGCGCGCTACCAGCGCTCCACGTCGGACCCGAACCTCGCCAACCCGTCGGCGGGAATCGTGTTACTGACGATCGACCACCACACCAACCCGAACCCGAACGCGAACCACAACGGGGGGCAGCTCCAGTTCGGCCCCGACGGCTACCTCTACATCGGCACGGGCGACGGCGGCTCGGGCAACGACCCACCGTGCAACGCGCAGAACGACGATTCGCCGCTCGGCAAGCTCCTGCGGATTGACGTGGATCAGAACGTGAGCACGTCGCCCTTCTACGGGATCCCGCCGTCGAACCAGCAGGCGACGGGCGCCTATCCGCGCAACCTGACCTGGGCGAAGGGTCTGCGCAACCCGTGGCGCTTCTCCTTCGACCGCGCGACGGGCGACCTCTGGATCGGCGACGTCGGGCAAAGCGCGTGGGAGGAGATCGACTTCCAGCCGAGCTCGAGCGCGGGCGGCGAGAACTACGGCTGGAAGATCATGGAGGGCAACCACTGCGGAGGCGGGGGAAGCACCAATTGCCCGACG
>JBGPGG010000071.1:0-15829 GCA_041483715.1 Thermoanaerobaculia bacterium
ACGGCCTCCCGGCATCCAGCGGGGATCGGCCGCCGCGTATCCATTCGCGCGGGGAAGCCCCCAGCCGGGCTCGCGCGGCGCCGGCGACTCGGGCCGGTCGGCCACCTCGTTCGGGTCCTGCGCGAGCTCGGCGTCGGCCTGACGGCGCACGTCCTCGGCTTTGAGTTCGGCGGCCGTCGGCGCAATCTCCCAGACGGCGAGCGAGCTTTCGCCGCGCGCGGGATCCCGGCGGACGAGCAGCTTCGATCCGTCCGGCGATACCTGCGCCGCCAGAGTGCCGCCGGGAAGGCGCTGCCAGGGCTCCCCTTCGACGAGCCCCGCCTCCTTCAGCCGCTTTTCTTCTACGAGCGCGCGAGCGGTCAGCTCGGCGCGAAAACGGTCGTACAGGGTCTTGGGCGATTCGCCGAAGACGCCCTTGAACGCCTCGTGGAAGCTGCCGCCGCGCGAGGAGGCCATCCGCTTCCACAGTTTCGGCAGGACGTCCTTGCCGTCCCGTTCGGAAAGCCACTCGAGATACGCCGAGCCGACGAGGTACGGCATCGATGCCCCGAGCCAGCCCGCCGCCCCGTCGAGCTCGTCGTACTCGGGGAGCTTGCCCTCGATCGCGAGCTGCCGCAGCACCATGGCGCGAAAGCTCGAGCCGGGCCGCCCCGATCCCGTCAGCGCTCCCTCGACGATCGTCGCGTAGCCCTCCGTCACCCAGTCCGGCGCCTTCAACGCCAGGGGGCCGAACGGCGCGGGCGAGAGCAGCACGAGCACGGCCGAAGAGCGGTTGCGCGGGCGCGCGAGGTGGACGATGTGGGCGACCTCGTGCGTCGCTACGAGCTCCATCCAGTCGCCGTAGTCGCCAATCCCCGATTCCGACTCCGGAGCCGAAGTCCAGAGCAGGATCTCGGGCCGGTCGAGAAACGGGATCGCGGTGCCGTTGGAGTCCGCCGCAGGATCGGCGACCACCACCTCGATCCGCCGCGACGGCACGTAGCCAACAAATTCCGTCACGCGCGCGTGGATCGCTTCGATCTCGAGGGCGGCGTGCCGCGCCCACGCCTCGAAGGAGGTCGGGTAGTGGACCCGGAAGTGCTTCGTCTCGACCGTGCGCCAGTCGGCCGCAGGGCTCTGCGCTGCGGCGGTGCCGGCGGCGGCGAAGAGGAGGATCGCGATGACCGGACCGCGCCGCATGGCGCGAAGGCTATCAGGGGGACCGTAACCTTCCCCCGATTCGGCCGTCTCTCCTCTCGACATGGAGGAACTATGAAGATCTCTGTCTTGAAGACGACACTCGCGGCGGCTCTCTTGATCGTTTGTGCGGCTTCCCGCCTTCGGGCGTCCGGCGATCCCCCGGCCCCGCCGACACCACCGGCGCCGCCAGCGCCGCAGGTCGCGCCCGCCCCGGCCGCACCGCCCGCTCCCCCGGCCCCGCCCGCGGCGCCGCGCAGGAAGTCGAAGAAGATCGTCGTCGCGTCTCCCGAGAAGGAAATCGTCGTGGACGGCGACCGCGTCTTCATCTGGGGCGTCGACGACGCCCCCGAGGAGTTCGCCGACATCGAGGGCATGGAGATCGAAAACGGCCACTCGACCTTCCTGCGCCGGCACGGACACACGAGCGGCGGCTTCATCGGCGTGCGTCCGATCGAGATGACGCCCGAGCTGCGCCAGCACTTCGGGGCGCCCAAGGACGCGGGCGTCCTCGTCGGATCGGTCGAGCCGGACGGCCCCGCCGCCAAAGCGGGCGTCCTCGTGGGCGACATCGTGACGAGCGTGGACGGCGATCGCATCGACTCGGTCGGCGAGCTCATCCGAACGGTCCGCCATAAGAAGGACGGGGAGAAGGTCACCGTCGAGGTCCTGCGCGACCGCGCGGCGAAGAGCCTGACAATCATCGTCGTCGAGCGCAAAGACAAGGAGATCCGCATGGGCGCTCTCGAAGATCGTGTGCCCGGGCTGCGCTGGAAATCGCATACCCCCGGCCGCGCGTTCATCGCGCCGCCGCCTCCGGATCTGCCCGGGCTCGAGGAGCGGCTCGAGGACCTGGAGAAGCGGCTGCAGGAGCTCGAGGACCGGTTCCCCGGCCAGTAGGTCCACGTCGGAACTGAAGGTGATAAAACACCCCCAACGTTCCACTTGAGGGGGTGCGCGTGAGTCACGACGGGAATTCCCGCGGCCACGAGACCGAGCTGGCCAGGGAGCTCAGCCTTTTCGATACGGTCAACCTCGTCGTCGGCACGATCATCGGCTCGGGCATCTTCCTCGTGCCCGCCGAAATCGCGCGGGCCGTCCACACTCCCGGCTGGATGCTGTCGGTCTGGGTGATCGGCGGCGTCCTGACGTTGCTCGGCGCCCTCTCGCTGGCCGAGCTCGGGGCCGCGATGCCCGGCGCGGGAGGCATCTACACCTTCATCGCGCGCGCCTTCGGGCCGCTGCCCGGATTCCTCTGCGGGTGGATGCTCTTCACGGTCGCCACCTCGGGCTCGATCGCGACGCTGGCGGCGGCGTTCCCGATCTACCTCGGCGGCTTCGTCCCCCTGACTCCGTTGACCGCAAAGATCGCCGGCATCGTTGCGATCGTGCTGTTGACGTGGATCAACGCCCTGGGCGTTAAGAACGGGGCGAGGGTCGGCAACGTGCTCACCGTCCTGAAGGTGGGCGGCCTCGTGGCCATGGTCACGGCGATCTTTCTCCTGCCCGGCCCGCGCCTGGATACGCCAGCCCAGGTTCCCGCCCTGCCCTCGGGCCCGATCTCGGCCGCCGCGATCGGCGCGGCGGTCATCGCGGTCCTCTGGGCCTACGAGGGATGGCACGACCTCTCCTTCGCGGCCGGAGAGATCCGGAATCCCCAGAAGAACTTCCCGCGCGGCCTGATCGGAGGCGTGGCGCTCGTGGTGTTCCTGTACCTCGCCGCGAACTTCGCGTACCTGAAGGTCCTCACACCGGCCGAGATCGCCGCGACCGACCGCGTCGCGCTGACGGCGATGACGCGCGTCACCGGTGCCTTCGGAGGAAAGCTGCTGACGGCCGCGATTCTCTGCTCGATCCTCGGCGCGATGAACGCCCTGATCCTGGCCGGACCGCGCGCCTACTACCAGATGGCCAAAGACGGCCTCTTTCTCGAGCGGGCCTCGCGCGTGCATCCGCGCTGGCGCACGCCGGTCGAGGCGCTGGTCTTCCAGGGACTGTGGTCCGTCTTCCTCGTGCTCTTCATCGGCGGGTTCTCGCAACTCTTCACGTACGTGATCTTCGGCGGCTGGATCTTCTACGCGCTCGCGGTGGTCTCCGTCGTCGTGCTGCGCCGCAAAGACCCGCAGATGGCGCGGCCCTTCCGCGTGCCGGGTTATCCGCTCGTCCCGTTGCTCTTCGCCGGCGCGGCGCTCGCGCTCGTCGTCTCGACGCTCATCGCCACACCGCGCGAGTCCGGGATCGGCCTCGCCTTCATCGCCCTCGGCATCCCGGTCTACTACCTGCAGCGCGCTTACCGCCGCCGCGCGGCCTAACTTCCACCGCGGCAGCGGGGGCCGTAGCCCTCCCCTCAACTAGCAGCGCCTTGCCCGATTGTTGGGTCGCCCGCCGCCGTCGGCCAAGGAGTGCTTGACTTATTGTGTTCCATAAATTAGACTGTTCCACGTTATGAGGAACAGTATAGTTTCTGGAACAGCCGAGTTGGGCATGGCACTCCGGCTCGTGGCGGAGCGCCTCCCGCCGTCTTGGCGCCTCCAGAGGCCATCCAGGACGTCCGCGGTGAGCCTGCGAGCCCCAGACGGCACGACCGCCAGGCTCACTGTGCTGAGGCGAAGGAAGCTGGAGCCCAAGGACGTGCTGACGCTCCGATCCTCATCTCGGCAAGACCTCAAGGACACCCTCGTCACGGCACAGTTTCTCAGCCCTCGCACTCGCCAGCTGCTTAGGGAGGCCGGGGCCAGCTATGCGGACGCCTCGGGCAACATGCGGGTCGTCGTTGATCGGCCAGGGATCTTCATGGAGGCGGAGGGTGCCCAGAAAGATCCCGGGCGGAAGCCGCGCTCGCTGGCTTCACTCAAGGGCCCGGCCGCCGCCCGCGTCGTGCGAGCTCTCTGCGATGTCCGACCGCCCTACGGCGTGCGCAGGCTAGCTGAAATTGCGGAGACAGCGCCAGCGTCCGCCTCACGTGTCGTCGGCCTGCTGGAGAGGGAAGCCCTGATCGAGCGCGGTCCGCGCGAGGAGATCCGGGAAGTCGATTGGGCAGGCCTGCTGCAACGCTGGGCCCAGGACTATCAGTTTCTTTCATCCAACGACGTCGTGACATTTCTCGATCCTCGTGGCCTGCCCGCTCTCGTCGAGAAGCTGAGGTCCCTCGAAGTACGCGCGGTGGTCACCGGGTCACTGGCAGCCGTGCGTCGCGCACCCGCAGCGTCGCCCCGTCTAGCTGCTGTCTACGTCGATGATCCAGAGCGCGTTGCACAGGCGCTCGCTCTCCGTCCCGCGGAGTCCGGCGCCAATGTGATGCTCGTGCGCCCCCTCGATCCAGTGGCCTTTGCTCGGACCTGGGTCGAAGACGGGGTGTCGTACGCGGCGGTATCGCAGGTCGCCGCGGACCTCCTTACGAGCCCCGGTCGGGGACCATCTGAGGGCGAGGAACTGATCGCCTGGATGAAAAAGAACACCGATGCCTGGCGCGCCTGACCCGCTTTACGTCAAGGCGAGAGAGGTTCTGCTCGACGCCCTCGAAGCTCTCGGCCCGCACCGCTCATCCTTGGTGCTCGTCGGCGCTCAGGCGATCTACCTGCACACCGGCGAAGCCGACATCGCCGTCGCCCCCTTCACCACCGACGCCGATGTCATCATCGACCCGGGCGGTCTTGCAGACCATCCGATCATTGGCGAGGCGCTTCAGGCTTCCGGTTTCGTGCTCGGTGATCAGCCTGGGCAGTGGGTCAAGGACGATGCCCGGCTAGACCTCATGGTCCCCGAAGCGATCGCCGGCGCTGGCAGGCGTGCCGTGAGGCTTGGGCCTCACGGCAACCGCACCGCCCGCAAGGCCCGCGGCCTCGAAGGAGCCCTGGTTGACCAGGAAATGCGGGAGATCGCCTCGTTTCAAGAGGGTGGACGGCGATTTGAGCTCCTCGTCGCCGGCCCGGCTGCGCTGCTCGTCAGTAAGCTCCACAAGCTCGCGGAGCGAGTCGAGCAGCCCAGCCGAGTCAAGGACAAAGATGCCCTCGACATCCTCAGGCTGCTTCGGGGCGTTCCTACGGAGATCATCGCGCAGCGCCTACGCGGCCTCGGTCAAGACTCGCGCTCCACGGCGGTCACCGGCGAGGCGCTCCAGCATCTCGAACACCTTTTCGCGCGGCCGGAGGCAGCGGGTTCCACATTCGCCTCCCGCGCAGCGGCAGGACTCGAGCCGGAGGGCACGATTAGGGCTTCGTGTGCGGCGCTGGCCGACGAGCTGCTCCGCGCCCTCGCCGCCCGGTAACCCGCCGCGTCTTGTCGCCTCGCTCCCCTCGTACTTCCGTACGCCCCGTGGCTCTCAAGTCCTCGGCAGCCCGCCGAACCTCTTCACCGAGATGGCGTCTCTCTCCGCCACTGAAGAATTCCTGGTGGAGCTGAACGGGATCGAACCGTCGACCTCCTGAATGCCATTCAGAGGGCCGGCCACCAGCGGCCGACGTAGAGCGCAAACGGAGACTCCACGGCAAGTTCACGGGAAGGGGACGCATTACGAATTGCTGTACGGCTGAGTACGAAACGGGCCACCGAGGCCCCGAGGGAAGGGCGAGGGGCAGACCCACTCTCCTCGCAGGCCTTGCCTACCTCGCAACCGCAACGGGAAGGGGATCGACCTGGCGGATCTGCTTCTCAAAGACGGCTGGATCCGTAGTCGGGAGATCGCAGACGCCGCGTTTGCAGACGTAGGCCGTCGCCTGGGCTCTGGCGGCCACCTTTCCCTCGACGAGTGGAGTGAGTTTCGAGAGCTCTCGCAGAGGCTGACCCTCGGGAACGACGATCAGTACGCGGTTGGGCAGAAAGGTCGCGCGAAACCGCGCGAGCAGCGGTTCGGACTCGTCCCGCGACAGGTGCGTCACGATCACGACCTCCTTGGCCTTGCAGGAGAGAAAGTCGAGCGCGAGCAATCCTTCCGAAAGGGCGGCGGGAGCCTGCCGGAGCGTTCCTCCCAGCGCCCCGAGGGCTCGCTCCGCCCGTTGCCGGTACGTGTCATTCGTCGTGAACTCATTGAGCCGCAGGAGATTCAGGATCTGCACCGAGTTGCCCGACGGCTCGGCCCCATCGTAGGCGGGCTTTTCCCGGGCGAGCAGCCGTTCGTGGTCGTCGCTCGTGAGGAAGAAGCCGCCGTTGGTCTTGTCCTCGTAACGCGCTTCGAGAACCAGGTCGAGAGTCAAGGCCTCGCGCAGCCAGCGAGCGTCTCCCGTCGCCTCGAAGAGGTCGAGGAGCCCCGCAATCAAGAAGGCGTAGTCCGCGAGGTACCCGTCATGGCGGGTGTGCCCGTCTTTGAAGCTCCGGGAGAGCCGTCCTGCTGTCAGGAGCTTATCGAGGATGAACTGCGCCGCCTTAGCGGCCGTCCGGACGTAGCGAGCCTCGCCCAGAGCGAGCCCTGCCCGCGCGTATGCCGAGATCATCAGGCCGTTCCACGCGGTCAGTATCTTCTCGTCCCGGAGAGGCGGCGCTCGCTTCGCGCGCGCCGCGTAGAGGAGATCGAGCGATTCCTCGATGGTCGCGCGGACCCGCTCCGGGGCGAGGTCGAGCATCTTTGCCACGTCTTCGAGCGGTTTGGGCGTATGGAGAATGTTCCGCCCTTCGAAGTTGCCGCGCGGCGTGACCCCGAACCAGGCCTCGACGATCCGCGCCCTGTCCGGGCCGAGAACGGCCTGGATCTCTCTCGGCGCCCAGGTGAAGAACAGCCCTTCCTCGCGTTTGCCGCTCGCCGCGGCGCTGTCGGCGTCCGTTGCCGAGTAGAAGGCCCCCTCCCGCGAAGTCATGTCCCGTTCCACGTAGCGGAGGATCTGCCGCGCAACCTCGGCATGCCGCTTTTCTCCGGTAACCTGGTACGCCTCGAGGTAGCCGATCGCCAGGAGAGCGTTGTCATAGAGCATTTTCTCGAAGTGCGGGACCAGCCATTCGGCGTCGGTCGAGTATCGATGGAATCCGCCGCCGATTTGATCGTGCATCCCGCCCGCCGCCATTCGGTCGAGTGTCAGCGTTGCCATGCGGAGCAGGTCCTCCTGCCCGGTGCGCCGGTAGAGGCGAAGCAGGAGGCGAACGGGAAGGGAGCTGGGGAACTTTATTCTCTCCTTCGTCCCTCCCCAAACAGAGTCGAATCGGTCGCGGTAGAACGAAGCCGCACGCACCAGAGCCGAAGGGTCCGGGCGCCCTTGAGCGCCGGCCGGCGTCAGGCTCTGCTGAATCCGGCGGGTGATCTCCTCGGCCGCTCCGGCGACTTTCTCCGGCTGCGAGTCATAGACCTTTCGCAGCTCCGCAAGCAGACTACGAAATTGCCTCGCCGGGTAGTAGGTGCCACCGTAGAAGGGCTTCCTTTCTGGCGTCAGCCAGGTAGTCATCGGCCACCCGCCGCTGCCTGTCAGCATCTGGACGGCATTCATGTAGATCGCGTCCACGTCTGGCCGCTCCTCGCGGTCTACCTTGATGGCAACGTAGTTCTCGTTCAGGAAGTGCGCGATGTCCTCATCTTCGAATGACTCCTCCTCCATGACGTGGCACCAGTGGCAAGTGGAATAGCCCACGGAGAGCAAGACGGGCCGGCCCATCGTTTTCGCCGTCGTGAAGGCCTCGTCGCCCCAGGGGAACCAATTCACCGGGTTGTGGGCATGCTGTCGCAGATACGGGCTCGTCTCGAGATACAAGCGGTTCGTGTACTTGGGAGAACCGTCTGGATTCAGATGCCGCGTGCGCGGCTTTTCGTTAGCCGGGCGGGCCACCCACGCCACCCGGAGCGTACCGACGAGCTTTGAGTCGAAGGGGATGGCGCCGGGGAGCGGGCCGCCGAAGCTCGATTGCTTGTCGGCCACCTGCGCCGCATCGCCCGCGACGAGCAGGAAAGCGCCGGCCGCGAGGCTGGAAAGAACTCGTTTTCTAGGCGAAGGGCCTGCGGCGGAACGATCCAGCGCTGACACGTCGCAGAGGATCCTACAGCGCCACGGCGCTCTCGGCCGAGGACAAGAAACAACGTGGCGGTGGCGGGGCTGGAGCCAGCGCGTCATCCTCCAGTCCCCAAACGGTATGGCCAATTGCCGCGCTTGAACCCAAGCCCCGCGGGCTATCGTCTCCTCCTTGACTTAGGTCCCGGAGGTTGATATATCCCCCTCCCGGGGATAGGGACAGGAGGCCGAATGAAACCCGCGAGCAAAAGGAAGCCCGTTATCGGGCGGCCAGAATCGAGCGCGGCGAACCTGCCCGACTCCGTGCGCAAGGATCTCGACTCTCGGCTAGCCCGCATTGAAGGTCACGTCTCGGCGATCCGCCGGATGCTCTCGGCGGGCGACGACTGCGACTCGTTGCTCGTTCAGGCGTCCGCGGTTCGGTCCGCCCTGAACGGCGTTCTGGTCGGGTTGATGGAGGCACATCTCGAGTCCTGCGTCGTCCCCTGCGCCAAGAGCGGGAAGAGCGACGAGGCCATCGGGCGCTTCCGGCAGGCCCTCGAGACCGTGCTAAAGAGGTCCTGACGGCATGGGCACAGCTGGCAACACGAAGCTCTTGAGCGGCGGCGCCATCGCTTCGGCCGTGGCGGCCTCGATCTGCTGTTTCGGCCCCCTTGTGCTCGCGCTGCTCGGCCTGGGCGGCGGTGCGTTGCTGCTGAAGCTCGAGCCTTACCGGCCTTACTCGCTGGTTGCAGCCGCCCTGTTCCTCGGCGCGGCTTTCTACCTGGCCTATCGCCCCCGTCCCGAGGGAGCTTGCGCGGCGGACTCCGCCTGCGCTCAACCCTCGACCCGGAGAGGCCAGAGGATTGCTTTATGGATCGTGGCGGCGATCGTCGCGCTGGCGGCGGCGTTTCCGTACTACTCCAAGTGGCTTTTCTAGATGAATCACAGGAGGTCTATCGTGAAAAGGCTTTCGAACATGCTAGTGGCGCTCGCCCTCGCAGCCGCTTGGCCTCTCCAGGCCGCGACCAGGACGGCGGCTTTCGAAGTGAGCGGTTGGACGTGCGGCTCGTGCGCCGCCGCGACCCGGATCGCCCTCAAGAAGCTCGACGGCGTCGAGGACGTGAAGACCGATAACGAGAAGAAAGAGGCGTTCGTTACGTACGACGACTCGAAGGTCACGACCGACAGAATGGTTCAGGCCATTGCGAAGCTCGGCTACAAGGCTACGGTCAAAGCGGCGGGCGCGCCCTCGGCGAGCTCGCCGCGCCCCCAAGGGGCCACGGCGCTCGAAGGGCCGGAGTCCACCGAACGAGTCAGCTTCTTCGAGGTGCCCCTGGAGTGCGGCGCCGCGGATGGGCTCGGCTGCGGCTCGGCCTCCAAACCCGTGCTGAAAGCGCTCGACCGAGATCCAAAAGTCAAGGAAACGAAGATCAATCGCCCGGGGACAGTCCTCGCGGTCGTGTGGAACGACCCCGAGCAAGCACGCTCCGGCGTCGCAACCGTCGAGGCTGCTTTCAAGGCGAGGGATCTCGAAACGACGCTCCTCCGAGGTCCTGCGCGGGACAGGGCGCTGAAAGAGTATGGGTCCGGCCGCTGGTACGGTGCGGCGGAGGTAGATCGTTTGAGCGAAAGGGAGGCGCAGGTCATCGCTGCCAGGCTAATCGACCGCGCACAAGCTCGGCTCGACCTTGCCCCGGAGAACCTCGAAGCGTTGACCAGGGAACTGTCCGGAGGCATCGCCACGATCTTGACCAGGGATAAGGGCGAAGACTGCGCCAGGGACCCGTTCGAAGAGCTCACAAAGATCGCCAGCAAGCATCTGAATCAGCGACAACTGGCGGAGCTCCGGAAAGCGGCGGAGCAGGGGGCCGGGGCGTTGCCCGGCGAGGCGAAGTGAGCCAGCCGCCGGCACTAGCGTTCGACGAGCCGGAAGCCTCCCCGTGTCCTGACGAGAGCTGCTCGGTCGCAAGACCGGACGCGGCAAGACTCTGCCCCGAATCCCAGACCATCGGGTTGAAGGTCGATCTCGTCACCGTCAAGGCGCTCGTGAATGCTGACGCCTTGCGGCGCCTCGACGGGAAGGCATACCGCTTCTGCCCGGCGCCAGACTGCGACATCGTCTACTTCGACTTAGCGGCCGGCTCGATCTTCCGGAAACAGGACCTTCAGGTTCGAGTCGGTCAGAAAGAGAGGGAGGACCCGGTCCCGGTCTGCTACTGCTTCAACGTCACTCTCGCAGATCTGCGCCGAGAAATCGCGGTCGCAGGAAGAACGGAAATCCCGGCGATGATCACGGCAGAGGTCAAAGCCGGACACTGCGCCTGCGAGGTCAGGAACCCGCAGGGCTCCTGCTGCCTCGGGAATGTCACCGCGACGGTGAGGTCCCTCCAGCAGGTACGCTAACCACTTTGGAAGCTACGACCGGAGCGCCGGATTCAGCCAGGCGAAGAGTCAGGGTTGTCGCGGCGACGGCGTTGACGGGAGCCGCTGTCGTCTGTCTCTACCTGCTTGCCCTGGCCTTTCCCGAGCCTCTGTTCGCATACTCCCTGGCCCACGAGAACTTCCGCGTCTACAGCCGCCACCCCGTCGACCCAGGAGTTCGCGAGATTCTCGACGAGGTGAATCGCCGCCTTTCACGTTCGGAGATCAATGCCGCGAGCGGCTTGATCCCCTGACGCAGTCGCCGACTGATCTCGTCGAGCGCGGCGAGTCATCGGGTCGTTCAGGCGGCCACTCTACCGCGCGCCGACAGCGACGAAGGACTCGGACAGGAGCGTCAGCGCCTCTTCGACGTCGCCGCGCGTGACGTTCAACGCCGGCGCGATTCGGAAGCAGTTGCCGTCGAGGCCGCCCTTGCCGATGAGCAGGCCTCGCTTTCGCGTCTCCTCGAAGACCTTCGCCGTCAGAGCCTTTGCCGGGGTTCGGTTTCCCGCCGTCTCGTCCTCGACGAGCTCGAGGGCCTGCATGAGGCCCATGCCGCGCACCTGTCCGATCGAACGCGGGTGGCGGCGCTGCAGCTCCTCTAGCCCGGCGCGCAGGAGGGAGCCCATGCGCTGTGCGTTGCCCGGCAGATCGTCCTCTTCGATGATCGTGAGCGTGGCGTTCGCCGCGGCGCAGGAGACGGGATTGCCGCCGAAGGTCGAGATCGTCAACGCCTTCAGCGACGCGGCAATCTCCGGCGTCGCGATCGTGGCGCCGAGGGGCAGGCCGTTTGCGATGCCCTTGGCCATGGTCATGATGTCGGGCTCAACACCCCAGTGCTCGATGCCCCAGAACTTGCCGCCGGTGCGGCCGAATCCCGTCTGCACTTCGTCGCAGATGAAGACGCCGCCGTATTTCTTGATGATGCCGACGGCGATCTCGAAGTACTCGGGCGGCGGCGTGATGAATCCGCCTACGCCCTGGATCGGCTCGGCGATGAAGCCGGCGATGCGCCCGGTCGTGGTCGTGCGGATCAGATCCTCGATGTCCGTCGCGCAGGCGACGCCGCAGGAGGGATACGTGAGCTTCAGCGGGCAGCGGTAGCAGTACGGCGACACGGCGTGCTTGACCGCGGCGACCTGGGTCGGCAGCGGCCGCCAGCTCGAGTGCGCCGTCAGCGACTGCGCGAGCATCGAGCGGCCCGAGTAGCCGTGCCGCAGGGCCACGATCTCGGTCGCCCCCGTGGAGAGCTGCGCCAGCATGACCGCTGTTTCGTCCGCCTCGGTCCCCGAGGTCGCCAGGAAGCACTGCGAGAGATTTCCGGGCGCTAGCCTCGCCAGCCGCTCCGCGAGCTCGACGACCGGCAGCATCGGATAAAGGGTCGACACGTGCGAGAGGCGCGAGATCTGGGCGACGATCGCCGCGTTGACCTTTTCGTTGGCGTGGCCGACGGACACCGTCAGGATCCCGCCGAAGAAGTCCAGGTACTCGTTGCCGTCGGCATCCTTGATCCGTAGGCCCTTGCCCTCGGTAAGGACGATCGGCTCCTGGTAGTACTGGATCGTCGCGGGCAGCATGTACTGCTTGTGCTTCTCGCGCGTCGTTCGCGTGAGATCGCTCGTGGGTGCTTGCGTCTTGATCGTGCTCATCATTTCCTCCGATTGCCGGCGGCCGTCGACCGCGTCAGAACCATCTCGAGATGACCACCTTCTTGTCCGTATAGAACTCGTACGCGTCGCGCCCGTGCACCTTGAGGTCGCCGAAGAAGCTGTCCTTGGCGCCGCCGAAGGGGAACTGGGCCATCGGGGCCGCGACGCCGATGTTGACGCCGACCATGGAGGCCGTGGCGAGGCGCGCGTACTCCCGCGCCGCCTTGCCGCTCGACGTGAAGATCGACGTCGCATTGGCATTGGGGTGCGAGTGCATGACCGCGATCGCGTCCTCGAGCGTCTTCACGGGCGTGATCGAAGCGACGGGTCCGAAGATCTCCTCGCGCCCGATCGTCATCGCCGGGGTCACGCCGTCAAACAGCGTGGGGCCCAGAAAGAAGCCCTTCGGCCGATCGGCCACGGGATTGGCACGGCCGTCGAGCACGAGCTTCGCGCCCTCGGCGATCCCCTTCTCGATGTAGCCGACGACCCGCTGTCGGTGGCCGGCGCTGATGACCGGCCCCATTCCGACGCCGTCCTCCGAGCCGTCGCCCACGCGCAGCGCCCGCGCCGACGCCGCGAGGCGCTCCCGGGTCTCCGCATGCACGGAGCCGACGGGCAGGAGCACGCTGCCGGCGAGGCACCGCTCTCCCGCGCAGCCGAAGAAGGACTCCGTGATGATGTCGATCGCGCGGTCGAGGTCGGCGTCGGGCATTACGACCACGAAGTTCTTGGCTCCGCCGAGCGCCTGCACGCGCTTGCCGGCGTTCGTGCCGCGCTGGTAGACGGCCCTCGCCACGGCGGTCGAGCCGACGAAGGAGACGGCGCGGATGTCCGGATGGTCGCAGATCGCCTCGACGACCGAGCGGCCGCCGTTGACGAGGCTGACGACGCCGGGCGGCAGCCCGCACTGTTCGAGCAGCTGCGCCATCAGCCGCTGGGTCAGCGGAACCTGCTCGGACGGCTTGACGATGAACGTGTTGCCCGTCGCAACGGCAAAGGGCAGGAACCACAACGGCACCATCGCCGGAAAGTTGAATGGGACGATCGCCGCGCAGACGCCGAGCGGCTGTCGGATCACGTTGCAATCGATGCCGCTCGCGATGTTCTCGAGGCCATACCCCATCATGAGCGAAGGCGTGCCGCACGCGACCTCGACGCACTCGATGCCGCGGCGCACGCTCCCGCGCGACTCCTCGAGCGTCTTGCCGTGCTCGCGCGTGACCGTCGCGGCGAGCTCCTCGAAATGGTCCTCGAGCAGCTGCCGGAACCGGAACATCGCGCGCGCGCGGACGACCACAGGCGTGTCGCGCCAGGCCGGAAACGCCTTCTTTGCCGCCTGGACCGCCGCGTCGAGGTCCTCGCCCGTCGAGAGCGGGGTCTTCGCGATCACCTCGCCCGTGGCGGGGTTGTGGACGTCGAGAGACTCGGAAGCGCGGGAGGCGAGCCAGCGGCCGCCGATGAAGTTAGTGAGAGTTTCCAAGTGAGCCCCCCCTGCAGAAAACGGTAAACGAAAAACGGAAAACGACGCGAGGGAACTATAAGCCTTCGTTTTCCGTTTCCCGTCTCCCGTTTCCCGTCCCCCGGGCTACTCGTCGCAGTCGGGGCAGCCGAGGAAGGGAATGCGTTCGCAGGGGGCAGGGTGGGCATCGCCCTCGATGCCGGCCCATGCGCCCCCGTGGGCGTGCCAGAGATAGCACTCGAGCTGGTAGGCCTCGTTCGCGTCCTCAGCCAGGATCCACCCGAAAAGCACGTTGGGCCGGCCCTCGCGCGCGTATTGGAGCAGGCGCTGGCGCAGATCCACGTCGTCGCGTCCGACCCTCTCGGCGACCTGGCCGTCCGAGCCGACGCTCTTCAGGAAATAGACCCCGGGCCGTCCCGGCGGCACCGTGCGCGCCACGTTCGATTCGGTCAGCCGGATCGCGGGCCGGATCCGCGAGGATGGGGGAAGGCCGGGAAAGAGAGACAGCTGCGCCACGCTCAAGGGAGGCGGTTCGTAGCGTGTACGCCCGGCAAGCCTCATCGGGACATTAGTTTAGCGCGGTTCGGCCCGCCCCGCCAGATCTTCGAACGATGTTCCCTCTGTGCTCGACTCGTCCAAGTGAGCTCTTGACGGAGATGGGCGGCGAGCACAAGACTCCCCACTGACATGCCGGCATCCCCGCCGGCTTGAGGAGGGTTCATGAGAGTCAAGAGTCTTTTGGTGTTCCTATTCGCGGTTGCGCTCGCCGCCACCGCAGCCGCGCAGACGAAGACCTCCGGTACCGTCACGTGCAAACCGGATCCCGCTTCCCCGCCCCCGGTTGCCCTCACCGACAAGCCCGACCACTCCTTCGCGGTCGGCAAGGCCCAGTGCACCTGGACCAAGTTTGAGGTGGCGGGCCTGCAGTCGAAGGATGGCATCTCCACCTCTCTGGATGAGATCACCGGCGACACCGTTTCGGTCCGCGGCTATCACGTGGCCACGATGAGCAACGGCGACACGACGGCGGTCGAGTTTCGCGGCACAGGGAAGTTGAAGGACGGAAAGCCCGTGAGCGGCGGCGTGGGCACCTGGAGCTACACGAGCGGCACCGGGAAGCTGAAGGGCATAAAAGGGAAAGGCACGTACAAGGGGACTGCCAACGCCGACGGGAGCGTGACCTACCAGGTCGACGGCGAATACTCGCTGCCGTAGGGACCCGCGTCAACCCCGGGCAGCGCGTCCTGAAGTCGACGCCGACCCGGCTCGAGAGCGAGCCGGGCGGCGGCTCCGGGTAGAATCGTCCGCCATGGGACGAAAGGCGTTTCTCCCCCAATTCGCGGCGCTCGCTCTGGCCGCCCTGTCGCCGTCGCCGCTCGCGGCGGCCGGGCCGGCGCCGGAGTCCTGCCCCGCCATCGATCCCACCGCGGCGGCGGCCCCGCGCCTGCGCGTGTTCATCGATCCGGCCACCGGAAGGCTCCGCGAGCCCACGGCGGAGGAGCTGCGTCAACTCGCCGAGGAGCGCCTGCGGTCCCGCGCCCCGTCCGAGCCTCGCGTCTTCGAGATCGTGACGCACCCGGACGGCATGCGGTCGGTCGACCTCGGGGACGCCTTCCTCTTCGACGTCCGCGTGGAAATGCTCCCCGACGGCTCGACGAAGACCGTGTGCGTCCCGCACGCGACGCGTCCCGTTGCCGGAACGCATAGGTAACCGTGCGAGCCTCGCGCGCTGCTGCCGCACTCGTCCTCTGCGCCCTCGCCGCGGCGCCGCTTACGGCCTCCGCGCGCATCACGATCGTCAACGCCAACCAGGCCGGCGTCGGATTCAACGACACGACGGCGACGACGCCGGTGGGCGGTAACACGGGGACGACGCTCGGCCAGCAGAGGCTGAACGCGTTCCAGCGGGTGGCTGAGCTCTGGGGCGCGCTGCTCGACAGCGACGTCGAAATCCGCATCAAGGCGAGCTTCGAGCCGCTCGAATGCACGGCCACGACCGGAACGCTCGGCGCCGCTGGCCCGGCGAACAGCGTGCTCGACTTCGCAAACGCGCCGCTGCCGGAAACCTGGTACCCGGTGGCGCTCGCGAACAAGATCGCCGGAAAAGACCTGATCCCGACCGCGGTCGGCCACATCAACGCGAAGTTCAACTCGAACGTCGGCACCTCCGGTTGCCTCGCGACGAGCCAGTGGTACTACGGCCTCGACAACCA
>JBGPGG010000072.1:0-15783 GCA_041483715.1 Thermoanaerobaculia bacterium
CTCTACCCCTGAGTTACTCCCGCGCTTTTTCGACTCGCCGTTGAATGGTGGGCAGTGAAGGATTCGAACCTCCGAAGCGCGAAGCGCGGCAGATTTACAGTCTGCTGCCATTAACCACTCGGCCAACTGCCCGAGCTCGAAACGAATCGGATCCCTTGCCTGCCTGGATCTCTACCCAACACTCACATTTGGAGCCGGCGATGGGAATCGAACCCGCAACCTTCCGATTACAAATCGGGTGCTCTACCGTTGAGCTACGCCGGCGGAAAAACTGCGACCGGAAGAGTTTGCGGTCCTCCACCCTGTAACCGGCATTCAAAGAGCACACCCATCCCCACCGGCGTGAACCGCGGAGTCTAACAGTCTCAAATCACTCGATCAAGACCTGTTTTTGCTTTTTCTTAAGCCGCTGGCGTAGGGCCTCGTACCCGGCCGCCGCCGCCGCCGTCGAGACGTTCAGGGACCCCACTTTGCCCCTCATGGGCAGGCTCCCGAGCTCGTCGCACCCCTCCCGAACCAGCCGCCGGATCCCCTTGCCTTCGGCTCCGAGAACGAGGGCGAGGTCCCCTTCGAGGTCGATTTCGAATAGATCCCGGCCTTCGGGAGCCAGCCCGATGACTCGAAACCCCTCATTCTTAAGGTGATCCACGAATCTTCGAAGATTTTTGGCCCGAATGATGGGCACCCGCTCCACTGCCCCGGCCGAACTGCGGGCCACCGTCTCCGACAGGGGCGCCGACCCCCGCTCGCAAACCACGACCCGGGCGCCGACGGCCTCCGCCACCCGGATGACCGCCCCCAGATTGTGGGGGTCCTGAACCTCGTCGAGGACGAGGAGAAACCGTTCCCCGCTTGGGCCCTGAAGCGCCTCATCCTCGTCCAGGTACTCCCGGACCGCGAGCCGGGCTACGACCCCCTGGTGCGACGGGCCGGCCAGCTGATCCAGTGCTCGCCGCTGGCCCTGGCGAATCGACACCCCGTGCTCGCGGCAGAGCGCCTTGAGCTCGTTGACCCGGCGATCCCGCCGTTCGGAGTCGAACAGCACCCACTCGATCTCGCGCGGCCGCGCCTTGACGGCCTCTTCGACGGGGTGGAACCGGGAAAGGATCATGGGGATTTCGGATTTCGGATTTGGGATTTCGGATTTGGGGTCATTCGGGTTGGCGGGTCAGGAGAACGACCGCCATTGCCGCGAGGCCCTCGGCCCGCCCCGGGAAGCCGAGCCCGTTGGTGCTCGTTCCCCGCACGCTCACGGCGTCCACGTCGATCCCGAGGATGTCCGCGATGCGCTCGCGGATCTTCTTCGCGTGCGGGGCGATCTTCGGCGCCTCGCCGATGACGACCGCGTCGATGTTCCCGATGACGAACCCACGGTCCCGGGCCAGATCCTGCGCCCGGCCGAGAAAAGTCGCGCTGTCGGCGCCCTTCCACTGTGGGTCGCCCGGCGGGAAGTGCTCGCCGATCGAGCCGTGCCCGGCCGCCCCGAGGATGGCGTCGGTGATCGCATGGAGCAGGGCATCTCCGTCCGAGTGGCCCTCGAGGCCGTGCGAATGCAGCACCTCGATGCCGCCAAGGCGCAGCGGGCGGCCCGCGGCAAAGGGATGCGAGTCGAAACCGATCCCAACGCGTGTGGACACGTCTAGCTTCTCCTCTCTCCGGCTTTCCGGGCCAGAATCGCTTCCGCGAGCTCGAGGTCTTCCGGAGTCGTAATCTTGAAGCAGAGGCGCGAAACGGGCACGACGTCGACCGGAATCCCGAGCCGCTCGCAGAGCGCCGCCTCGTCGGTCGCCTCCCCGCCCGCCGCCATGACCCGGCGGAGCACCTCCACCCGGAAGGCCTGCGGCGTCGCCGCCCCGAAAAGGCCGTTCCGGTCCACCGTCTCGACGATCAGGCCCGAGGACGTTCTCTTCATCGTGTCCACGACCGGCGTGGCCGCGATCGCCGCGCCCGTCTTCTCCGCCGCGCGCAGCACCGCCCCGATCTCCTCGGCCGTGACGAACGGGCGGGCCGCGTCGTGGATCGCCACGATGTCACCATCCGACGCCGCGAGCGCCTCGAAACCCCGCCGCACGGAATCAGACCGCGTCTGGCCGCCCGCGACGACCCGCGCGCGCGAGCCAGCGACCCGCGAAAACTCCTCGACGCGGTCCGGCGGAGCCGTCACGACGGTTTGCGCGAACGAGAGCGGGACGAAGGCGTCGAGGGCCCAGGAGAGCATCGGCCGGCCGGCGAGCGGCACGAGGGCCTTCGGTTCGAAGCGACCGAGCCGGGAGCCGCTTCCGGCAGCGACGATCAGAAGCAGGCTGGCCACTTAGACCGCGAGGATCTCCTGCTCCTTCGACTTCAGCAGGTCGTCGACCTCTTTGATCTTCTTATCGGTGAGCTTCTGGGACTCTTCGAGGCCGCGGCGCTCGTCGTCTTCCGAGATGCTCTTGTCCTTGAACATCTTCTTGATGCGGTCGTTGCCCTCGTGGCGGTAGCGCCGGACCTCGACGCGCGCATCCTCGGCCATGTGATGGGCCTTCTTGGCCAGGTCCTTGCGCCGATCCTCGGTGAGCGACGGAATGGGAATCCGGACGACCTTGCCGTCGGACTGCGGATTCAGGCCGAGCTCCGACTTGCGGATCGCGCGCTCGATCTCGGCGGCCATCTTCGGGTCCCAGGGGGCGGCCGTGATCAGGGTCGGGTCCGGGACCGAGAGGTTCGCCACCTGGTTGATCGGCACGTCGCTCCCGTAGGCCGAAACGAGGATGCCGTCGAGCATCCCGAGGTTCGCCCGCCCGGTACGGAGCGTCGTGAAGCGCTCCTTGAGCGCCGCGACGGCCTCCATCATGTGCTTCTCGATGTCCTTCAGCTCCTGCCTCATGCCTTAAGCTCCCCCTGCGGAAACCAGCGAGCCGATGTCTTCTCCGACGACGACCCGCTGGATGTTGCCCTTGACCTTGAGGTTGAAGACCTTGATGGGGATCCCGTTCTCCATGCAGAGCGCCACGGCCGCGGCGTCCATCACCTGGAGGTTCTGTTCCAGAGCCTGGCGATAGGTGACGGACTTCAGGAACTTCGCGTTGGGATTCCCGACGGGGTTCGCGTCGTAGACGCCGTCCACCTTCGTCGCCTTCAGGAGCACGTCGGCATGGATCTCGTTGGCGCGCAGGGCCGCTGCCGAGTCGGTCGTGAAGAAGGGATTGCCGGTGCCGGCCACGAAGAGGACGACACGGTTTTTCTCGAGATGGCGCAGCGCCCGGCGCCGGATGAACGGCTCGGCGATCTGGCGGATCTCGACGGCCGACATCAGGCGCGTCGTCACAGAGCGCTTCTCGAGGGCGTCCTGGAGGGCGAGCCCGTTGATCACGGTCGCGAGCAGCCCCATGTGGTCGCCCGCCACGCGGTCGATTCCCTGCGCCGCCGCGGACACGCCCCGGATGATGTTGCCGCCGCCCAGGACGACGGCCATCTGCACGCCCAGGCCGTGGACGTCCTTGATCTCGTCGGCCAGCCGCGCCACGACGTCGGGCGCGATGCCGAACTTCTGGTCCCCCATTAGCGCCTCCCCCGAGAGCTTCAGGAGGATGCGGCGGTAAATGGGGGCGGCTGCCATCGATCCGGGATTATCTTCGAATCCTGCCCCAACACCTAACTTGGGCTTGTGGGCCGCTTCTCCAGTGGCACCGCCCCAATCGCTCGCGGCGCGAATAGTCTCCCGACCGGAGGGAGGGAGGAGGTTCGCGCCGCGGGAGCCGCAGCGAGGCGAGGGGTCAGGCGAACGGTCGAGCCCCTTCGGGCGAGCCGTTCGCCGATGCGCCGTAAGGCGCAGACCCCTCGCCAAGCGAAGGCGACGATTCGCCGAGCTTGAAGCGGACGAAACGCAGCTCGAGGGCGCCCTTGCCGGCGCGCTCGACGACGATCTGGCCGACCGTCTTTTCGGGGTTCTTCACGAACGGCTGCTCGACGAGGACCGCCTCCTGGTAGAACTTCTCGACCTTGCCGTCGGCGATCCGCTCGACGACATTGGCGGGCTTGCCTGCCGCCGTGGCCTGGGCCTTCGCGATCTCCCGCTCGGTCGCGAGGATCTCGGCCGAGACCTCGGCGCGGCCGGCAAAGCGCGGATCGGACGCCGCGATATGCATCGCGAGGTCCTTGCCGAGCGCGTCGTCGCCGCCCGGAATGCCCACGACGACGCCGATGCGGCCGTGGCCATGGATGTAGCTCGCGAACTGCTCGCCCGGGCGCGGGGTCAGCCGCGCGAACCGGCGGATCTGGATGTTTTCCTTCAGGGTGGCGATGAGCTGCGTCACGGCGTCGCCCACCGTCTCGCCGGCCGGCC
The DNA here is from genome assembly GCA_041483715.1 of Thermoanaerobaculia bacterium. GTDB lineage: Bacteria > Acidobacteriota > Thermoanaerobaculia > UBA5066 > Gp7-AA6 > DAHUXD01. The sequence continues at coordinate 4,325 of JBGPGG010000072.1, forward strand.
AGGAGAGCCCGGCCAGCTCCGCCGTGTTGCCCGTACGCGTATCGCCGAACGCCTCGTGCGCGGCGATCCGGTCGGCAAGCTTCTCCACGAACGTCCGGAAATCCTCCGTGCGGGCGACGAAGTCGGTCTCGCAGTTGACCTCGACGAGCACCGCGCCCTTGACCGTGACGTGCGCGACGACGAGCCCCTCGGAAGCCGCGCGGCCCGCCTTCGAGGCCGCGGCGGCGAGGCCCTTCTTGCGAAGGATCTTGCGCGCTTCGTCGAGGTTCCCCTGCGCTTCCACGAGGGCCTTCTTGCAGTCCATCATCCCGGCGCCGGTTTCGGTGCGCAGGTCGGATACGAGCTTGGACGAGATTTCCATGGGTCCCTCTGTAGGCGAATTCCTAAGGCGAGATTCGGCCCCGGGCCGGGCTTCGTTTCCCGTCTCCCGTTTTCCGTTTCCCGCCCGGTCTACGACGCGTCGGCGACGACCGCCGTCTGCGAAAGCTCCGGTGTCCGCGGGCGATCTTCCGAGGCGGCCTCCTCGGCCCCCTCGCGCTCCCCGTGGGCGTGGAGCCCCTCGAGGACGGCGTCCGCGACCTTCGCGGCGAAGAGCCGGATCGCGCGGATCGCGTCGTCGTTGCCCGGGATGACGTGGTCGATGAGGTCGGGGTCGCAGTTGGTGTCGACGACGGCCACCACCGGGATACCGAGGATGTTCGCTTCCTTGACCGCGATGTACTCCTGCTTGGGATCGATCACGAAGAGCGCGTCCGGAAGCTCATCCATCTCCTTGATGCCGGTGAGATTCTTTTCGAGCTTCTGTTTCTCCCGTTCGAGCCGCAGCCGCTCCTTCTTCGTCAGGTTCTCGTTGTCGTCCTGCGCGAGGACGCCCTCGATCTCCTTGAGACGGTGGATGGACTTGCGGATCGTGGAGAAGTTGGTCAGCGTGCCGCCGAGCCACCGGGTGTTCACGTAGAACATGCCGCAGCGGTTGGCCTCTTCGTAGATCGCATCCTGGGCCTGGCGTTTCGTGCCGACGAACAGCAGGTTCTTGCCCGCGGCGGCAAGCTCGGTCACGAATTTCGAGGCTTCCTTGAACTGCTTGAGCGTCTTCTGCAGGTCGATGATGTAGATCCCATTGCGCTTGCCGAAAATGAACTTCTTCATCTTCGGGTTCCAGCGCCTGGTCTGGTGACCGAAGTGGACGCCAGCCTCGAGCAGTTCCTTCATCGAAATAGACGCCAGATCACACCTCCTTTGAGAGTCGACAGTGGACAGTGGACAGTCGACAGCCGCGCACCCGCACTCCGAGTGCGGTCGACCGTGAACTGGAGACTGTCGACTGCATTCCTACCGCTTGCTGAACTGGAACCGGGCCCGCGCGCCGCGCTGGCCGTACTTCTTGCGTTCTTTCATCCGGGGATCCCGCGTCAGGAACCCTTCCTTCTTGAGCTTCTTGCGCAGCTCCAGGTTGTACAGGGTCAGAGCCCGCGAGATGCCGTGCCGGATCGCGCCGGCCTGGCCCGAGGGCCCGCCGCCGGCGACCGACACGTGGATGTCGAACTTCTCGGCCGTCTCCGTGGCGAGGAGCGGCTGCTTTATCACCATCTTCAGGACGTTGTTGGGGAAGAAGTCATCGAGGGACCGCTTGTTGACCGTGATGGCCCCGGTCCCGGGAACGAGGCGGACCCGCGCCATGGACGTCTTGCGACGCCCGACGGCCCCGTACTGAATGTCGACTGCTGCCAAGTCTCCTCCGGCTTACTTCCCGCCCCGAGCGGCGACGATCTTCAAGGGACGAGGCTGCTGCGCCTCGTGGGGGTGCTTTGCTCCCCGGTACACCTTGAGCTTCTTGAATTGTTTCCGGCCGAGCTTGGTCTTCGGAAGCATGCCGCGCACGGCCGCTTCGATCACCCGCTCGGGGTACTTCGCCTGCATTTCCTTCACCGCGACCGACTTCAAGCCGCCGGGGTATCCCGTGTGGCGGCGGTAGACCTTCACGTCCACCTTGTTGCCGGTTAGCTTGATCTTCTCGGCGTTCGTCACGACGACGAAGTCGCCCGTGTCGAGGTACGGGACGTAGCTCGCCCGGTGCTTGCCCGAAAGGATGCGGGCGATCCGGGTCGCCAGGCGCCCCAGGACCTGGTCGGAGGCGTCCACCACGACCCAGTCGTGGCGGATATCGGCGGCCGAAACGGATGTACTGGAAGCCATTCTCAAACCCCTAAAAACAGGACTCTCGAGGTGGCCCGCAACGGCGCGGGCGGGGACGGACCCTCGTCGGAGGGCGCGTAAGAATACGCAAGGGGGCCGGGGCTGTCAACCGGCCGCGGCAAGAGGACCGCTTCCGGGCCTCGGGACCCAACGCCGGGACCTCTCGACGGTCGTCAGCTTGCCGAGCCGGCCGGTCGTTCGAGCTGCATGAACGTCAGAAGAATGAGGTCGGCCCGACGCCGGACGCCGTACTTCGCTAGAAGATTGGAGACATGGAACTTGGCCGTCCTCTCGGACATGTTGAGCCTGCTCGCGATCTCCTTGTTGGAGAGGTTCTCGAGGAGAGCCTCCATCACCTCTTTTTCCCGCCGGGAAAGCCGGGCCGGACCGGCCGGGCCACGCGGTCGCCTGGTGGAGCTGATGGTCTCGTCCACGAAGCGCGACAGCAAAGTCCTGGGAACCCAGAAGCCCCCGCCGGCAACCTCCTGCACCGCGCGCCCGAGCTGCTCGTTGGCCTCGCCGAAGGTCAACAGCCCCTTCGACCCCAGCCGAAGCAGGGAGAAGGCGCCATCCTGGTCGAATTTCTCCGCCACGACGATCACGCGACCTGTCGGGTGGCGACCGAGAACTCCGACCACGAGGGATTCCGTCGTTGGGCGGTGCGGGTGACTCTCGACGACGAAAACCGAGGCCTTGGGCACCACGAGCTTTGCGGGATCCGCGATCAGATCCGGCTCGAGACGGCGGCCGTGGACGGTAAGGGGCAGTTCGGAAAGGAGCCGTTCGAATTCCGACAGCACGAGCGGGTGAAACGAAAGGATGCACACCGACGCCCGGCGTGTGGAAGAAACCCTTCGCATCAGGTTGAGGGTAAGGGATTTTCCATGCCGTCACAAGGGAGAACCTGACCGATCGGACAGGGACACTCACGCATAAGGTGGGGTCGCCCCGGTTTTCTGCGCGGCCTCGTCGGCTCTGGGCGCCTCCTCACGGGAAACCCGCCGCACGCCGAGGTTTGCCTCGGGCAGCAGCGAGTTGAAGAACTGCCGGACTGCCGTCCCGTCGCCGTCGCGCGCGAGCTGCTCGAGCAAGCGCAGCGCTTGCTCGACCTCGTCGGCCGGATAGGCCGAGAGCTTGCCGATGAAAATCTTGGGGTGCCGCGTCTTGGCGATCTGCTCGCCCGCCAGCTCCAGCTCCTCGAAAAGCTTCTCTCCCGGACGAAGCCCGGTGAAAACGATGTCCATGTCCACGTACGGACGCAGTCCCGTCAGCGTGATCATCTCCTCGGCGAGATCCAGGATCCGAACCGGCTCGCCCATGTCGAGAATGAAAATCTCGCCGCCCTCTCCGATCGAGCCCGCCTGCAGCACGAGCTGTGCCGCCTCCGGAATCGTCATGAAGTAGCGCCGCATCTCGGGGTGGGTCACGGTGACCGGGCCGCCGCGGCGAATCTGTTCCCGGAAGATCGGGACCACGGAGCCGGCGGAACCGACGACGTTGCCGAAGCGCACGGCCAGGTAGCGCGTCGCGTAGCGGTTCGCCAGGTCCTGGACGGCGAGCTCCGCGGTCCGCTTCGTGGCCCCCATGATGGAGGTCGGCCGCACCGCCTTGTCCGTCGAGATCATGACGAACGTCTCGACGCCGTGCTCCCCGGCGATCTCACCGAGCAGGCGCGTCGCCAGGACGTTGTTCTTGATCGCCTCCCCCGGATTCGCCTCCATCATCGGAACGTGCTTGTGCGCGGCCGCGTGAAAGACGATCTGCGGCGCGTGCTCCTTAAAGAGGGCGCGGACGCGCCCCTCGTCGCACACGTCTGCCACGAGGGGCACGATCTCGATCTCGGGGCATACGCGCCGCATCTCGGCGTCCACCTCGAAGAGCGCGAACTCCGCCCGCTCGACGAGCAGGATCTTCGCGGGCTTGAAACGGGCGACCTGACGGACGAGCTCTGAACCGATGGAGCCCCCGGCCCCGGTCACCATGACGCGCTTCGCGTTGAGAAACTGGCCGAGCTGCGCCTCGTCGAGGTACACGGGCTCGCGTCCGAGCAGGTCCTCGATCTGAACGCTCCGAATGCGGGTGACCTGCACCTTCCCCTGCAGCACCTCGTAAAGACCGGGAATGATCCGCACGGCAACCTGGATCTTGCGGCAGAGACCGATCAGGCGGAGGATCTCCTGCCGCGAGATCTGCGCGATCGTGATGACGACCTGGGCAATGCCGAGCTCGCGGACCAGGCGCGGGAGGTCTTCGGTCGTTCCGAGGACGCGGATCCCGTGGATGACCGCGTTTCTCTTTGCGGGGTCGTCGTCCACGAACCCCTTGACGTCGAGGTTCATGTCGCCGCGCCCCACGATTTCGCGCGCGGCCAAAACTCCGGCGCGCCCCGCGCCGACGAGAAGAGTCGGCACGCGCTGCCCGTCGGTCGCAAGCGTCGCCCGATGCAGGCGCTGCCCGAGCTCGTAGAGATAGCGACGCAGCACCCTTAGCCCAAGAACTCCCCCAAACGACAGGACGGTTCCCATGAGGATGATTGAGAAGGGGACTCTCCAGCCGCCAAAGCGCTCGGGCAGCGTCAGTCGCACGGCGGCCAGCCCCAGTGCGGACCACAGGGCCGCGTAGACGAAGGCCTTGACCTCCCCCATGCCGACGTAGCGCCAGATGAAACTATAGACCCCCGCCAGCGCGAGAGCGGCGAACTGGACGAGGACGACGTAAGGGAGCTGCTGGAGGGCCCTGCCCAGCTCCTTTTCGGGCACGGCGAACTCGAAACGGAGCAGGTACGCGAGCGCAAAAGCCGTAACGAGCGCCGTCATGTCCAGCGCGAACTGGATACCCCGTGTCAACGGTGGCGGAACCTGCCTCCTTTTCACAGGGACAGGCTCCCGCCTGGCCGGCGCCGCGCGGCCTGATCGAAGACTGCTGTCATGGTGAGGATGAAGGAATGCCGCTCTCTCCGGCGGCACTCCCTCCTCCCCGCCTTCCGACGGCGTGGAGATTCATTTGACCTCTGAAGTGCAAGAGCTTACTTCAGGGATATGCCCTTTTCAAGCGGTTCCGCGATCCTCCTGTCCTTACGGTCAGGGTCCGGCGGTGAGCTCGACGTGGCCTTATTAGACCCTATTGGCCAGTAGTTTACCGGCGTTTGCCGGCGTACCGTCTTCCATCAAGCGAAGGGAAGGCGAATAGATGTGGGAAACCCCAGAGAAGCCGCGCGCGACGCCCGCCGGCCAGGGATTGGGACCGATTCCGCGTAGGCCGGGAAGACTCGCGGAAGCGCTCCGAATCGGCCTGGCCTCAGTGGCGCTCCTGGCCCTCAACCAGGCGACGGCCAGGGCGGCCACCTGCAACTACTACGCCTCTCCGCAAGGCGGGGGCGACGGGAGCTCCCCTTCATCGCCCTTCAACATATCGAGTTTCTGGTCGGTCGCTTCCCCGGGCAAGACACTTTGTTTGCTGGATGGGACGTACACCAATTGGTCAGCCAGGATCCTGCCTCCAACGGGCCTGAACGGTGCCTCCGGTCTTCCCATCACGATCCGCGCCGTCAATGATGGCAAGGTCTTGATAAGCGGGGGCGGGTCGGCCCCCGTCCACCTCGATTACAACGACTGGTTCGTGGTCGAAGGAATCAACGCCTGTTGCGCCGGCCAGACGGTCGTGGAACTCTCGCACGCTCACAACAACGTTATCCGGCGAGTCGCGGCCTGGGATGCCGCCGACAACAACTCAGAGATCTTCGGAGTGCACTCGAACTCCTCGTTCAACGTCCTGGAGGACGTCGCCGGCTGGGGAACGGCCCGCAAGATCTTTCAAATGTCCCAGGGGGGCGACTACACCACGATCCGCCGGGCATGGGGACGATGGGAACGCTCGACCGCCGTCGGCCCGAAGATGACCTACTCGATGGCCTACAACAACTACCACTTGACCTGCGAGAACTGCCTCGGAACCTGGAGCGGCCAGGGCATGCCCTCCTCGTACGTCCTCATGGGCTACGACGGCACGCCCTGGACCGGAACGGGCGCGGGCACCTACACCAACCATGACGTCGACCAGCCCTACGGAATCTTCAGCGTCGACTTCGAGTCCGGGGACAAGAATGCCAATGCGAAGCTCCTTGGCAGCCTCGCGTACATCCTGTCCACGGACACCTACAAGCCTTCCTTTGCCGTATTCGTTACGAAGCTGGACTCCGTCGAGATCAAAGACACCACAGCCTACATCGCGCCTGGAACAAACCCCTCCGTTCTTCCTTTCGGACTCTACGGCCTCGTCGGCTCCACCAACCTTCACGCCTCCGACATCACTTCCTTCGGTGGAGCGAGCTCTACGATCCAGACAGTGTGGAGCCCGAGCAACATCTGGTCCGGCGCTTCCCCCGCCGCCTACTCTGCCGGCGAGAACATCTTCAACACGACGCGGGGGGCTAACCTCTGCTACCAGTATCAAAACGGCAATCTCACCAACCAGCCCCTCTGGCCTTGGCCCATGAACCAGCGAATCAAGGACGCGCTCGTTCAATCGGGCCGCGCCTCGGTCGACATCACGGCCGCCATCCGGGGGATGTTCGGTGCGATCCCGTCGGCCTGCCTCGCGGGCAGCACGGCACCGCCCTCTCCCACGGCGACTCCGAAACCGCCTTCTCCAACTCCCACCCAGACTCCGACGAAAATCGCTTCTACCGCGACTCCGAATCCGCCTTCGTCGAGCCCTACCCGGACTCCGACTAGCACGGGCCCGACGACGACTCCGAATGCTCCTTCGGCCACGCCTAACCGGACCGCGACTCCCACTCCCACCCCGACGCCGACTGGTACGCAGTCGACGCCGACTATTCCACCTACCCTGCCGCCGACACCAACTCCGACGCCCCAACCGACTGTCCTGCCGCCGGCGCCGACGCCAACTCCGACACCGATTGGGCCTCCGGCGACTCCTACGCCGACCCCCGGCCCGGCCGGGACGCAACCTCGCCAGCCGATTCCGGTGACGCCCCACCCACATTTAGGTCTTCCGTCAGGTCCGTCGTCACGCTCGCCCCACACAGTCAGCCGTCACGTCTCCGCCTGGGGCCTGAAATAACCGCCTCAGAGAGGGTTCTTAGGCGTTAAGACGTCGACTGCGGCCGGCGTTCTGCTTTGCCGCGGCCGGCCACGCCCGGAGGGGGCCTGCTCGCCGTAATATCTTTGGCATGCCCAATGTTCAGAACCGTTTCGGGCACAATGGACCGCTCTCCCCACTGGCAAGATTCAAGGCTCGGCACAGAACGCTTACCTCCCGTGTCACGATCGTTCTTGCCTTTTTTCGCGCAACGCAACGTCCCCCCGCCACTCACTTCCCCGATTCCCATCACCATCAGTTGGCGCACAAGTGCGGGACGGGCCCTGCGCGTGGCAGGCTACTACACGAAGAACACTCCCGCAGGGAGTCGCCTCGCGGGTCACCGCGCGTACAGAATGACGCGGACTCCGGTGAACGAGCGCTCCGCCCGTCGAGAATAATCACCTCCAGGAATCACTGGTAACGCCACGGACAAGCCAAGATCGGTAGTGTCACTCAGGACCAACCAGATCCGGCGCGCCGTTGGCGCATGGAGATTCAACCATTCCTGAGTATTCCCAAAGGCCTCCGACCCCAAAGGGTCGAACTGACCCCAGCCCACCGAAGGGAACAAGGGTCGGGGCGTGCGCGTCGTCACGCCCGACCTCCGCACGTAGTAGTCGAAGGGAAGTCGCCCGAGGGGCTTTTGAAACAGGACGTCGTCCCCGGCTTCGGCTGAGTTGAGAACATACCCCGCAGCTCCCCGCCAGTCTTCGTGGGGAGGTCTCCTGTAGTAGCCAACGACTCCCCGACCCGAGAGCGCCAGCAGAGCCACAAAGACCAAGGCTCGCATTGGCCACCCGTTGAGGCCAACGACTCCCAACGCCGCTATCATGACCAGCGGCGGCAAGGCCACGATCAAGTAACGCACCTCGAACACCGGCTCCCGCAGGTAGGAATACACGAAGCTTCCCAAGATCGGAATGAGGAGCCAACTCAACGCAAGCAACCCACCGACCCGGGCGTCGGCAGACCAGTCCCCTCGACGCAGCCTGAACAGCGAATAAAGCCCAAAAGAACAGGACAGGAAGTAGACCACCAAGAGAGCCTTTCCTCCATTACCTGCCAGACTCTCAAAGGCGCCGACCAGCCCGAATACAGAAGGCTTCTTGATCCACGTCGGACCCGATTCGTCCTTGGCGATGTAAAACACCAGTGGGCCAATCGCGGCGGCAATCGCCATGTCCGAAAGCATGACGCGCCTGATCGCCGCTCGCCGCGATAACAAAGTAAAGACAGAGTGGGCTAAGATCACGAACCCTGCGAAGAAGTGAGCATAGACAGCCAGTGAACTGACAACGACGTAAGCGAGCCAGTTGACGATGGCCGGTTTGGCGAGCGCCTGAAGGAACAGCGCAGACGACGCTGTGACGAGCAGAAGAACCAGAGAGTAGCTTCGCGCCTCCTGTGCGTAATGAATGAAGAAAGCGTTGACGCTGAGCAAGACGGAGGCGACGATGGCGTGCGACCTTCCGAAAAGCCTCCGGCACAACACAAAGAAAGAGGCGATCGAGGCAACCGCCGCCAGGGCCGACAGCGATCGCACAACTGTCTCGCTGTCGCCGAACCTCAGCCAATAATGGAGTATCAGATAGTAGAGGCTCATATTTGCATTTTCTGTGACAGCTCGCCAGAGGCCCGACAAGTCCAATCGCGCGTGGGCCACGCTGTAAACTTCGTCGAGCCAGAAACTCTTCGCGTCCAGAAATAAGACACTGAGGACGGTGGCCAACGCCAGGGCAGGGAGCGACGCCAAGAGATCGCGGCGCAGATCCGGCGACCATCGGCTCATAGCTCCGCTCGGCGAGTCTTCAGGTCGCGCTCGCAAGGCGGGCAGACATTGCCCTCAGCCGTATTGTTCATCGCACCCTCTGGGCAGTTCTACCATGTTCCGAATGAAAGAAGGCGGCGGCGATGGCAGCCGACATGGCACGACGACACGGGTGGCACGTCAACGGCGGGAGATAGCTGACAACGGCTCCCCCGACACCAAGTGCTTCTGCGAGCGCTTTCGTTAGGACCAGGGACACTCCGTGACGACAGAGAGTGTCAACGCCAAATGGACGGCAGACCAGGGGGCGACACGAGGCGGCTCTGCGCCGCGAGGAGCACACTTTGGTGGGTGCTATTCTTGTGGTCGTGATCTCGTCAAGATCTCGGGTTGAGGAACACGGGTCGGACTCGACGACGCTCTCGCCTTTCGGCGGTAGCCCCGAGGCGCCGCCGGCAGCGCACGCAGGGGAGAGCCGGTCCCGAGGTCACCGCCGAGCCCGCTATCGGCGCCGGAGAAGGTCTTGGCTCACCTCAATCAGTTTGCTGCTGCTCGCCGCCGTGGCTTTGGCGTTCATGCTTCGGGCTTCGCAGGGAGAGACGGGAAGCCTTTCTCAGATCGCCGGGCCGATGACCAGGGAGCCGAAACGAATATGGGATGAGGGTCGTGCCGCCCCGCGGGTTCGCGCCGCGAACGCGGCTGCAGAGGTGCGCTGCGACTACTATGCGTCGCCCACCGGCACGGGAAATGGTCTGTCCGCCACCTCCCCCTTCAAGATCTCCAACTTCTGGCCGGTCGCCTCCCCAGGCAAGACCCTTTGCCTCATGGACGGAACCTACACTGGCGACGGCAGCATGATCCTTCCGCCCCCGCGGTTGAACGGCGCCTCGGGGCTTCCGATCACGATCCGCGCCGTCAATGATGGCAAGGTCTTGATCACGGGACAGGGCACCCAGCTCCCTGTCCAGCTCAATTACAACGACTGGTTCGTCGTCGAGGGAATCAACGCCTGCTGCTCGAGCAAGTCAGTGGTCGAAGTAGCACACTCCAACAACAATGTGATCCGGCGAGTCGCGGCCTGGGATGCCGCGGACAAGAACTCAGAAGTATTCGGGGTGCATGACGGGACCTACAATCTCTTCGAGGACGTCGCCGGCTGGGGAACCGCCCGCAAGATCTTTCAAATGTCCCAGGGGGGCGACTACACCACGATCCGCCGAGCATGGGGACGCTGGGAGCGGTCGACGGTCGTGGGCCCGAAAATGACCTACACGCTCGCCTACAACAACTATCACACCACCTGCGAGAACTGCCTCGGTACGTGGAGCGGGCAGGGGATGCCGCAGACTTACACCCTGATGGGCTATGACGGCCAGCCCTGGACGGGAACAGGCGCCGGTACCTACACGAACGCCGACGTAGACCAGCCGTATGGAATCTTTGCTGTGGACAGAGAAGACGGGGACAAGAATGCCTACGTCAGACTGCTCGGCAGCCTCGCCTACATCCTGTCCACCGACAACTTCAAGGCGCCCCAGGTCATTTTTGCCACGAAGCTCGACTCGATCAAGATCAAAGACACTGCCGTCTACATCACTCCTGGAACCAACGCCTCGGTCAATCCCTTCGGACTCTACGGTCTCGCGACCGGGACAGCGCAGTACCTCTCGGGCGAGAACCTCACCGCGTTCGGGGGCGCTTCCTCGATTTTCGACAAGGCCTGGCTGCTCGGTAACGTGTGGGCCGCGAGCTCTCCCATTTCGGGTTACGCTCCTGGCGAAAACATTCTCAACACCGCCCGTGGGGCAAACCTCGTCTATCGCTACCAAGACGGCAACTTGACGACAGAGCCCCTCTGGCCCTGGCCCATGAACCAGAGGATCAAGGACGCCCTGATCCAGTCCGGTCGGGCCCCCGTCGACGTGACCGCCATCATCAGCCTATTCTTTCGTCCAGAGCCCCGCCTTCCCGTTGCGGCCCCGGCGCAGCTACCTCCGTCGGTGCGGGCAGTTCCGACTCGCCCGGAGAAGTAGTCCGGGGTTGGGGCTCTCGTCTGTCCACCAATGCGGGCACGGCCGACGCATCCGTCAAATCTGAGAAGAGGAGCCGCCCCAAATCTGTAAGCTGTGTTCCCCGTCTAAAGTGTCAACGACCGATCCGGCCGTTCACGAGCTCGAGTAGCTTACGAGTGCCTCACTCCGAACGCGAACACCGTGCGCGAGCGGTACTGTTCGCCAGGTCGCAAGATGGTCGATGGGAAGTTTGGGTGGTTGGGGGAGTCGGGGTAATGCTGGGTCTCCAGCGCGAGCCCGAAGCGGCGATGGTAGACCTGTCCCCCTTTTCCAGTGATGCTACCGTCGAGGAAGTTTCCGGAGTAGAACTGGATCGC
>JBGPGG010000073.1:0-15777 GCA_041483715.1 Thermoanaerobaculia bacterium
CGCTCGGTCTTTTCCTTGTCATTGCCCGCCGCCTGGTAGAGCTTCAGGATGATGTTCTCGACGTCCTCGCCGACGTAGCCGGCCTCGGTCAGCGTCGTGGCGTCCACGATCGTGAAAGGGACCGACAGAAGCTTGGCCAGGGTCTGGGCGAGCAGGGTCTTGCCGGTGCCCGTCGGGCCGATCAGGAGGATGTTCGACTTCTGGAGCTCGACGTCGAGCTTGCGGTTCTTCTCGAAATAATCGATCCGCTTGTAGTGGTTGTAGACGGCGACGGCGAGTTTCTTCTTCGCCTGGTTCTGTCCGATCACGTAGCCGTCGAGGAAATCCTTGATTTCCTTCGGCTTGGGCAGCTTGGTCTCGGGGGCCTGCGTCTCGAGGACCCGATCCTCGGCGATGATGTCGAGGCAGATGTCGACGCACTCGTCGCAGATGTAGACCGTGGGCCCGGCGATGAGTTTCTTGACGTCCCGCTGGCTCTTGTTGCAGAAAGAGCAGCGCAGGACGTCGCCGTTCCCGGTTTTCTTCGACATTCAGCCTCCGGAGGGATGAGGGAATTCTAGGGTCGCCTCTCCCTCCCCGTCAACTACCAGCACCGGAATTTAGCATAACCCCTTGAGGTAACGCCTGTGGCGTCAGAGTATTCCGCCGGGGTCTAGCCCGCGGCCTTCAGCGCCAGGTCGTCGCGGCGATGGTAGATCGCGTCCACCAGGCCGTAGGTCTTGGCGTCCTCGGCTTCGAGGATGTAGTCGCGGTCCGTGTCCTTCGCGACCTTCTCCAGGGGCTGTCCGGTGTGATGCGCCATGATCTGGTTCAGCCGCTCCTTCAGGCGCACGAGGTCGCGGGCGTGGATCTCGATGTCCGTCGCCTGGCCCTGCATGCCGTAGGCGAGCGGCTGGTGGATGAGGAACCGGGCGTTCGGCAGCGAGTAGCGCTTGCCGGGCGCGCCGGCCGCAATCAGGACCGCGGCCATCGAGGCGGCCTGGCCGACGCAGATCGTGGTGACGTCGTTCTTGACGTACTGCATGGTGTCGTAAATCGCCAGCCCCGACGTGATCGATCCGCCCGGCGAGTTGATGTAGAAGGAGATGTCCTTCTCGGAGTTCTCCGACTCGAGGAACAGCATCTGCGCGATGATGAGGTTGGCGATCGTGTCGTCGACCGGCTGGCCGAGGAAAATGATGTTGTCCTTGAGAAGCCGCGAGTAGATGTCGTACGCGCGCTCTCCCCGGCTCGTCTGCTCGATCACCATTGGAACCAGGACCATGCCGTCCCCCTCGTAGTCGTCGTCGAGTGTCATGTCAGCCAACTTGGCGAAACCTATTTGCCTTCCACCGGCATTCCCGAGGGTAGCACCTTCGCGCTCGCAATCAAGAGGTCGACCGCCCTGGCCAGTCGCATCTCGTCGCGCAGGGACTCGATGCCGCCCGCCTTCGCCATCTGCTCCCGCAGGACGGCGGGCTCGACCCCGCGCTGCGCGGCGGCCCGCTTGAACTCCGACTCGAGCTCCGTCTCCGAAATCGCTATGCCCTCCTTTTCGGCGATCGCGTCGAGCAGCAGGTATTCCCGGACGCGCTTCTGCGCCCCGGGCCGGGCGTCGGACTGCAGCTTTTCCCAGTCCTCCTTCTCGGGGTCCACGCCGCTCTGGGCGAGGTAGCGCGCGTAGTCGCGCAGCGCCGCGGCGGTCTCCGACTCCACCAGGACCTCGGGCGTGGGGATCTCGCGGCGCGACAGCAGCCCGTCGAGGATGGTCCGCCGGAACTTGCGCTTGCGGTCCGCTTCTTTCTCGTGGCGCAGGCGCGTGCGGACCTTCTCGCGCAGCGTCTCGAGCGTGTCCCCCTCGGACATCGCCCGGGCGAACTCGTCGTCGAGCGCCGGCAACTTCTTCTCCTTGAGCGCCGCGAGGGTGACCTGGTAATCGACCGTCTTCCCCTTGAACTCGTCGTTGGGAAAATCGTCGGCGAACGTCTTCCGGAAGCCGCGCGTCTGGCCGGGCGCAGCGCCGCGGAGGGCGTCGTTGACCTCGGCCATCGAATCTTCGTGGCCGACTTCGAGCGTGATCTTCTCGTCGCGGAACGTCCGGGGGTTCTGCCCCGGGGCCAGGATCTCGACGAAGGACCCCGCGATATCCGCAACCGCGAAGTCGCCCTTCGCCGCCGGGCGGCCTTCGACCGGGTGGAACTCCGCGTGCGCCTCGCGGATCCGTTCGACCACCTTCGACACTTCCTCGTCGGTCGGCTCGACCGGCTGGTCTTCGACCGGAACGCCCTTGTAGTCGCCGGGGTCGACCGGCGGCTTGAGCTCGAGCCGCGCCTCGAAGCGGATGGGCCCGTGCGGCTCCCACTTCAGGTCCTCGATGTGCGGCCGGCCGAGCACGGAAAGCTTGCGCTCCTCGATCGCCGCCGCAAGGGCGTCCGGCAGGATCGCCTCCAGCACGTCGCCCTTGATCTCGTCGCTGAACCGCTTCTGGATCACCGCCTCGGGCGCCTTGCCCTTGCGGAACCCGGGAATCGCGGCCCGCTTCACGTACGACTTCGTGACGGCGGCGAAGGCTTTTTCCACGTCCTGTGCCGGCACCTCGATCTCGAGCGTGGTGCGGGTGGCGGACTCGTCTTTCGTTGCGAGAATGGCCATAGGGCGGGGATCTTACTCCGATCGCGACGCCCTCAGGGCCGCTCCGGAACCCGCCGGGTCGGGGGTCGGTGGCCGAGCGGGACGGGCACGGATCGCGGCGGCGCGAGCCTCTCGTAGGCTCCCTCGACGTCGAGGCGGCCCCAGCCGTAGACGGGGTTCGGGACCTCGGTGCCCGCGTACTCGCCGCAGGTCAGGTTGAGCATCCGCGGCACCGCCCCGCGCTCGAGCGCCTCCTCGGTGCGGTCCACGTCGCCGGCGAGCGCGGGAAACGCGGACCACAGGAGCGCCACCGCGCCCGTCACGTGCGGCGCTGCGGCCGATGTTCCGGAAAAGGAGCCGGCGTAGCCATCCGGAGGCGCGGCAGTCCTCACGCCCACGCCCGGCGCCGTCAGATCGGGCTTCAGCCGGTTGGAACCGTCGGCCAGCACCGGACCGATGCTCGAGAAGGGTGAAATCGTGTCGTCCGCCCGCGTGGCGCCGACCGTGATCGCCGCGTCGTAAAAGGCCGGCACGTCGCCGATGGTGGAGCACGCCGGGAGAGGGCCGCCGGCGATCCCGCCGCCGTTGCCCGCAGCGAAGACGACGGCGATGCCCGCGGCCCGCACGTTCTCGACGACGCTGCGCAGGATGTCCGGGCTCGTGCACCCTTCGCTCGAGGGGCATGTCCACGAGTTGTTGATGATGTCGGCCCCGAGGTCGGGCCGGGGATGCTCGCCGGCCGCGTCGGTCGGAGCGAGGAACCACTCGAAGCACTCGGCGTAGCGCGCCGGCGTCCCGTCGCCCTGGTCCATGTTGCGGCAGCCGATCAGGCTCGCTCCCGGAGCCACGCCGATCCGGTTCGCCCCGCCGTCGTCGCCGACCGCGAGCCCCGCCGTCGCGGTGCCGTGCGCGCTGTCGTCGCAGGGGGCGGGCGAGTCCGAGCCGCACGGGTTGCCGGGCGCCGCGTCGTGGATCGCATCGTGCCAGTTGTAGTCGTGGGAAGCACTCGCGCCGTTCCAGCCGCGGTAGCGCGCCTTCAGGGCGGGGTGGTCCCACTGGAACCCCGTGTCGGCGACGCCGACGACGATCCCCTGTCCCGTGAAGCCGCGGCTCCAGAGCTCGGGGGCGCGGATCATCGCGATGTTGAACTCGATGGAAGCCGACGCGTGAACGGTCAGCCGCGCGTCGTCAACCTCCGCGGGGCGCGACAGGGCCGCGGAGAGATTCGCTTCGACCGCCGACACGTCGGCCCGGGCGGCGAGCTCGCGCGCGATCGCGCCGTCGCCCTCGACCTCGAGCATGTTGACGAGGAAGTGCGGCCGGAAGCGGACGCCCGCGCGCGCGAGCCGCTCCCGCAACGGCGCCTGCGTCGCCTCCGCGCGCGCCCACAGCGCCTCGTACACGAAGCGCCGTCTCTCTGCCCAGTCTCCGATCGCCGCGGCCCCCGAAAGATCGGCCTGCCCCCGCAGTACGACCAGGAATGCCGCTCGCTCCTCCTCTGCCTTGCCCGCGAAAATCCTGGGATCCATCCGCGCCTCGACGGCCGCGGAGTCCGCGGGCCGAAGCAGTGTGAGGAAAAGAAAAGAGGCCAGCACCCGGAAATTACAGCACAGACGGACGCCCCCCCCTCACCCCGTCCCTCTCCCGCCGGGAGAGGAAGTTCTCATCGTTCCCTCGCCCCCCGCAGGGGGGAGAGGGTTAGGGTGAGGGGCGCCCGGTGGTGCGAGAGGAGGGACTCGAACCCTCAAGGGAGTTACCCCACGGGATCCTAAGTCCCGCGCGTCTGCCAGTTCCGCCACTCTCGCGTGCAAAGAAGATGATAGCGCTCGGCCGCCCGCCTAATCCTTCGGCATGGCCGTGCCCCAGAAATACTGGTCGAAGAACGGCATGAAGTCCTTTTTCGTCGTCCCCTGGAGGAGGCCGGCAAGGCTCTTCGTGGATCCGAACCTCCACGCGAACGCCTCCTGGCACGCCCTGAGGAACGAAAGGAAAACCTCATCGCCGAGCTCGCGGTTGAGCGCAGCGAGCAGCAGCGGCCCCTTGCCATAGAGAAGGCCCCTGCGGATCTCCGACCGGCGAATGGCATTGTCGGCGACGTAGACGCGGCTCGCCATGGGAATCGGCGCGGCGTCGTCGGCGAATCCTGCCGTCCGCTTCCACTGGCCCACCAGGGATTTGTACACGGGCTCGCCGCGGCGCAATTTCAAAAAGAGCGCCGCGCAATACTCGGCGAACGACTCGGACAGCCATTGCTCCGAGTAACCCGGGATCCGCACCGCGATGCCCCAGTACTGGTGCGCGATCTCGTGCGCGAACGTCCGCGCGACGCCGCGCGCGGAGAGCAGGGTCATGTCGCCGATGAGCGGATCGAACGCCTCCTTCGTGATGAACATGACCCCGGGCGGGGCCTGGCCGAAGCCGAAGTCGTTGATCTCGATGATGTCGAACTCGTCGAACGGAAAGGGCCCGAGGAAGCTCTTGTAGAACGCGATGACCTCGGCCGCGACGTTGGTGAGCTGCTTCATCGCGGCTTCGTTCTCGAGCGCGTATGTCGCGACGCGGATCGTGACGCCGTCGCGGACGTCCTCCTGCATCTCGTACTTGCCGGCGAGCACGACGGCATACTGCACAGGCCGATCGATCTTCGTCTCGAGGACGTTGTCCCGGCCCTCCACCTCGCGGCGCACCGTCGTTCCGGACGCGAAGGGGACGAAGGGCTGCGGCACGCGGACCACCGCGTGGAAGGTGTAGGCCTGCTCACCGAGGTAGGGCTGCGGGAACCACGACGACACGCCCAGTTCCCAGTAGTTGTCGCCGCCCGGGCGGACCAGGAAATCGCCGTCGATCTCGAAGTGGAGGCGCACCGGGCGGTCCGCGACGGCCGGTTCGGCGAGCTGGACGATGATCTCGTCGTTGCGGTGGTCGAAGGCGAGCGCGCGGCCCGCGTCGTCGGTCACCTTGTGGACCCGCTCGGAGCGCGTGCCCAGGTTCGCGCCCGACTGCGCGTACCAGATGCCATCCAGGTCGAAGCGCAGCGCGCCCAGCGCGGATCCGACCGGCACGATGGTCTCTGCGACCTTCAGGCTCACGTCGTTGCCGGCCGTCGCGGCGAGATCGAGGTCCACCGCGGTCAACAGGAACCGCGGGGGCGCCGGGTCGCGCGCGTCCCGGCCGATGGGCTGGTGCGAAAGCGCGACGGGCCATAGAAACTTGCGCAGCTCCGGATCGCGCGACTCGCTCGGGTGCAGCAGGATGAGGGACTCGGACGGATGGTCCACC
Source organism: Thermoanaerobaculia bacterium (assembly GCA_041483715.1). GTDB lineage: Bacteria > Acidobacteriota > Thermoanaerobaculia > UBA5066 > Gp7-AA6 > DAHUXD01. The sequence goes on from JBGPGG010000073.1 coordinate 5,890, forward strand.
CGGTCGAACTCGTAAACGAGGTCTTCCTTTCCACCTTCCATCTCCGCCCACACGAGGGGCGCGGAAGGCGCGTTCAAACGCTGCAGGGCGAAGTCGTGCGAGAGCGGCGCCGTGTGCATCCTCGCGAACTTCTCGCGTTCCTTTCGAAATGCGGCGGCGAGCGGCACTGCGGGCGCCCCGGCGAGATCCGGCACCGGCGACGCCTGCGCGAGCCACAGGAGCCGCCGGAAGGAGTCGCGCAGCACGACTCCCCGCTCGGTTTTCTCGGCCTTGAGGCCCGACCCCTTCTTCGTGTCGAAGAGAACGACCGGCGCCTCGACGGGGTCGACGGAGACGTATTCCATGGCCCCCTCGCCCTCGAAGAAGAGCCCGACGATCTCGTCGCCCGCGCGCACCGGCGCCGCGCGGCCCGACTTCAGGGTGCAGTCGAAATGCCCGGCCGAAAGAAGCAGGCCCGAAACCGCCATGGCGTCTCCGACCCGCAGATGATCGAAGCGTTCGACGATCTCCAACAGGCCCGGACCGTCCCCCGGGAGCGCCGCGGGCCGCAGAAAGAGGCAAAAGCCCAGGATGAAGACCGCGCGGAGGGGCTTCATGTGTTCATTCTAGGGGCAGCCAGAGAATAGAATCCGTCAAGGCTCCCATGACCCTTCTGTCCGGCTCCCGGCTCGGGACGTACGAGATCGTCGACCTGCTCGGGGTCGGCGGCATGGGCGAGGTCTACCGCGCCCGCGACCGCAAGCTCGGCCGGGAGGTGGCGATCAAAGTGCTGCCCGAGGAGTTCGCGAGCCATCCCGACCGCGTCTCGCGCTTCGAGCGCGAGGCGAGGATGCTCGCCGCCGTCAACCACCCGAACATCGCGGCGATCTATGGAGCCGAACAGGATGGCGAGACGCGCTACATCGTCATGGAGCTCGTCGAGGGCGAGACGCTTGCCCAGCGCCTGGCCTCGGGCCCGCTGACCGTCCCCGACGCGCTGCGTGTCGCGTCACAGATCGCCGAGGCGCTCGAGGTAGCGCACGAGAAGGCCGTCATCCATCGCGACCTGAAGCCCGCGAACATCAAGATCACGCCCGAGGGGAAGGTCAAGGTCCTCGACTTCGGACTGGCCAAGGCGATGGAGATGCCGTTTCCCGGCGACATGTCGAAGTCCCCCACGCTCGTGATGTCCGAGTCGCGCCCCGGAGAGATCGTCGGCACGCCGGAATTCATGAGCCCGGAGCAGGCGCGCGGTAAGGAGACGGACCGGCGCACCGACATCTGGGCCTTCGGCTGCATTGTTTTCGAAGCCCTGTCGGGCAAGCGCGCGTTTACCGGCGAGACGGTCCCCGACGTCGTCGGTGCAATCCTGCACGTCGAACCGGACTGGACCAGCCTACCCGCCCGGACGCCCGAGCGCGTGCGCGACCTCCTGCGCATGTGCCTCGAAAAGGACCCGGGCCGGCGCCTGCGCGACGCCGGCGACGCGCGGCTGGAGATCGAGTCCGCGCTCGCCGGGATGTCGGGCGCGGGGGCGATGGCTGCGACGGGCAGGACCGCGCGATGGAAGACCCTGGCCGCCGTGGCGGCGGGCGCGACGCTCGCGCTCGCGGCGTATCTCGCCGTGCGGCCGAAGATCCTGGGCCCGTCGCCGGTTTCGGCGATCCGCCAACTTGCGGTCCTGCCCTTTCTCAATTTGACGAACACGCCCGAAGGGGAACTGATGGGTCTCGGCCTCGCGGAGACCGTCAGCGTTCGCCTCGCCAACGTGACAGGGCTGCAGGTCGTCACGCCGCGCGCAGCCATCGAGGCCGCCAACCCGAACGCCAGCATGGCCAGCATCGCGCGCATGCTCGGCGCCAACACGCTCCTGAAGGGAAGTCTGCAGCGCGAGAACGAGCGCTTTCGGATCACCTATCGGCTGCTCGACGCCAACGGAACCCAGATCGCCGCCAACACGATGGACGGATCCGAGATCTTCGCGCTCCAGGACCGTGTCGCCGACAGCGTGGTGAGAGACCTGCGCCTGCGCCGGGGCGCGCAGCGCACGCCCACGCCCTCGGGCCTCGATACGCCGGCCGAGCAGGAGCGGTACCTCGAGGCGATCGGCCTCCTGCAGCGCTATGACCGGCGCGACGCCGTCGAGAAGGCCCTCCGGATCCTGCAGAAGCTCGCCGACGAGAAGCCCAACTCCGCCCTCGTCCAGGCCGCGCTCGCCCGCGCGAACCTGGCGATGTTCGACTTCACGAAAGAGCGCGCGTGGGCGGACCGGGCCATCGCCGCGAGCGACTCGGCGCGGGAGCTCGACCCAGGGCTGCCGGAAGTCGACGTGACCGTCGGCGGGACGCTCCTCGCGACGGGCAGGGCGAAGGAGGCGGTCCTCGCATTTCGCCGGGCCCTCGCCACCCGGCCGGGCAACGTCGAGGCCCTCCTCGGGCTGGGCCGCGCAGCCGAAGCCTCGGGCGACCATGCCGCGGCGGAGGCCGCGCTTCGACGCGCGGTCGAGCTCCAGCCCTCCTTCGCGGTTTTTAACCAGCTGGGGGCGTGGTACTACGGCTCCGGCCGCTACGAGGAGGCCGCGGACCTGTTCCGTCGTGCCAGCCGAGCCGCGCCCGATAGCTACTGGGCCTTGAGCAACCTCGGGGGCGCCGAGACGATGCGATGCAACTACCGGGCCGCGCTCGAGGCTTTCCGCAAGGCACTCGAGCTCGACCCGAAGAACGCGCAGGCCGCGTCCAACCTGGGCATGACCGAGCTCTGGACCGGGCACGCCGCCGAAGCCGTCGCTTCGCTCGAGCGGGCCGCGCGCGAGTCCCCGGACGACTTCATGATCCGGGGCAACCTCGGCGACGCCTACCGAGCTCGGGGCGACGCGGCGAAGTCGGACGCTGCCTACGCGCGCTCGGTCGCCCTCGCCCGCGCGCAGCTCGGTCTCAACCCCAACGACGTGTTGGCCCACTGCTACGTGGCCACGGGGCTCGCGAAGACCGGACACACGGCCGAGGCGAGCGAAGCGTTGCGGAAGGCACTTGCGCTCGACCCGAAGGACCCGGAGGTTTTCTCCGAGGCAGCCATCGTCGCCGCGATCGCGGGGCGCGACGCCGAAGTCCTCGGCTGGCTGCGCAAAGCGGCGGCCGCCGGCTACTGCCGCCAGATCATCGCGGTGCAGCCCGAGTTCGCCCGTTTTCGAAAGAACCCGGAGTTTCAATCGATCGTCAGCCCGCCGCGCAACGCGGCGGGACATTGAAGGAGGGGACAATGGGGAAGCCACATACTCCAACCCGTCTCGTTCTCTGCGTTCTTTTCGCATGGGCCGTCGGATGCTGCTCTGCCGGTGTGCGCAAGGTCGTCGTGGGCCCCGCCGCCGACCAGTTGAGCGACAACGAGGTCACAATCTCGATCAAGGCGAACGATGTCGTCTATTGGAGGTCGAACGACAAGAGAGACTTATCCATCGTTTTTCACAAAGAGGCTTTCCCTCCGCAGGCCCAGAATGAACCCCCGTTCATCCTCGGCACCGCGGGGCAAGACCAAGGGATGAGCTGCAAAGACGGTGTTTGTTTCTCCTACGACATCAATCCCAGACTGGCCGCGGTCTTTTCGCATAATTCCTCTCTGACGGAGTTGCGCTACCCGTACGAGCAGAAGCTCGGCTCCAATGGCGCCGACGGAATGATCATCATCAAACCCTAGGCCCCGAGCTTCAGCCCGAACCCGTTGGCGACGAGCAGCAGCGTCAGGGCGATCATGACGACGGTCGTGATCCAGGCGACGGCGTTGAAGGCGCGGCCGTTGACCTGATCGCCCATGAGCTCTTCGCGGTTGACGAGGAGCAGCATGAAGACGAGCACGAGCGGCAGGGCGATGCCGTTGGCGAGCTGCGAGAGGAACATCACGCGGATGAGCGGGAAGCCCGGCCAGAGGACGACCGCCGCGCCGAGCACGATCATCGCGGTGTAGATGGAGTAGAACGCCCGCGCCTCGCCGAACTTCTTGTCGACGCCGGCCTCCCAGCCGAAGGCCTCGCAGACGTAGTAGACGGTCGCGAGCGGCAGGATCGCGGCCGAGAAGACCGACGCGTTCAGGAGCCCGAACGCGAAGAGCGCCGCCGCGTAACGCCCAGCGAGCGGCTCGAGCGACCGCGCCGCGTCGGCGGCGCTCGTGATCGCGATGCCGTGCGCGTACAAAGTCGCGGCGCAGGCCACGATGATGAAGAACGCCACGACGTCTGTCACGATGCAGCCGCTGACGACGTCCCACCGCGTCATCCAATACCGGTCCTTGTGGATCCCCTTCTCCACCACGCTCGACTGCAGGTAGAACTGCATCCACGGAGCGATCGTCGTGCCCACGAGGGCGACGAGCATCCCGACGTACCCCGAATCGAAGGAGATCCGCGAGGGGATAACCGTGTCGTGCAGCACGGCCTTCCAGTCCGGGTGCGCGAGCAAGGCCGACACCGGGTACACGAAGTAGAAGACGCACGCGACGAGAAACACCCGCTCGACGAGCCGGTACGTGCCGCGCACGACCAGGAGCCAGATCGCGAACGCCACGAGCGGGACCGAGATCCATTTCGGCACGCCGAAGATCTCCATGCTCGCCGCGACACCTGCGAACTCCGACACCGTGTTGCCGTAGTTCGAAGCGAGCAGCGCCAGCATGAGATAGAAGGTGAGCTTCACCCCGAAGTTTTCCCGGATGAGGTCGGCCAGCCCCTTGCCGGTCACGGCGCCCATGCGGGCCGCCATCTCCTGCACGACCACGAGCGCGATGGTGATCGGGATGAGCGTCCAGAGCATGCGCGTCCCGAACTGCGCGCCCGCGAGCGAATAGGTCGTGATCCCGCCGGCATCGTTGTCGACGTTGGCGGTGATGAGGCCGGGCCCGATCACGCCCAGAAACAGGACCACCTGCTTCCAGCGGATCCCCCGTGCCCCCGCGGCGCACGCGCTCAGAGCCGGAGCTTTTTCTTCCATGCGAGGGGAAGCACTTCGGTCAGCACGTCGTCCACGGTGATCATCCCGACCAGCACGCCGTCATCGTCGACGACCGGCACGGCCGCCTGGTTGTACTTCTCGATGACCGCGGCCACGTGCGAGGCCGAGTCGGTCGGGTGCACGCGGATCGTCCAGGGCGTCATCGCGTCCCGGAGCAGGTCCGTCTCGCGGCCGAGGAAGAGGCGCCGCATGTTGATCACGCCGACGAGCCTGTGCCTTTCGTCGACCACGTAGAACTGGTAGAGGAACTCGACGTCCGGGGCGATTTCCCGCAGCCGCTGGAAAGCGTCCGCGACTGTCATCGTGCCCGAAAACGTGACGAGGTCCGTCGTCATCAACCCTCCGGCCGTGTCCTCCTCGTGGCCGAGCAGCGTCGTGACCGCGCGCGCGTCCTCGGGCTGCATGCGGCCGATCAGGTTTCGCGCCTCCTCCTCCGGCAGCTCGGCGAGGACGTCGGCCGCGGCGTCGGGAGGCATTCTTTCGAGCAGGTCCGCCGCGCGCTCCGGGTCGCTCTCGCTCGTGAGCAGGTCCTGCTGCATTCTCGGATCCACCTCCGGGAGCACGCGCGCGGCAGTGTGGAACTCCAGGGCATCGAACACGGAGCGCCGGGACTCGGACGGGAGGTCCTCGAGGATCTCCGCGAGGTCGGCCGGATGGAGGCTCCCGATCGACTTCGTCAAGAGCGCGAGCCTCAGACCCGCCGGATCGGCGAGCGTCGGCACCACGTACTTCCAGCCGATTAGCCCTTCCTCCGACCCGAGGTAGCGCGCGCGCGGGCGCACGAGCCGCATCGCCGCCTCGATGCCGCGCTCCCAGCCGAGTCGCCGGGTGAGGCCGCGCAGGCCGACGTCGATGTGGGCGAGCACGAGGTGCCCCTCGCGGGCCACGAGAAGGTGCAGATCGTTGACGCGCTCGACCTTTGCCCCTGAAACATCCACCACCTGCTTGTCGAGCAGAGCCTCGCGCAGCCGGATTTCGGTCGTCTCCTTCCGGCGACTCGGGCGAAGGTCCGGCACGCGCGCCGTCAGCGGGATCGGGTTCTCCGTCCAGGAGCGCACCTGGCTGCCCTCGGCGACGAGGAGAAGGTCGGCCTGACCGGGTGGGCGAATGAAGAGCTGGCGAATGGACGGATAGGGCTCCGGAAGGCGGATCGAGAGATCCCAGAGCTTGCCGATCGGCTTGCCCACGGCGTCCACGACCGTGCGGGACAGGAGCTCCGAAAAGTAGATGAAGGTCCCGATTCTCGGGTCCACGCCCGCACCCGCACCGTTGCTCGCCACCGCGACAGTGTTGGCGAAGCGCGGATTGCATTCAATCGTTTTCCGCCCGCGCGAGCGGCCTCGCTCGCGGAGGATCCGCTTCCTCGACACGGCGCGGCGGCGGATTGTACGCGGTGACAGTCCTCGGCCATCCGGCCGACGATTCTCGTCACTCTGAGGGCGTGCGGAAGGCGGAAGGCACACATCACAAAGACTTTAGGCCTCTTGGCTCCGACCTTGCTCTCTCTTCAAGGCGAGGGACATCGAAGATGTACAACGTGACGATCGACCGCAACGCCATGAGGCAGGAGGTTCTCGGGCCGCTGTTTCAGCGGCACGTCGTGAGCCTCGCCGGAACGGTGGACGCGCGCTGGCTCGAGTCCTACGAGGAAGTGGCTCGCGACTCCGACGTGTTCAATCGGTACCGGCTGGAACCGAGCAAGGGCCTCGTCTCTTTCACCTGCCGCTCGAGCGACGGTCCGAAGATCGTCGACACGTTCCTCGAGCGGCTCGCGCTCTTCGTGGAGATGGTCAACCTTCACGCCACCTGCGCGTCGGCCGCGCCCGGGGCAACCCACACGGCCCGGGGACTCGACAGCCTCGAGGTCTAGCGCCCCGCTTTTCTCTCCCGCGCAAAGCGACGGCTTTCTCACTTCCCTGCATTCACTGGGGCTACCGGGCGGCGAAGGACCTGCCGAGCGCGTCCACATGAGGCCTGGTGTGGACTGGGCGAGCTTCCAGGTCCTGACGGACTACTTCTATGGCGTCATCCGGAAGGCGCAGTGACTGGTGAGCCGTGTAGGCCTCGAACCCGCAGGATTGTTGCTGCAGCTCAATCACTCGGGACCACGTGTCCGAGTCCCGCATCCAGATATCAGGAACCTTCCCGCGGTGTAAGATGACCTGGGTCGTTTTTCCATGTGTCTAAGGTTGGCGGAAAGGTAACGGCGCGATGAGAGGCCTCTGGCTGTCCATCCAAATCGTTGGCTTGCTCCTTCTTTCCACCCTGGCCTGCTCCGACCGCCTACCCACTGAGCCGGTGCCCGCCGGCGCGCAGGGAACCGTCGGCCTGAAGGCGGTGACGGTATCGGTATCGAGGCCGCGCCGTCCGGCGACCCGCGCCGTGGCTCCGCGCGCCACCGCCACCCCGCAGCTCCAGGGTCGCTGGGGCGGCGACAATATCGGGCTGAATATCGAAAGCAACGACGCTGCGGTCGAATTCGACTGCGCCGCGGGTTCCATCGACGGGCCCTTCATCACCGACTCTTCCGGCCGCTTCGACCTTCTCGGGAGTTGGTGGTTCACGCCCCCAGTCGTCTTCGAGGGATGGCAGCCGGAGAAACGCCCCGCCCGCTATTCGGGCGTCGTCAAGGCCGGCACGATGACGATGACGGTCATCCTGCTGGACGAAGATCAGTTTTTGGGCAGCTTCACGCTCGTGTTCAACCAGACACCGCGCATCGTGCGTTGCCTTTAGGGCGCTCTCCCTCTGGATCCAGTGTGGAGCCGGTGTCCGAGTCCTCGGGGTCCGCGTCCCTGGTCGTTTTTTCTCCGGGTCGCCGCGCAAGACATACCGGCAGTTGGGCCACGACCTCATCCTGGGCCGACCGTCGGCGACTTCGGAAGGTACGTCACCCCGGGCAACGCTCGAAGATCCCTGTCGCCCGTGATCAATTGGGCATCTTCGGCGCGTGCCGTCGCATAGACGATCGCGTCCTCGCCTGTTAGGCCGCGAGCGGTGTCGCGCGTCCTGGATCAGAGTCGGAACACGTCAGTGCTGAGATAGCGCAACCCGGAGTCAACGATGATCGTGGCGACCGTCGCCTTCGGACCGAGGCGCATTGCCACGCGGATCGCCGCCACCACGTTCGCGCCTGTCGAGAATCCGGCGAAGATTGCTTCTTCCCGCGCTAAGCGCCGGGCCATGCTCGTGGCCTCTTCTGTGGTCACGGTCAGAATCTCATCGACCTCGTTGGGCTTCCACAAGGGCGGAATGAAGCCGATGCCGATCCCCTCGATCTTGTGCGATCCTGAAGGCTTGCCCGAGAGCACAGCCGACTCCGCAGGCTCCACGGCGAAGATGCGGATTTGGGGGTTGTGGTGCCGCAGCGCGTGAGCGGTGCCGTGGATTGAGTGCGCAGTGCTCACCGCGTGTACGAAGGCGTCCACGCGCTGGCCTGCCTGCTGCCACATCTCCTCGCCGAGGGGGTGGTAGCCATCTTCTCCATCCCGATTATTCAGCTGGTCGCACCACCAGTACCCTGCCTGGCGACTGATTTCGCCCGCGGTACCAATCATGGTCTTGATCAGCTGCTCGGTGATCTTTTTGTTGTCGCTCGGCACATCCGTGATCTTCGCTCCATAGGCGCGCATCGTGTAGCGCTTCTCGTCACTGAAGGCGTCGGAGAAGACGAAGTGGGCCTGGTATCCAAGCGCGGCGCACACGAGAGCGAGTGAGATGCCCGTCGTGCCGGCCGTGTATTCGACGACCGTACCTCCCGGTGGGAGCCGCCCGTCTGCAGCCGCACGCTCAACCAGCGCCCGGGCCATCCGGTCTTTCATGCTCCCCGTGGGATTGGCCGACTCCAGTTTCGCTACCACGCGGGCGGACCCCGCCGGTACCACGTGGTGGAGTTCGACCAAGGGAGTGTTGCCAATCGCATCGAGAAGCTTCAGGCGTGACATAGGTCACTCACCAACGGAGTGGTCGTCGCCGCCTAACGGGCGGCGCGTCAGCGGCGAGCGCGGGTTGAGCCGCGGATCCATCCGCCGGATTCTACAGCCGGCAGTCGCACGGCTCTTCAACACACAGCTGCGTTACGTGCGAGAATTCGACCATGAGTGGCTGCGCGGCGGCGCACCGGCGGACGATGCGCTGATCGGCAGCGCGGACATCCAATCGCTGGCCGATCTGGGCAACAGCTTCGACGTGGTGAAAGGATCCTCGCGGTGGATATTCAGAGTCCCAGGATGAGCCGGATGCCCTCCTCCACCTCCGCCATCAGCCGACTCGGCAGAGAGCCGGCCTTTTCGATCAGGCGACCTCTGTCGACGACTGTGACCTGTGAGACGTTGATGACGGAGGAATGCTTCAGCCCGGAGTCGCGCGAGCGGCACAGAACGTTTCCCGGCGCGGCGGCGAGGTCGAGGGTTCGGCTCAGCGGTACGAGGACGACCGTATTGATCCGGCTTTGATTGAAGGAATCCGCTTGCATGATCAACGCCGGCCTTCGATAGTCAGGCTCAGACCCTCGAGGCTCGCCGAAGTCAGCCCACCAGATTTCGCCGCGGCGCACGGGTCACTCACCACTTCTCGCGACGCAGGATCTCGAGGGAAGCAGCCTCAGCCCTCGAGTCGAGTTTCGAGGAGACCTTCCCATAGACGGCGTTCAGGCGCTCGGTGATTTGCTCCTGCGAGTGCTCCTTGACGTAGGCCTGGAGCGCACGAGCGTAGAGCTGGCTCCTCGGAACGCGCATTCGGCGGGACACCTTCTCCGCTGCCTTGAAAACGAGGCCCTGCTCCCCGTGCTTCGCCATCAGAGCCAGGTCGCCCCACACGTCCCGGTCGTGCGTTGTCATTTCGTTGGAAAGCGTCGGAGGGATTGAGTGGTGAGCCGTGTAGGACTCGAACCTGCAGGAAGTTCACAACA
>JBGPGG010000074.1:0-15454 GCA_041483715.1 Thermoanaerobaculia bacterium
GGCGCCCGCGGACGGTCGTACATGGGAGCGCGGTCCGCGAGCGGCGCGGCGGGCAGGTCCGCCACGATCTTTCCCTCGAAGAAGAGGACGACGCGCCCGGAGTCCGTGACCCGCCCGATCTCGACCGCGTCGAGCTCCCACTTGTGGAAGATCGCGAGGACTTCCGGCAGGCGGTCGCGCCGCGCGACGAGGAGCATGCGCTCCTGCGACTCCGATAGCATGATCTCGTAGGGCGTCATCCCGGTCTCGCGCGCCGGCACCTTCGACAGGTCGAGCTCGATGCCGCTGCCCGCGCGGCCCGCCATCTCGAACGTGGACGAGGTCAACCCCGCGGCGCCCATGTCCTGGATCCCGATCACGGCGTCCGTCTCGAAGAGCTCGAGGCAGGCCTCCATCAGGAGTTTCTCGGTAAAGGGATCGCCCACCTGCACGGTCGGCCGCTTCTGCTTCGCCTCGTCGGCGGCAAACTCTTCGGAGGCCATCGTCGCGCCGTGGATGCCGTCGCGGCCCGTCTTCGAGCCGACGTAGACGACCGGGTTGCCCGCGCCCTCGGCGCGCCCGAGGAAGATGCGGTCACTCCTGACGATACCGAGATTCATGACGTTGACGAGGATGTTGCCGTCGTAGCTCTTGTGGAACGTCGTCTCACCTCCGACCGTCGGGATGCCGATGCAGTTGCCGTAGCCCGCGATCCCGCGCACGACGCCGTCCACGAGGTGCTTCATCCGCGGCGCGTCGAGCCGCCCGAAGCGCAGCGAGTTCAACGACGCCAACGGCCGCGCGCCCATCGTGAAGACGTCCCGCAGGATGCCGCCCACTCCGGTCGCCGCTCCCTGGTACGGCTCGATGAAGGACGGGTGGTTGTGCGACTCCATTTTGAAACAGACGGCCAGTCCGTCGCCGATGTCCACCACACCGGCGTTCTCGCCGGGGCCCTGGATCACACGCGGCCCCGTCGTCGGGAACTTCTTCAGGTGCACGCGCGAGGACTTGTACGAGCAGTGCTCGCTCCACATCGCCGAGAAGATGCCGAGCTCGACGAGGTTCGGCTCGCGCCCGAGGATCTCGAGGATGTTGCGGTACTCGGAGTCCGAGAGGTTGTGCTCCTTGATCAGGTCGGCGGTGATCATCGCAGGTCGAGATTTCGGATTTCGGATTTCGGATTTCGGATTTGGGGTCGGAGATTCATCGCGCCGCCAGCGCCGCGACGGCCGACTCGAACATCTTGATTCCCGCGTCGTTCCCGAGGAGCGACTCCGAACAGCGGTCCGGGTGCGGCATGAGGCCGACGACGTTGCCCTCGCGGTTGCAGATGCCGGCGATGCCGTCGGTCGAGCCGTTCGGGTTGGCCGAGTCCACGACGCGGCCCTCGGCGTCGCAGTAGCGGAACACGACGCGCCCTTCGCGCGAAAGCTCCGCCAGCGTCGCCGGCGGCGCCGTGTAGTTGCCTTCCATGTGGCCGATCGGCATCTTGACGACGCTCCCCTTCGGGTAGAGCGAGGTGAAGGGCGTCGCGTCGTTCTCGACCTTCATGTGCACGTCGCGGCAGACGTAGCGCAGGCCGCGGTTGATCTGCATCGCGCCGGGCAGCAGGCCCGCCTCGAGGAGCACCTGGAAGCCGTTGCAGATGCCGAGGACCGCGCCGCCCTTCTTCGCGAACTCCGCCACGCTCTCCATGACGGGCGAGAAGCGCGCGAGCGCGCCCGCGCGCAGGTAGTCGCCATAGGCGAAGCCGCCGGGCAAGATCACGGCGTCGGCACCCTTCAAATCCCGGTCCTGGTGCCAGATGTAGTCGGCCTCGCAGCCGAGCAGGTCCTTGGCGACGTGGAAACAGTCCGCGTCGCAGTTGGAGCCGGGGAAGACCACGATCCCGAACCTCACTGCACGACCCTCACGTCGAAGTTTTCGATCACGGTGTTCGCGAGCAGCTCCTCGGCCATCTTCCTCGCGTCGGCCTCGACCGCCTTTGCGTCGCTGCCGGCGACCTCGATGAAGAAGACCTTGCCGGCGCGCACATCCCGCACTCCCCCGTGCCCGAGGCGCCCGAGCGCCGCGGCGATCGCCTTGCCCTGCGGGTCGAGGACGCCCTCGCGGGGATAGACCCGGACTTCCACTTTCATGCGTCGAATGCCTCCACGCCTTTAATCTGGTCTGCGATGTCGAAGGGAACGTCCCAGCCCGAGCGCTCGATGGCGCGGCCGAGGACGGCGCGCACGATCTCCGGGGTGTTGTTGGTGCGCGAGAGATGCGTCGCGACGATGCGTCGAAGCTTCGGCCCCGCCGCGCGGAAGATCGCCCCCGCCGACTGCGCGTTCGAGAGGTGTCCGAGCCCGCCCGAGATGCGCTTCTTCAGGGGCCAGGTGTAGGGACCGTCGCGCAGCATGTCCTCGTCATGGTTCATCTCCACGAGGAGCGTCGTCGCGTCGCGGAGGAAGTCCACGAAGTCTTCCTCGGCGCGGCCGAGGTCCGAGGCGATGACGAGGCGCGCGCCGTCGGACTCGAACGAGTAGGCGACGGATTCGGCCGCGTCGTGCGGCGTGGCGAACGCGCGGAAGCCGAGGTCTCCGATCCGGGCGGCGCGGGCCGGCAGGACGCGCACGAAGGGCGCGAAGAGGTCGCCCTCGAGGCCGATCGCCTCGGCCGTCCCCACGGTCGCGTAGATCGGGCACTCCCAGCGCCGCGAGAAGACCGGGGCGCCGCTCGAATGGTCGTTGTGCTCGTGCGTCAGGAAGAGCGCCGCGATCGTTTCGGGAGCGATCTGGCGCGCCGTCATGCGCCGCTCGATCTCCCTGGCGGAAAGGCCGGCGTCCACGAGGATCCGCGTTCCCCCGGACTCGACGACACATGCGTTGCCGCCGGAGCCGGACGCGAGGACGGTGACACGCACCGCCTTAGCTTAACAAATCCGGGTCAGTCCCGTCCCGTCGAGCCGAACCCGCCGCTGTGGCGCGATGTCGCAGGCAGGGCGTCGACCCTTTCAAGCTGCGCGCGCGCGATGGGCGCGATCACGAGCTGCGCGATCCGCTCGCCGCGCTCGATCGTGACCGGCTCGGAGCCGAGGTTCGCGAGGATGACGCCGATCTCGCCGCGGTAGTCGCTGTCGATCGTGCCGGGCCCGTTCAGGAGCGAAAGGCCCTTGCGCAGCGCGAGGCCGCTGCGCATCCGCACCTGCCCCTCGAAGCCCGCGGGGATCGCGACCGCGATGCCGGTCGGCACGAGGCAGCGGGCTCCGGGCGCAAGCGTCAGCGGCGCAGCGACGGCCGCTCTCAGGTCGCAGCCGGCAGAGCCCAGGGTCGCGTACGACGGCAACTCGATGCCTTCGCCGTGGGGAAGGACCGTGACGGGCAGGACGACGTCGGGCATCGGAGGCGTATGGAATCACACTCGCGGGATGGTCAGGGCCCGCGGCTCAAAAGCATCAGGGATCCGTCGGGCCCTGCCGGGCCCTCAGGATGACAAAGTAGCCGTCACGCCCCCGGCAGGTACGGGCGCAGGGTCTCCGCGACGAGGATCTTCGAAACGCCGCGCGGGCTTTCGGCCTCGACCCGCACGACGGCGTCGGGGTCCGTGCCGGTGACCGGAAAGGTGAAGCGCCAGTCGCAGCGCGCTCCCGCCGGCCCTTCGCCGGGCGAAACCGCCCCGATGCGATCCCCGAGAAAGAGCCGCATATCGGGCGGCCGCTCATCGAAGTCCCCCACCGCCCAACCTTCCGCGGTCACCACGCTGTCTTCGACGGCCCCGTGCAGGAGCGCTCCCAACGGGACCCGCGCGAGCCGGAAATCGGGTCCGACCGGCACGGGAGGCCGGCAGAGCACGTACAGGTCCTGGAATCCGCACAGCCCGAACGGGAAGCCGAGGAGCCGCGCGCCGCCTCCCGCCACCCGTTCCGTCACGCCGCGCACGAACTCCGGCGTGACGTACGACGTCCCGTACTCGGCGCCCTCCAGACGCAGCGTCTCGCTGACCGGCCGAAAGAGGATTCCGGACGGCGGTTGCGCCTCTCCCGGGGGCAGCAGCTTCATGCCGTGAACGCTGAAAATCAGCACGCCGCCGGGCGCGACGATGGTCTGCAGCCGCGCCATCCATGCCTCGAACCGCGCGGCCGGGAGATGACTGAAGAAGGACGAGGCCAGGACGACGTCGAACGGCCCTTCGAGCCGGAGAGACTCGGGTCCCGCTCCCGGCGCGACGCCGCGCACGCCGAGGGTCTCCTGCTGAAATCGGACCGCGCCCGGATCGATCTCGGCGACCGTGATCCTCTCCGGCGCGAGCGCCCGCACGAGGAAGCGGGTCGAGCGACCGTAGCCGCTGGCGAAATCGAGCAGAGAGCGCACGCCGCCGAATCCCTGGAAGCGCCAGCCGACGATCGCTTCGATCGCCTCGAAGATCTGACTCCCCGTCGCGAAGTACAGGATGGCCGCCGCCTCCCGGGTCCGGTGCGGCGCCATGAGCTCGAAGCGGTACATCTCGTCGGCCGGATGAATCCGCGTCGAGAGCCGCGGCCCCCCCGCGACGTCGAACCCGCGCACGTAGGCCGCGACTTGATCCCGGTCGCGAGGGTCGAAGGGCGCTTCCTCGGCTGCCGTCACAGGGCCCCGGCTAGCTCCGAGGCGGAGACCGAGAACCGCCCGACGTTGCCGACGACGGAAATCGAAAGCGCGCGGCCATCGAGCACGCGCCTGGCCTCCTCGTTCATCTCCTCCAGCGTCACCGCCTCGACTCTCGCGATCAGCTCCTCGATCGGTTCCATCGGCCGGAAGTAGAGCTCCTGGCGCGCGGCCGAGGACATCCGCGACACGGTCGATTCGAGCGCGAGCACGAGGTTGCCCGTGAGGTTCTCCTTCGCCCAGGCGAGCTCCCGCGGCCGGACGCCGCCGCGCTTCAACTTTCGGAGCTCGCGGAGCGTGACGTCCACGACCCGCGGAAGGTTCTTCGAGGCGCACGCCGCGGAGATCGTCTCGTAACCGCCCAGCCAGAAGGAATTCAACGCCGAGCCGATCGTGTACACGAGGCCGCGCCGCTCCCGCACCTGCTGGAAGAGCCGGGAGGACATCCCTCCGCCGAGAACGGTGTCGAAGAGCGCGCCGGCAAAGCGCCGTCCGCTCGCCTGCGAGCTCGCGCCCATTCCGAAGCAGAGGTGCGCCTGCTCGAGCCCGGGCTTCTCGTGGATTCGAGCGTGCCGGTGCGGGCGCGGAGGACGCTCGAGCGCCAGAGCGCGGCGCCGCCCACCCCGCGTCCGGCGGCGCAGGAGCCGCTCGATCGACCGGAGCACTTCGGCCTCGCGCACGTGCCCGGCGACCGCGACGACGAGCTGGCCGGGGACATACCGGGAGCGGTAGTAGCGATGGAGATCGTCCAGCCGTATCGCGCGGACGCTCCGCTCCGTTCCAAGGATCGGCGCGCCGAGCGGATGGTCCTTCCAGAAGGCGCGGACGAAGTTCTCGTGGGCCAGGTCCTCCGGGTTGTCGTTCGACTCGCCGATCTCCTCGAGGATCACGCCCCGCTCGACCTCGACGTCGGCGGCACGGAAGGCCGGCGCCAGGACGACGTCGCCGAGCAGGTCGAGCGCCTCGGAGAACCGAGCGTCGAGCGTGCGGCAGTAGAAGCCCGTGTACTCCCGGGTCGTGAAGGCGTCGACGTCGCCCCCGAGCCGGTCGATCGCCTGCGCGATCTCGGCGTTCGACCGCCGGCGCGTCCGCTTGAAGAGCAGGTGCTCGAGGAAGTGCGAGAGCCCCTGCCGCGACGCCGGCTCCGTGCCAGAGCCCGCGCGGACGAAGAAGCCGAGGGAGAACGAGCGCACGTCCGCCATCCGGTCGACGAGGACCGTGACGCCGTTGTCGAGGACGCGCCGCCGGATCACCGCGCCGAGACTACCGCGCGCCGGGGGAAGGTGTGAAGTGCGGCCCGCGCAGGATGTTCGGATCGAATCTCGGACCGTTCTCGTTGTCGGCGTCGCCCGCGATGAAGCGCCACTCGTCGGTGTAGCCGCGGCTGCGCCACTCGAAGATCGATTTGCGGCGCACCTTCGAGCGTACGCCGACGATGGGCCCGACCGGCTTGCCCGTACTCGGTCCGAAGGACGAAGACGGCGTCGGGGTGACCGAGGCGCCTGCCCCGCCGCCGAGAAACGGAGGCGGCGTGGGCGTGAGGTCTCCTCCGAACGCGGGCGTCGGCTGGCCGGGCCTCGGCGTGCGATTTCCGCCCGGGCCGCTGCCGCCCTGCGGCGGAGGGACCTGCCTCATTGGCACGGCCTCGGGAGAGCCCGCGATGATGATCTGCCAGTCATCGCAGTCGCACATCGGGTCCTTCCATAGCTTGCGGATCGAGCGCGGCTTGAGCTTCGAGAGCTCCTCGAGCTCGTTCGGAAAGCGCCCGTAGCGCTTCTGGAAAGCGAGGACCGCGCGCGCGTACTGCTTGCCCCGGAAGATCAGCTCCTTCTCCCGGTCGCGTTCGATGATCGTCGCGACGGTCGGCCCCACAGCCGCGAGCAGGATCACGATGATCGCCATCCCGATGACGACGCCGACGAGGGTGAATCCCGACGCGGGAGACGGAAGACGGAAGACGGAAGACGTTCGCGAATCGAGGTCCGTCGTCTCCCGTCTACTGTCTCCCGTCTTCCGCCCAATCACCATTCGCTATACAGCGTCCCGTCCAGCGCCTTCTCTTTCGACACGCTGTGGACGTCGATGATCCCGGGGGTCGCCTCGACGTTCGGGTCGTCGGGCTCGGTGGGCTCTTCCTCCATGGTCAGGACCCAATCCGACGCCTTCGTCATCGGATCGAGCGGGAGCTTGCGCATGTATCCGTCCTTGATGAGGACGGCGAGGTCGGCCGGATAGTTGCCCTTGTCGCCCTTGTACTGGTCGATGACGCTGCGGAAGGTGAAGAGATCCGCGCGCAGCGTCGCCTCCCGCGCCCTTTTCGGCGAATCCCGCAGGGCCGGCACCGCGATCGCCGCGAGGATGCCGATGATCGTCATCACGACGAGCAGCTCCAACAGCGTGAAGCCCGATACGGGAGACGGGAGACGGGAGACGGGAGACGAAGCGAATCGTCTCGGCCCTGTCGTCCTCCGTCTACCGTCTACCGTTTTCCGTCTCGTCATCACCAGTCCTTGTAGTACGTCCCGTCGAGCGATCTCGCCTCCGACAGGGAATACACGTCGTACACGTTCTGGCCGCCCCAGGAGAAGGAGTCGGGCTCGTCCTGGTAGGAGCGCAGGCCCCACTCGGTTTTGCTGGTCATCGGGTCGATCGGAATGCGGCGCATGAACCGGTGCTTCTTGCTGACCTGCCCGACGAGGTTCACACCCTTGACGAGCGTCTCGAGCTCGGGCGGGAATCCCTCGCCGCCGACCTCGAGAGGGATCAGGCCGGCGTCGGACATCTGCTTGTACTTGTCGATCGTCTCGCGGATCGTGCGCAGCTCGTAGCGCAGCTCCAGCTCCTTCTGCCGCCGCAGCGAATAGCGGGCCACGGGCACGGCCATCGCGGCGAGGATCGCGATCATCGCCGCGACGATGGCAACCTCCACCATCGTGAAGCCGGCGGCGTTGCGCCGGCGCGATCGCAGGGCTCGCACGATCACCGAACGTCAATCACCGACTGCGAAGACAAGACGGTCGCTCCGGGGATCTCCGCCGGCTCGAAGGTCAGCGCCGAGCGGCCCGCAGCGATGCCGCGTAACGTGATCTCGGCGACGGCGCGCGTGCCCGCGAGGTCCTCCGCGCCGGGGAACTCGATGACGACGCGCCCGTTCTCCACCCTGGCGTCCGCAACCCCGGTGCCGCTGCCAAGGATCGGTTTCACGACGACGGGCGCGACGAAGGCCGGGTCGAACTTGATCGCGACGCTCCCGCCAGGAAGGCCCGCGGCCGAGGTCGCGCGCACGAGGACGGTCTGCTGCGCGCCGGCCGAGAGCGTGACGTAGGCCGGGTCGAAGTCGAAGAGGATCGGCGTGGTCCCGGCGTCGGCGACCGCGGATTTGGCGGCGACGGAGCCTGACGCGGACGACGTGGAGACGGAAGCGCCCTGCGGCGGGACCTGCGCCTGCGGAGCGCCGGGAGGCGGGTGCGCCGGCGGCGCGGGGGCCGGCTTGAAGATGTCCGTCGGCCCGCTGGCAGGAGCCAGGTTGATACCGGGGTTGGCCTGCGGGGCAGGAGTCCTGGGCTGCGGCGGCGGCATCTTGCCTCCCGGTCCCGGCTGCTGCTCGAAGGGGCCGGAGTCCCGCGTCGGGTTCTCGACGCGCGGGCCGCCCTGGTACGAGATGTTCGAGTCGGTGCCGACGAAGTACGGAGTCACGTCCTCCTCGGTCACGTCAGGGATCCGGATGATGTGCGGCGTGAGCGTCAGGACGAGGTCGGTCGTATGGTGTTCATTACCCTCGCGCGAAAAGAGCCGTCCCACGATGGGGATATCACCGATGAACGGGATCGTGTTCCTGTTGTTTGCCTTATCCGTGCGGTACAGCCCGGCGAGAAAGTTGGTCTCGCCGTCTTTCAGTCGAATGTTCGAGCTGATCGTGCGCGTTCCGAACTGCGGTTGGCTCGTCCCGGGTGCATTCCCCTCCTGATTCGAGACCTCGACCATCAACTTGAGCGTGACCTCCTTGTTGTGGTGCACGCGCGGCTCGACCTCGATCTTGATACCCACGTCCTGGTACTGGTAGGACGTGATCGGAACGACGTTCGACCCGTTGACGTTCGACGAGTTGAAGCTCGTCACCGGAACGGGAACCTTGCTGCCGATCAGGAGCTGGGCCTTCTGGCCCTCGGAGATCCGGAGTTGCGGCTTCGCGAGAAGCTCGGCATCGCTATTGTCCTTGATGAAAGTCAGCGTGACCGACGGAATCGTGAAGCCGAAGGAATTGATGTTGAGCTGTTTCAACTGGCTCCAGTTGAACTGGCCCGCTCCGAGGGCCGCACCCAGGTTGGTCATGCCCCCCGGCGCGGGAATGACCGCACCGACCTGGTTCTTCGGCTCGAGCTTGAGACCAAGATCCTGGAGCTTGTTCGTGTTGATCTGAAGCAGCTCGACGTCCACGACGACCTCGGCCACCTGCTTGTCGTTCTGCAGAACGATCCGTTCCGCCACCGCGACCTTGTCCGCCGTGTCGCGCAGCGTCACCGAGTTCTCGGCCTTGTTGATCGAGATGCGCGTCGTCTGGAGGAGCGCGCGCAGGGCGTTGGCCACCTCCGTGACGTCCGCGTTCGACAGGAAGAACGTCCGGATGACCAGGTCCTCGTAGGTCTTGCGGTTCTGGGGCGTGTCGGCCGCGATCAGGATCGTCCGAGCGTCGATGATCTTGTAGAAATGGTTCTCCTGCCGCAGGAGCGTCTCGAGCGCCTTCTGAAACTCGATCGAGGAGAGCACGATCGAGACGTTGTCGTCCTTCAGCTGCGGATCGAAGATGACGTTGATGCCCGCGGCGTCCGCGAGCGCGCGGTAGATCTGCTTGATCGGCTTCGCCTGCGGGAAATTGAGGTTGATCGGCTTGTCGCTCGCCGGCTCGAGAATCACGGCCACGGCCCGGGCGCCCTTGGTCTTCTTCTTCAACTTCTCCATGTTCGAGTCGGCGTTCTTCTCGGCGTCCTGTTTCACCTTCGCTTCCCTGGCCTTGCGCAGCTCCGTGGCCGCGTAGTCGTTCGTCGGGTCGAGGAGGGTCGCCTGCTCGAGCTCCACGACGGCGAGGTCCGGGCGGCCCGAGGCGGCGTACATCTTTCCCCTCTCGAAGTGGAACTGGGACGCGCGCAGGCGCGCGCGTGCCAACGAAGCCTTGTACCCGGCGTTTCCCGGATCGAGCTCGAGGGCCTTGGCGTAGTTCATCACCGCCAGGTCGTAGTGGCCGAGGCTCTCTTCGTCCCTGGCCTCCTGGAAGGAGCGCGACCCGGCGCAGCCCACGGCGGCGACGACGAGCGCGGCCACGATCGATCTCTTCAAGAATTGCTTCAAAGACGTCCCCTTCCGAGTCTCGCACTCATGGCGTGATTCCCAGCCGCCGGGTCTCCGACTCCGGGAATCCCACGAAGCCGACTTCGATCGACTCGTAGCCGACCTTCTTGAGGATGAATTTTCCGAACAGCGTGTCGCCCGAACGGACGTTCAGGACCTGGTCTCCCTGCTGCACGACGGCGATCGGGTGATCCTTCGGGCCGAACGTGCCGAGGAACTTGAAGGCGACGTCTGGCGGTTTCGGCGTCGGCGTGGGCGGCGGCGGCGGCAACGGCCCGACGAAGCGCACATCGCCCGGCTGCGGCGGCGCAGGGGTGGGAGTCGGCTGGGGGCGCTTCGTCGGCTCGTTCAGGCCAAAGAGATCGCGGCCCGTATCGGGGGCGCTGGCGCGCGGCTTGCCCGTCTCGAAGTCCCTGGCCTCGAGCAACGGCACGTCGTCGGGATTGACTTCCTTCGCTACCGTGCGGCGCCCGCGCGCGGAAGCGGGGGCTGCCTCTTCGCCGGCCGGATCGCCGCCCGGCTTCGGCCGGGCCGAGGCACTGGCGACCGGAGGCGCCGCGGTGCCTCCCCCGGGACCCCAGCGCACGACGGCCGAGAGCAGCACGACCGCGAGAACGGCGAAGAGGATCGCCTGCCGGCGCGAGCCGAGGCTCTTTCCGATCCCCACTAGCCGACCCTCCGGGCGGGCACGGCGCCCCTCGCCCTGACGCCGTCGGCGGCCTTGCCGGGCGCCGCTCTTTCGGGCGCTGGCGCGTCCCCGCGCTCGGCGAAGTACGTGACGAGCTCGATCTGGACCTGGACCTGGCCCGGCTGTCCCGAGTCGCGGGAGATCGAGATGTCCCGGACGACGAGCCAGGCGCGGCTCGCCTCGAAGCCCCGCAGCAGCTTCTTGAAGCGGGGGTAGTCGCAGTGCACTCCGAAGCTGACCCGCATCTGCAGGAGCGGCAGCCTGGGAGCCGCGACGGTCGAGTAGGAAATCTGGGGCGCCGCGACGCCGGCTTCCTTCAGGATCGCGTGCACCTCCGCCACGACGGGCGCGAGCGTCTCGCGCTCCCGGCCGATTCGCTTCCCGTAGAACGCCTCCATCGCCGCCGAAACGCCGCCGAGCCTCTCGCGCTGGCCGGACAGGCGCGCCGCTTCCGCTTCCTGCGTCTCGACGGCGCGCTTCAATTCGTCGCGCCGGGCCTCGAGGCCCGCGCGCCGCGTCTGCGTGCTCGAGCGGTAGGTCAGGAACACCGCGAGATTTCCGGCGGCAAAGAGCACGGCCGCCGCGACGAGCGGCAGCCGGCGGCGCCAGGGAGAGAGCTGCGCCTTCACCGGCCCGACTCCGCCGCATAGCGGCTCGAGATCTGGAACTGGAAGGGGTCCGCGGAGGAGACGCCTTCCTGGCTCGACTCCGTCTTGAGCTCGACGCCGCCGAACGCGGGGTCCTTCGAGAGCGCCGCGATCGTCGGGACCACGGCCTCGCGGCCTCTCGCGACCAGCTGCAGCTCGAGCACGACCTCCCCGTCCTTGCCGAAAACCGGCTGCAGGCGCACGACGCCCACGTCGCCCGGCAGGGTCCTCTCGAGGCGCGCGAGCAGCGTCGTCCACGAGAAACGCCGCTCGGCCACGAGGCGCGACAGTTCCCGGCTCTCCTCGGCCAGCGAGGACAATCGGTACGAGGACAGGGCCGCCTTCGCCGCGCGCGCCTTCTCGTCCGCGCTGCTCTGCCGCGCATCGAGCGCCGCGATCTCGGAGCGCACGTCCGACACGCCGCGGCGGTAGTTCGCGAAGAGCCGCACGTTGGCAAAGAGCAGCACGGCGCCGGCGAGGAACAGTACGGCCGCCACCGCGAAAGCCGGCCGGTCGTCCTGGAAGGGACGGCGGGCGAAGTTCCAGGTCGCGCTCATGCTCTCCCATACACCGCGGCAAAGCCGGCGAGCAGCTCCGGCCGGGCGGCGATGCGCTCGTCGAAGGCGTCATCGGCGCCGAAGAGCCAGCCGGAGACCGCCACCGGCGAAACGGGGAACGCGGAGATTTTCTCGAGCTCGCCTCCGGGCGTTTCGTCGTGTACGTAGACCGCCCGGATACCCGGGCCCTCGAGGCGCTCCGCGTAGTAGGAGAGCGAGAGGCGCGCCTCGCGGTCCTGGTCTTCGTCGGCGCCCGGCGGCCGAGACCGGAAGAAGATCGGTTCCGCACCCCGCCCGATGAAAAAGGAAAGCGCTCCCCCCGAGCGGTGCAGCAGCGCGTAGTCTCCCGCGGCGGCGGCCGAGAGCGAAGGCGACAGCCCTGCGAAGAGCGCGAGCGAAGCGGGCGCGAGGTAGCCGACCCGGACGCCGAGCTCCTCGAACGCGCGCTCGATCGCTTCGATCGCCGCGCGGGCCGTCGCCGCGGCCAGGACGCGCTTCTCCTCGGATGTCACGGGCATGGGCTCGTACACGACCGCGAGATCGGCCGCGGCCCCCGGCAGGAGCTTCTTCAGCTTCCAGCCGACCATCTCGAGCCCCGCGGCGCGGTCGGACGGCATCGCTTCGAGCTCGACCGGCAGGATCCGCGCCCAGGAGTCGGGATAAACGACGGAAGCCCGCCTCAGCCGGCCCTCCGAGAGAGCGCGCGCCGCCTTCACGGCCTCCGCGATCGCCTCGCGCGTCACGAGCGGCACGCCCGCGGACGGGCCGCCGAGCGAGCCCGCCGGGTACCGGAAATGCCGCGCCTCCGCGAAGCCCGCCGGCGCCCCCTGCCGCACGCGCGCGTAGGTCACCCCCTCGTCGAGGAGGCAGAAGACGTGCGGCGGCACCACGGAGCCGAGGAAGGGCAGGTTCACGCTTCGCTCCTGTCGACTGTCGACTCCCGACTGTCGACTCTCCTAATCGACAAACGTCACCTTGTTGATCTCTTTGAGCGTCGTCAATCCCTCGAAGACCTTCGCGAGTGCCGCGTCGCGCAGAAAGATCATCCCCTCCTCGCGCGCGGCCTTCTTGATCTCGGCCGCGGGCCGGCGCTCGAGGATGAGCCCGCGGATCTGGTCGGAGAGATCGAGCAGCTCCGCGATCGCCATGCGGCCGTGGAAACCCGTTCCGTCGCACTCGAGGCAGCCCTTGCCCTCGAAGAACTGGCGCGAGCCCATCTCGTTCGGATCGAGGCCCGCTTCGCGGAGCGCCTCCGGGCCGATCACGACGGGCGCCTTGCAGTGCAGGCAGATCTTGCGCACGAGCCGCTGCGCGAGGATGCAGTTCAGGGCCGAGACGAAGTTGTAGAGCTCGACCTTCATGTTCAGGAAGCGGCCGAGCACGTCCACGACGTTGTTCGCGTGGACCGTCGTGAACACGAGGTGGCCGGTCAGAGCCGACTGCACGGCGATCTGCGCCGTCTCCTCGTCGCGGATCTCGCCGACCATGATCTTGTCCGGGTCGTGGCGCAGGATGGAGCGCAGCCCCCTCGCGAACGTCAGGCCTTTTTTTTCGTTGACCGGGATCTGCGTTATACCGCGCAGCTGGTACTCGACCGGATCCTCGATCGTGACGATCTTGTCCTCGACCGACTGGATCTCCGAGAGGCAGGCGTAGAGCGTCGTCGTCTTGCCCGAGCCCGTGGGCCCGGTGACGAGCACCATGCCGTACGGCTCGCGGATGAACTTGCGCAGCTTCTTCTTGGTCTCCGCGTCGAAGCCGACGACCTCGAGGTTCAGGCTCTTGAACTCGGCGTTGGCCGATTCCTTGTCCAGGATGCGGATGACCGAGTCCTCGCCGTGCACCGTCGGCATGATCGAAACGCGGAAGTCGATCGTGCGCCCCCGCACGCGCAGCTTGAAGCGGCCGTCCTGCGGGACCCGCTTCTCGGCGATGTCGAGTTCGGACATGATCTTGATGCGCGAAATGATCGTGCCGTGGTGGCGTTTGTCGATCGGGTCCATCGCCTGGTAGAGCACGCCGTCGATGCGGTACTTGATGAGAACGACGTGCTCCTGCGTCTCGATGTGGATGTCGGAGGCGCGCCGCTGGATGGCATTGAAGACGACCGAGTCCACGAGCTTGATGATCGGCGAGCCGTCCTGCGTGATCCGGTCGATCGTGAGGGTTTCCTCGCCCTCCTCGTCCTCGGAGACGAGCTGCATCCGGAAGTCCTCGGTCGCATCGTCGAGGACGCGCTGCGACGACTCGCTCTTCTGCAGGATGTCGCCGATCGCGGCGCGGCTGCCGACCTTCACCCTGAGCGGCAGCCCCACGAGCAGCTCGAGCTCGTCCAGGCGCACGACGTCGGTGGGGTCCGCGCAGATGATGGTCATCGCCTTGTCGGTCTTGCTCTCCGGCACGAAGTTGTAGCGCAGCATCCACTCGACCGGGATCGAGCGGAAGAGCTCGGCGTTGATGCGGAAGGACGCCAGGTCCACGAAGGGCAGGCCGATCCGCTCGGAGAGCCCGAGCGCCTGCGCCTCCTCCTCCGCGCGGGAGGAGAAGCGCACCGCGTCGGGGATGGGCTTTCCGGAGACCTGTTTCGCCATCAGCGCCTCACGACTTGATCGCCGACATCAGTCGGAACATCGGAAGATAAACCGACAGGAGGATCGTCACGATGACGCCTCCCATGATCACGAGGATCGCCGGCTCGACGAACGAGATCACGCGCGCGAGCAGCATGTCGATCTCCTCGTCGTAGAACTCGGACACGGAGGAGAGCATCTCCTCGAGCGCGCCCGAGGACTCGCCGACCTTGATCATCTCGATCGTCAGGTCCGTGAAGATGTCCGTCTCCTCGAGCGCCTTCCAGAGCTCGCGCCCCTCGCGCACCTTCGGCACAACTTCCTTCACGCGGCGCGATACGGCATAGTTGCCGATGGCGTCGGCCGAGTTCTCGAGCGCCGGCACGAGCGGCGTGCCGCCGCCGAGCAGCGTCCCGAGGCTGCGCGTGAACTGCGTGATCGCGAAGCGGCGGAAGATGCCACCGACGACCGGCACGTTCAGGATCGCGCCGTCGAACCACACTCGGCCGGCCGTCGTGCGGAACCAGCGAGAGGCGACGTACCCACCACCCCCGAGGACCGCGACGATGATCAGGATGTTGGCCTTCAGGAAGTTCGCCATCGACAGGACGACCACCGTGAGCAGGGGAAGGTCGGCGTTGAAGTCCGCGAAGAACTCCGTGAACCGCGGGATGACGTAGGTCATCAGGATCGTGATCAGGCCCATCGAGAGGACGATCAGGATCGCCGGGTAAACCAGCGTCGAAACGACCTTACGCGAAAGCGCGATGACGGTCTTCTGGTACTTGAGGTACCGGCGCAGGACGCTCTCGATCTCGCCCGACTTCTCCCCCGCCTTCAGCGAGGTCCAGTAGAGCCGCGGAAAGAGGTCGCCCTCCTCGGCGAAGGCCTCGGAGATCGACATGCCCGAATTCACGCGCTCGCGCACGTCGGTGAGGACGCGGCGCAGCGTCGGGCTCTTCTGGCGCTCGAGCAGGATCTCGAAGGAGCGTACGACCGGAAGGCCCGCCTTGAGCAATGCGATCAGCTCCTGGTTGAA
>JBGPGG010000075.1:0-15133 GCA_041483715.1 Thermoanaerobaculia bacterium
GAGGGCATCCTGCTTCGCCGGCGGAATCTGATCGTAGGGCGGTGCGAAGACCGTGGAGAGGCCCCGTGTTTTCAGGACGCGCGGGGAGAAGCGGATCGAACGAAACGGTCGCAGTTCCATGGTTCAGAGTTTAGCGGGGTCCCTGGGGTCCGGGGCCCCTGGGGTCAGACCCCACCTTTTCCGGGCCAGGCGCCTTCGAGATTCGTGGCCGGAGTCAAAGGTGGGGTCAGACCCCGCTAATATCTATGGCGTGATCTCGCTTTCCCGCGCCATCGACGGTTTCGAGACCTATGTGGCCGACGAGAGGCGCTTCTCTCCCCGGACGGTGCTCGCCTACCGCTCGGACCTCGATCGGTTCGCCGATTTCTGGGAGCGGGAGTTCGCGCACGAGAGCGCGGGAAAGACGTCGCTCGCGAAAGTCGACACGCTCGCCGTGCGCTCCTACCTCGCCTACCTCCACCGGGCGCGGCTCTCGAACCGGTCGCTGGCCCGGCACCTCTCGACGCTGCGCTCGTTCTTTCGCTGGGCCTGCCGGGAGGGCCACCTCGAAAAGAACCCTGCCAAGGGCCTGCCGTCGCCGCGCGTGCCGAAAACACTTCCGCGCGCGATGACTCTTCCCGACACGGAGCGGCTGCTCTCGGCCGATGAGGACGAGACGCTCGTGCCCGAGCGCGAGCGAGCGCTCTTCGAGTTTCTGTACGCCACTGGCCTGCGCGTGTCGGAGGCGGCGGGCCTCGACTGCGAGGACGTGGACCTCTCGGAGCGCCTGGCGCGCGTGACGGGAAAGGGCAGCCGCGAGCGGATCGTGCCCTTCGGAGAGACCGCTGCGGACGCGCTGCGCGCATACCTGCCCTCGCGGGCGGCGCTGCGCCATCGGGCCCGGGCCGGCGAGGGGGGCAAGGCCGAAGTCAGCGAACCCCTCTTCGTCAACGCGCGCGGCGGAAGGCTCACACCCCGCTCGATGGCGCGGCTCTTGAAGCGGCGCCTGCGCGCGGCCGGCCTTCCCGAGGAGATCTCGCCGCACGCGCTGCGGCACACGTTCGCCACGCACCTGCTGCAGGCCGGCGCGGACCTGCGCGCGATTCAGGAGCTGCTTGGCCACGCCTCGCTCTCGACGACGCAGAAGTACACGCACCTCGACGCGGCGAGGCTACGCGAGGTCTATCGGAATGCGCATCCGAAAGCATGATGGTTCGTAGTCTGTGGTTCGTGGTCTGTGGTTGGGCCGGCTGGATCGCGGTGTGCGCGAGCGCACAGACGCCGACGCCAAATCCGCCGATGCCGCCCGTTCTCGTCGAGGTCGACCGGACGATCCGCGAGGGGTTCTTCGATCCGAAGCTGAAAGGGGTCGACTGGGACCGCGCGGTGGCGCGGGCGCGCGACGAGCTTTCGCGCGCTGAGTCACCGGCCGAGCAGAATGCGGCGTACGACCGGTCGCTCGCGACGCTGTCCGATTCCCACACCTTCCGCATGCCGGCCGGCCGGCTTCCCGAGCGCGGCTGGGGCACGGCGGGGCTGCGCATCGGCCAGGACGGCGACGGCTACGCGGTCAAGGGAGTCCTGCCGGGCAGCTCTGCCGATCGAGCCGGGATGAAGACCGGCGATCGCGTCCTGGAGATCGACGGCCGTAAGTACGGCCGCGAGAGAGTGAATTTCCGGGACCTCTTTTTCGTGTTCGAAGGCGCTTCGGGCACGTTCGTGCAGACGACCTGGCAGCGCGGCGATGGCCCACCCCGCCTCGAACGCCTCGCGCGGATGCCCGAGGAGGCGGGCGACGCGCTCGTCTGGAAGAGCGCGCGCGTGATCCGGAAGGACGGCAAGGCCTACGGATACGCTCACATCTGGGGCATGAGCACGGAGACCGCGCTCGCCGTCGTGGACATGCTGCTCGACCGCAGCGAGACCGGGCGCGCGCGGCGCGAGCTCGCAGGCTGGGGCGACATCGAGGGATTCCTCCTCGATGCGCGGGGCAACAGCGGCGGCTACGATCCGAACATCCTTTCGACGTTCCTGCAGGGACAGTGGAGCGCGGGCGACTACTACGCGATCTCACGCGACGGCAAACGCCTCGTGCCGCCCGTGTACGACCGCCTCCCGGTTGCGCTCCTCGTGAACTCGGGCACGGCATCCGCCGGCGAAGCGCTTGCCTTGAAGTTTCGCGCGCACCGGATCGGGCCCATCGTCGGCGAGACGACCGCCGGCATGGCGAGCGGAGGAGCGGCGGCGCAGAGGCTCTCGGATGGCTCGACGCTCTGGTACTCCGCCCGTGCGATCGAGGGGCTCGACGGCAAGAGCTACGAGGGACAGGGCGTCGCGCCCGACATCGCGGTCGCCGATCGGCCGCCCGCCCGCGAGGGCGAGGATGACGCGATCATCGAGGTGGCGGTGAAGACCCTCGCGGGCCGGAAGACGGAAGACGGTAAACGGTAAACGGGAAGTGAATCCCGGCTTCCCGTCTTCCGTCTCCCGACCCCGGAAGCTGCTGTATCCTCCTCCCGATGGAAAAATGGCATTCGACCACCGTCCTCTGTGTGCGCCACGGGGGCAAGGTGGCAATGGTTTCGGACGGCCAGGTCACTCTCGGCACGACCGTCATGAAGCAGACGGCAGCCAAGATCCGGAGGCTGAAGGGCGGCGAGGTGATCGCGGGCTTTGCCGGCTCCTCGGCCGACGCCTTCGCGCTCTTCTCGCGATTCGAAATGAAGCTCGAGGAGTTCCGCGGCAACCTCGATCGCTCCGCGATCGAGCTCGCCAAAGATTGGCGCACGGACAAGATGCTCCGCCAGCTCGAGGCCCTGCTCATCGTCGCCGACAAGACGACCTCGCTGCTCATCTCCGGCACGGGCGACCTGATCTCCCCGGAGGAAGGGGTCCTCGCGATCGGCTCGGGCGGCGCCTATGCGCTCGCCGCCGCGCGGGCGCTGCTCAAGCACCGCGCGGACCTCTCGGCCGCCGAGATCGCGCGTGAATCGCTGCTGATCGCGTCCGAGATCGACATCTACACGAACGACCACATCACGCTGGAAGAGGTGTGACGTGGTCTTCATGATGCCCGGCGAGACGCAAGCCGAGGCCCCGGCGGCCGACGCGCGGACGCCGCGCGAAATTGTCATGGAGCTCGACAAGTACGTCATCGGGCAGAAGCGGGCGAAGAAGGCCGTTGCGATCGCGCTGCGCAACCGCTGGCGGCGCCAGCGGCTGCGCCCCGAGATGGCGCGCGAGATCCTGCCGAAGAACATCCTCATGATCGGGCCGACGGGCGTGGGCAAGACCGAGATCGCGCGGCGGCTCGCGCGCCTGGCGGACGCGCCGTTCCTGAAGGTCGAGGCCTCGAAGTTCACCGAGGTCGGCTACGTCGGCCGCGACGTCGAGTCGATCGTGCGCGACCTGACCGAGGTCGCCGTCCAGATGGTCCGCGAGGAGAAAACGCTCGAGATCCGCGACCGCGCCACCGGGCGCACAGAGCAACGGCTCCTCGACCTGCTCCTGCCCGCGCTGCCGGACACCGAGGCGGAGGAGACGCGCGGCAAGCTGCGCCAGCTCTTGCGCGAGGGCAAGCTCGAGGATCGTCTTGTCGAGGTCGAGGTGGCCGACAAGACGTTCCCGTCCTTCGAGATCGTCACGAACCAGGGCGTCGAGGAGATGGACATCAACGTCAAGGAGATGCTCCCGGGCCTCTTCGGCGGCAAGAAGAAACGCCGCAAGACGACCGTCGGCGAGGCGCGGCAGATCCTGCAGGCCGAGGAAGAGGGAAGGCTCATCGACCCCGGCCAGGTCGCGCGCGAGGCCGTCGAGCGGGCGCAGTCGTCGGGCATCGTGTTCTTGGACGAGATCGACAAGGTCGCCGGGCGCGAGTCGGGCGGCCGCGGCCCCGACGTGTCGCGCGAGGGCGTGCAGCGCGATCTTCTGCCGATCGTCGAAGGCACGTCCGTGAACACGAAGTACGGCTTCGTCAAGACCGATCACGTGCTCTTCATCGCGGCCGGCGCGTTCCACGTCTCGAAACCCTCGGACCTCATCCCCGAGCTGCAGGGCCGGTTCCCGATCCGCGTGGCGCTCGACTCCCTGACGGAGTCCGATTTCGTGCGCATCCTGACCGAGCCGGAGAACGCGCTGCTGAAACAGTACCGGGCGCTCATGGAATCGGAGGGGGTCGACCTCTCCTTCTCGGAAGAGGCGATCGGCGAGATCGCGCGCGACGCCGAGCGTGTCAACCGCGCGCTCGAGAACATCGGCGCGCGCCGGTTGCACACGATCCTCGAGTGCCTGCTCGAGGACATCTCGTTTGCGGGGCCCGAGAACGCGGGCAGGGCGATCCGGATCGAGCTCTCCGACGTGCAGGGCGCGCTCGCGGATCTCGTCAAGGACGAGGACCTGTCGCGCTACGTGCTGTGAGACGAGGGTCGAGAGTCGAGACTTGAGGGCTCGCGGCACTCTTCTCGCTTTGCTCCTTGCCGCGGGTGCTGTTGCGTGCGGGAAGAAGGGGGATCCGCAGGCGCCGCTGCCGCGCGGGCCCAACGCCGTCTCCGATCTTTCCGCCGAGCAGGAGGGCGACGACGCCGTCCTGACGTTCACGTTCCCGGACAGACTGCTCACGGGCGCGCCCTTGACGGACCTCGAGGCGATCGAGGTCTATCGGGTCGTTCACCCGCCGGCATCGCTGACAGGCCCGCGGCGGGCGGGGTCGAGCCAGGGCGGACAGACCGGCACGGGAGTCGTGGCGCTGCCGGGCGCCGGAGAGCGCCGCGCCGCGACCAACACGCGGCTTGCCGAAGAGGCATTTTACCAGGCGGGGGAGAAGATCGCGACGCTTGCGCTGTCCGAGATCGCCGAGCGCACGCGGGGCGCCGCAGTCGTGTACCGGGACCCTCTCTCGCCCCTCCTCGCACAGGAGAACAAGCCGCAGCCGCTCGCGTACGCCGTCATCTCCGTGCGGCGCGGCGGCCAGAGGAGCCCGCTTTCCAACATCGCGACCCTCGAGCCCGACGTCGCGCCCGAGGCCCCGGTCCTCCTGCCGGCGCTCCCCGCGGAGGGCCGGGTCTGCATCGAGTGGCTCCCGGCACAGAAAGACGTGCTCGGGCGGCCCGTCGAGATCGGGGGCTACGAGGTCTACCGCAGGATCCTGCCGGAGGAGGAGTACGAGAGGCCGCTGAACGCGGCCCGGGTCGTCGCCCTGTCCTACGTGGACGCGGGCGCGCCTTATGGCGTGCCCCTCGTATACACGGTGCGCGCCGTCCTCGCGAAGAACCCGAAAGTCGAGGGCCTTCCGGCCGAGGAGCTCGCCTTGGTCTACCGCGACATCTATCCGCCCCCGGCGCCCTCGCGCCTGGACGCGCTCTCCGAAGGCAACCGCGTGCGCCTCGTCTGGAGCCCCGTGGACGCGCCGGACCTGGCGGGCTACCTCGTGTTCCGCGCGGAAGGGTCGGGGGAGGAGCGCCTGACGAAGGAGCCGGTCGCCGATCCCTTCTTCACCGACGAGTCCGTCGGGCAAGGCAAGCGATACCGCTACACCGTCCGCGCGATCGACCGAGCCGGCAACCAGAGTCCCCCCGGGCCGGAGGCGGTGGCGGAACCGTTCTGAAATGAGTCGACAGTCAACAGTCGACGGTCGACAGCGGGGTTCCGGTTCTTGGACAGTTGACTGTTAACTCTGAACTGTCGACTGCTAACTGTTGACTGTAAACTCTCCGCCCCATGTCCCTTCCCGCGCGCTTCGTGAAAATGGCCGGCGGCGGCAACGACTTCCTCGTCTTCGAGGCGGACGGCCGCGCGCTGACGGAGGAGGACCGCCGGCGCCTCGCGCTCGCCTGCCGGCGCGGGCTCTCGGTCGGGGCCGACGGAGCGCTGTTTCTTTCGCCGGGCGAGAAGGGCCGCGTGCGCGTCGACTACTTCAATGCCGACGGGGGTCCGGCGACTTTCTGCGCCAACGGGACGCGCTGCGCGGCGCGTTACGCCATCCGGCACGGTCTCGCCGCGGGAGGATCGGTCGTGCTCGAGACCGGCTGGGGACCGATCGACTCGCGCGTGGATGGTGAGCAGGTCACGCTCGCGCTGCCCGCCGTGCCCGCGCCGCTCGATCCGATCCCCATCTCGGGCAGGGGGCTGCCGCCGACCGCGATCCCGATGAAGGTGGGCGTGCCGCACCTGGTCGTCTTCGTGCGCGGGGATCTCGGCAAGCTCGCGATCGATCGCTTCGGCCCGTTGTTGCGCCGCCACCCGGCGCTGCCCGAGGGCGCCAACGTCAACTTCGTGCGCGCCGCCGGCCCGAACCGCATCGAGGTCCGTTCCTGGGAGCGCGGCGTGGAGGGGGAGACCCTGTCCTGCGGATCGGGCGTCGTCGCTGCGGCGATCGCCGCGGGCCGCCAGGGGATGGCGACTTCGCCCGTTACGTGCGGAACGAAGAGCGGCGTGGACCTGACGGTCGAGTTCCGCGAAGAGGGAGAAGTGGTCGGCGGCGTGCGCCTGACCGGCGACGCCCGCGAGATCTACACCGGGGAGCTGCTCGAGGAGGCCTGGAAGGAATGACGCGGCAGATCCCCTTCGGCTCGCCCGAGGCACCGCCCTCGCCGTCGAAGATCGTCGCGGTGGGCAAGAACTACCGCGAGCACGCCGCGGAATTCGGCAGTGTCGCGCCCGAGGACGAGCCGATGCTGTTTCTCAAGGCGCCGACGGCGCTCGTCCTTGGCGGCGGTGACATCGTGCTGCCGCCCGAATCGCAGCGCGTGGACTACGAAGGAGAGCTCGCGCTCGTCATCGGCCGGAAGATCAAACGCTGGCCGCAGGAGCGCTGGCAGGAGGCGCTGGCGGGTGTGTGCTGCGCCAACGACGTCACGGCGCGCGACCTCCAGAAAAAGGACAAGCAGTTCGCGCGCTCGAAGTCCTTCGATACCTTCTGCCCGGTCGGGCCCGCGATCATCGCGGGCTTCGACCCGTCCGGCGCGACGATCGAGACGCGCGTCAACGGCGCCGTCCGCCAGTCGGCGCCGATCTCCCACATGGTCTTTTCGCCGGCGTTTCTCGTCTCTTACGTCTCGCGCATGATGACGCTCCTGCCGGGCGATCTCATCCTCACCGGCACGCCCGCGGGCGTCGGGTCGCTCTCGGCCGGCGACGTCGTCGAGGTCGAGATCGGCGGCGTCGGCGTCCTGCGCAATCGGGTTTCGAGTGAAACGGGCGGCCAGCCCTAACGCTTCGAGTATTCGGACCGCGATCGCGGTCCTGTCGCTCCTCGTCCTCGCGCTGTCCCTGACGGGGCCGTTCGAGCCCGCGGCTACGGCAACGCGTTGGTATCGGCTGACCCGCGCCCTCGGCGGCGACGTCCGGCCGCAACGCGAGGCAACCGGATTCTGGTTCGACCCCGACTACGCGGCATTTCTCGCCGATATAAAGAAACTCACGCCGGCGAACGCAACCGTCGCCGTCGTCGTGCCGTTTCGACCGGATCTCTACCGCTACCAGGCGTACTACCAGCTGGCGCCCCGGCGCGTCGTCGAGGAGCGATGGAAGGATGAGGCGTCCTTCATCGCGACCTATCGCACCGACGCGGGGCGGGGACCGGGTGGCGCGCGGATCGTCCACGGAGAGCTCTGGAGAAAATGAGCCTCGTCGAAGCCTTCGCGCGGGTTCTTCTCGGGCTCTTTGTGGTGCTCGCCGTGGGAGCCGCGGTGACTCGCCCGTTCACGCGGGGGCTGACGCGGCGCGAGAAGGCGGCGTGGAGCCTCGCCACAGGGCTCCTCGTTCAGACGGTGTGCCTGCTCGTCCTGCTTGCGCTTCGAGCGACGCCGCGGGCCTCGAATCTGCTTATCCTCGAGGCGATCGTCGCGGGAGGTGTGCTATTTCTCGGCCGGCGGCAAGTCGGCGTCGGCGTGCCGGACAAGCCACCGGCGCTCTCGGGCGGGCTGCGGGCGCTCGTCGTTGGCCTCGCGGTCCTCGCTGGCGGCGCCTGGCTCGTGTTTCTCGTCGGCGCCGTTTCGGACGCCATGTGGGCGACCGACTTCGTCGCGTTCTGGGGTTACAAGGGCAAGGTCGTCTTTCTCTCTTCGGCCGTGCCGCGGCGGCTCTTCGAGGACCCCGCGCTCTACTTCGCGCACCGCGAATATCCCCTGCTCGTGCCCTTCTCGCTGGCCGCACTCGCGTCCTTCGTCGGCAAGTGGAACGACCAGGCGCTGGCGCTGCTCTATCCGGCCTGCGAGCTCGTGACCCTGCTCGCCCTGTCCGGGTTCCTCGAGAGGCGGGTCTCGCGGCTCTCCGGCGCAACGGCAGCCGCGCTCGCGTCGCTCTGCTTCTTCCTGTACCGGCCCGCCAACGCCGGAACGGCCGAGGTGCCCTTCGCGCTCGGCCTCGTCCTCGTCTGTTGTGCGGCGGCGGACGTACTGCGGGCGGGCGCGGGCGCAAGCTTCGGAGGCATCACGCGGCTTGCCGTTGCAGGCGTCTTCTGCGCCTGCCTGAAACAGGAAGGAACGCTCTTCGTCTTCCTTCTCGCGGCGGCGATGTGGTGGTTTGCCCGCCGGGGGGATGCGCGCGCGCGGCGTCTTGCGCTGGCCGCCCTCGTCATTCCGCCGAGCATTCACTGGGCAGCGCTGCATCTGTTGCGCGGCAATCAGACGCGGCGCGATTTCGACATGACTCTCTTCGAGCCGCGGCGGTGGATTGAGCTGCCGCCGCTTTTCGCGCTCGTCCTGGGCCGCATGCTCGGAACCGAGGCACGGCAGTCCGCGGTGGCGCTCGCGGCAATTGCCGCTTACCTTCTGGTGACGAGGCGGGGGATCATGGATCCCTTCCTTCCCGTCTTTGCCGCACAGCTCGCTTGCTACGCGATCGCCTTCTCGGTGTCATCCTTTGACCCGATGTATGCCGTCGATGGCGCCTTCCGCCGCATCGCGATGAGCCTTTTCCCCGCGTTCACGCTCGTGCTCTGCGCCCGTGGACTCGCCCCAGCGGCCGTCACCCAGACGGGAAGACCGCCGACGGCTTCGCCGCCGAATCCTGAGGGGATTTCGTCCCGTCCGTCTACGATCGACCTCCCGCCGATGGACGGCGGGATCACCGGTTCATACACGTAGCACGGTGCGGAGATAAAGGAGATAACCGGGCTTTGGCAGATGGGAGGGGTCCTCCGCAAGGTCCGAGAGCCTACCGGAGGCAATCCAGTTGCGCGCAAGGTCCAGATCCTCCCTGGCCGCTGCCACGCCGGGGTCCGCGCGGGCAGCTCCGCGCAAGTACAGGAGCGCCGTGAACGCGAAGACCGCGGCTGCGAGCGCCGCCATGATCGGGAGCCGCCTGGCCGCCGCCTTCACGGCGCTCCCGGGTGCGCCCACCAGTCGAGTGAGCCGGATGCGATACCGGAGGCGGGCGAGAGGTCGTCGCTTCCCTCGCGGCGGGCGGCCGGACCCCAGGGCGGCGGGATGACCGGGAAGACGAGAAAGTGCACCGCGTCGTAGTCCCCGCGAGAGACGAGCCAAATCTCGACCGGGCCCTGTCGGCTGGCGGCGAGCAGGGAGTCGGGCAGCGACACTGTCAGAAAGGACCGGGCGCCCGAGGCGTCGGCCGGCCCGATGAAAAGCTTCTCGCCTGCCGGCCCGAGGACCTCGAGGCCGGCATTGATCGGCATGAGCAGTGGCGCGATTCGGACGTGCAGCGTGGCGGGCGCCTTCGCGGGCAGGGCTCCCCGCGGGATCGTCTGCGCGATGCGCACGCCGGAGGACTCGACCCTTCCCCACTCCCAGTCGAGAACCTGGCGCTGCCACGCCACGAAGCCGACGAGCAGAGCGAAGAGCGTCGTCGCGGCGAGTCGCCGGCCCGCACCCTCGAGCCCGGGTAGCGCCGCGATTCCGTACAGCAGAAGCGCCGGCAGGAACGGAAGCGCCAGTCGCGGGAGGGCCCCGAGCACGAGGCTCTGCGCGACGAGCGCGGCGGCGAGCAAGAGAGCAAGGACCTTCGCAATGCGTGCCTTCCCGCGAAACGGGACGGCCAGGAGAACGGCGAGGCATGCGAGGGTGAGACACGGTGTGATGAGCCGTGACAAACCGGTCGCCCGTGCATACCACCGCGACCAGCGGGCGTCGTAGAAGTCCGTCCCCAGCGCGCCGTGCAGCGCGCGCCACGCGAGTTGCCTTCCCCGGTCGGCGCCCGCTTCGGCAAACGTGGCCTTCCAGTTCTCGAGGGCCGAGCGAACTTGCGCGAACGGGGGCGGCTCCGGCGCGGGGTGCTCGCGCTCGGGGGCCCAGCCGTAGTCGAGGCTCCCAGTGATGAAGTTGGGCGCCATCCCCCGGAAGGGATCGTCGGGGACCCTGGTCGCCGCCCAGAATGGGATCCAGAGCAGGGCGAAGCCGATGAGCAGGGGAACGATGCGTCGGCGGCCGCCCGACATCCAGAGACTCGCCACCGCCATAAGGGCCGCCGCGGCTCCGGCGTTGGGCCGGACGAGAAAGAGCGCGGCGGTCGCCAGGCCGAGGAGGACCGAGGTCACCGCTCGCTTTGGCGGATCGAGCAGCACGACGGCAATCGGAAGGAGCAGCGCCGCCGTCAACGCCTCCGACATGACGGCGCTCGACGAATCGCGCAGCCGCAAGAAAAAGATCAACACGAGGTAGAGAACCACTCCCCAACGCGACCCAACCCTCCGGCCGACCAGAAGCGCTGCGACTGCGATCGAGAGCCAGAGAAGCAACGACTGGATCACGACCACGCGCCGAACCTCGCTCTGCGCGGGCCCGAGGGCCATGGCCGCGCGCAGGAACAGGATGTAACCGGGCTTTGGCGGGTGATGGGGCGAGACGACCGGCGAAACGATCCCGACCCCGCGTCGCGCCCATTCGAGGTCGAGCTCGGAATCGGACCAGCGAACGACGGGTGCGGCGAGGGCTGGCCAGAGAAAGAGCGCGAGGCCGAGGGCGGCGAGGCTGCCGTACAGAACGCGCCGGGCCGTCACAGGCTCTCGAGCAGCGTCTCGGGCAGGCCGCCGAAGGCGCCCGAGGACATCAGCAGCATCACGTCTCCCGGCCGCGCCTCGCGCCGGAGGATCCCGGGGATCTCCGCGATCGCCTCCGGAGCGAAGGCGGGCTTGCCCTTGGAAGCAAAGCGCTCGACGAGGGCCGCGCGGTCGATCTGGTTGTCGGGGCCGAGGCGCTGCGCGTGGAAAACCGGGGCGAGCACGAGGGCGTCCGCGCCGGCGAAGGCTTCCGCGTACTCGTCCTCGAACATCTTGCGGCCGGCGGTGTTCGAGCGCGGCTCGAAGAGCGCCCAGAGGCGGCGCCCCGGGAAGCGCGCGCGCGCGGCCTCGATCGTTCCGCCGACGGCGGTCGGGTGGTGCGCGAAGTCGTCCACGACGAGGATTCCGTTCTTCTCTCCCTTGACCTCCATGCGCCGCCGGACGCCCTCGAACCGCGCAAGGGCCCGCGCGATCTCGCCGACCGAGAGGCCGAGCCCGCGCGTGAGCGCGATCGCGCCGAGGGCGTTGCGCACGTTGTGGCAGCCGGAGAGCGGCGACGAGAGACGCGCGGTCGGCAGCCCCGCTTCGAGCAGCGTGAACTCCGCGCCCTCCGGGCCAAACACGATGTCGCGCGCCGAGAAGTCCGCGCCCGGGCTCTCGAGGCAGACGCGCACGACGGCGGCGCGGGCTTCGGACTCGAGCGCGGCGACTCGGCGGTCATCCGCGTTCAAGACGACGATTCCCTCCGGCGGGACCAGCCGCACCACCTTGCGAAAGGCTTCGATCACGGACTCGAGGTCGGGGTAGAGGTCGGCGTGGTCGTACTCGATGTTGCCGACCAGGAGGTGCTTCGGCTCGTAGTGGAGGAACTTCGGTCCGCGGTCGAAGAAAGCGGCGTTGTACTCGTCACCCTCGAGGACGAAGGGCGCTCCGCGCCCTCGCCGATAGCCGCTGCCGAGATTTCGCATCTCGCCGCCGACGAGGAACCCCGGATCCCGCCCGGAATCGAGGAGGAGCCAGGAGGTCAGGGCCGAGGTCGTCGTCTTGCCGTGCGTCCCGGTGATGACGACGGGGGTCCTGCCCGGAAGCAGGTATTGCCTTACGGCCTGCGGCAGGGAGAGGACCGGCAACCCGCGGCGCACGGCCTCGGCGGCCTCGACGTTGTCCCGGAGCGCGGCGTTTCCCACGACGACCGCGGTGCAGTCGGGCGGCACGTGCTCGGGCGCGAAGCCCTCGGCGACAGGAATGCCGAGCCTGGCGAGCTGGGTTGACATGGGCGGGTACAGCGCGCGGTCGCTTCCGGTGACGAAGTAGCCCTCCTCGCGCAGCAGGGCCGCAAGAGGCACCATGGCCGTGCCGCCGACGGGCACGAAGTGGAAGTGGCGGATTTCGCTCATCTTTCCGTGCGGAGTTTGGTCTAATGGAGCGGTTTTCGGAAATATCCCGCTATTTCCGAGGGTTTAGCGGCTTTGGCATTCCTTATGACAGGAGGAAACTGAAGATGCGTCATGTCCTGAAAATCGGCCGGCTTTCGATGGCCGCACTCCTGGCGTCCGGGGTGGCCCTGGCCCAGAAGCCCGCCGAATCGAAGCCCGCGGCGTCGGCCCCGTCCGCGGCCAAGACCCAGGCCCCGGGCAAGGCAGTCGCCGCACCCAAGATCGAAATCAGTCAGGAGACAAAGGACATGGGGACTGTCCCCAAGGGCCAGGTCATCGAGACGGATTTCATCATCCGCAACTCCGGCGGCTCGGACCTCGTGATCACCGACGCCCGCCCCTCGTGCGGCTGCACCGTCTCTTCGTTCGACAAGCTGATCAAGCCCGGCGCGGAGGGCAGGGTCCACACGAGCGTCGACACCAAGAGCTTTGC
Organism: Thermoanaerobaculia bacterium; assembly: GCA_041483715.1. GTDB lineage: Bacteria > Acidobacteriota > Thermoanaerobaculia > UBA5066 > Gp7-AA6 > DAHUXD01. The sequence goes on from JBGPGG010000075.1 coordinate 12,800, forward strand.
CGGGCCGATCTCCAAGTCGGTCCTCGTCGTCTCCAACGACCCTGAGCGCCCGCAGATGAACCTGTTCGTCAAGGCGCTCGTCAAGCCGTTCGTGGACGTGGCCCCGCAGGCGTACGTGCGCTTCTCCGTCGTCAAGGGCGACACGGCTTCGCAGGATGTGATCCTCCTCTCCGAAGAGAAGGGCTTCAAGCCGACCGTTGCCGAGATGGCCCAGCCCTACGTCAAGGCAGAGATCTCTCCCACGGGCGACAAGGACAAGATCGCCGGGCGGCTGGGCGAGCAGTACAAGCTCGCGATCGCCGTCACCGCGGACGCGCCCGAGGGCCTCTTGAACGCGCCCATCCGGATCAACACGGGCGTGTCGCAGCAGCCGACGATCGAAGTGCCGGTCTCCGGCATCGTGCGCCCGCGCGTGTCGATCACGCCGATCACGGTCAACTTCGGTAACTTCACGCCGGGCAAGGATCCCATCACGCGTAACATCGTGGTGACGAACAACAAGCCGGGCACGCCAATCAAGGTCACCAAGGCCGAGGTCAACGTCCCGGGCTTCGTCACCGACGTGGTGCCGACGCAGGAAGGAGTCTCCTACACGGTCGTCGTCAAGGCCAACGAGAAGGTCAAGAAGGGCGCCGTCGACGGAAAGATCACGCTCTACACCTCCGACAAGGAGAAGGCCGTGATCGAGATCCCGTTGAAGGGCGAGGCGCTGTAAGCGTCCCTCCCGCGACTTGCATAATTCCGAACGCCCCGGGCAACCGGGGCGTTTTTCTTTGGAGTCGTTGACTTGGGCGTGGAAAGCCCCGCCCCTACGGCCCGCTGAAGAATCCGCGAGCGGGGGTCACACCCGGGTGATCTTCTTCAGGATGTCGCCGTCCCAGGCGTACTTCAGGCGCTTGCGTCCCCGCGCGGCGTTCTTCTGCAACGCGTTGCCGTAGATGAGCGGAAGCGCCACGGACGTCTCGACGAAGGCCATCTCGTGCGTCGCCTTCTTGGAGACCTTGCCCCACGAGGTCGCCTCGGAGAGCGTCGAGCCGCCGAGGCCGCCCCAGTGCGGCGCGTCCGTCGTGATCTGCAGCGCGTACTTGTGTCCGCCGGTGTCGATGCCGAAGATGTAGGACATCACGATCGAGTCGTTGATGTAGTTCTTCGGAACGCCGCCCGAGACGTAGACCGCCGCGGTCGCCGGGCTGTGAACGACGATCTGTGTGAGCTCGTAGTTGTCGCGGATCGAGCTGATCTCGAATGGCTTCTTCCCGGCCTTGCGGAAGCGGTGGTAGTGCTCGGTCAGGCCGATGCCGATCGAAGAGTCGTTCAAGGCCGGAACGAAGAGCGGCACGCCGTGGCGCGCGCATGCGCCGAGGATCGAGCCCTTGTCGTGACGCGCCCCTTCGGCCAGCAGCGCGAGGAAGGCCCGCGAGGAAAGGCTCTTTCCGCCGAGCGCGTCGGCGAACCGCGAGACCGCGAGGTCCGTCTCCCAGTACTTCTCCTCGTCGATGAAGGTGTCGTAGAGCCGGTCGATATAGAGGTCGCGCAGCTCCTTGTCGTCCGCGTCGGGATGGCCGTGGTAGTGGCGGCCGCCGCGCACCTGGTAGTAGTCCTGCGAGATGATCGCGCCCGTCGAGACGACGACATCGACCATCTTCTGCTCGATCAGGTCCACGATCACCTGCCGCATGCCGGCGGCGATGAGGGAGCCCGCCAGGCCGAGGAAGATCGTCGGCCGCTTCTTGTCGCGCAGCATCGCCTCGAACACGCCCGCAGCCTTGCCGAGTGCCCGCGCTTGGAAGGACGCGTCCCGGTAGGCGTCGATGAGCTGCGAGACGGTGGTGGACCTGGTGATCCTTACCGGCGTCGTCGGGCGGCCGAGGAGCGCCCTCTTCCTCTTGCGGTCGACGCCGACCGCGGCGGCGTGGACGTACTCGTCGGCGGTGTGCGGGGAGCCTTTTCCTTTCGATCCCATCGGCGCGGTCCTCCCGAAAGAATGCGGTAGGCCGCCATCGCGGCGGCGTAGCCGGAGTCGATGTTGACCGCCGAAACCCCGTTGGCGCAGGAGTTGACGGCAGAGAGCAGCGAGGCGAGCCCCTGGAAGGCGGCGCCGTAGCCCCGCGAGGTCGGCACGGCGATGATCGGGCGGCCGACGAGGCCGCCGAGCACGGAGAAGAGCGACCCCTCCATGCCGGCGACGGCGATGACGACGTCGGCGCGCTCGATTTCTTCGAGGCGCGAAAGCAGCCGCAAGAGGCCCGCGACGCCCACGTCCGGAACGAGAACGGAAGCGATGCCGAGGTACTCGAGCGCGCGCCGCGCCTCCTCGGCGACGACGGTGTCAGC
>JBGPGG010000076.1:0-14976 GCA_041483715.1 Thermoanaerobaculia bacterium
CCCGTATAGTTGCTGCCGGTCAGGACGTCCTTGCGGCCGTCGCCGTCGTAGTCCCAAGCGTTGAGCGAGTTCGAGTAGAAGCCCCCGACGAGGCCTTCCTTCTTGCGCTCCCATCCGTCCTTGCCCCGATCGAGATAGACACGAACCTGTTGCTTGTCGACTTTCCCGAGCTCTTCCTGCGCCGGGCCGTCGCGCGAGATGACGATGTCGAGCTTCCCGTCGCCGTCGGCGTCGAGAAGTACGACCGCCTGCGAGGAAAACGCGCCGCCGACAAGCCCGTTGCGGACGATTCGAAACCCGCCCGCCCCATCGCCAAACAGCGAGACGGCGCCCGCTCCGTGCGAGGCGCAGACGATGTCCATCTTGCCGTCGCCGTCGATGTCGCCCACGGCTACGGCGCCGTAGTCCAGCGAAAAGCGCGCAGGGGGCTTGCCGTCCTCGACGAAAGAGAGGGGCCACTCCGAGAAGGTTCCCTGGCCGTTCCCGATCCAGACGCGGAGCTTTCCGTTGCCCATCCGGGCGGGGGGTGCGACGATGTCCGGGATCCCGTCGCCGTTGACGTCGGCGATCGCGAAGGAAGCCCGCCACATCCCTTTCGAGGGCAGGCCGGTGTTCGACACAGCCTCGAACCGTATCCTGCTGGCCGCCCGGGGCGGGACGATGTCCTCGAAATCGGCGGCGGTGGCGCCGGGGGCCGACGGCCTCCCTCTCTCGGACGGGGCGCCCGTCTTCGCTTTCTGCTGCTTCTGCCGCTCCAGGCTCTGCCTCCGGGCCTCGATCTCCTCCGGAAGATCGATGACCTCGTAGCAGTAGTAATACTTGTCGTCCTCCTTGAAGATCTCGATCTGAGTGTGCAGGATCGGAAGCCTCACATGGCGGTCGTCCACCTTGATGTAGTCGCCCTTGGGAAGAGCCCGAATCAAGTAGGTCTCGGTTTCCTCGATGACGGTCGGGTCGATGCGCGAGCGGATCGAGGGCGTCGGTTGTGGCGTCGGAACCCGGGCCGCCGGCGGGGGAGCCTTGGGCTTGTTGCCCGATGACGAGCACGCCACGGCAAGAAGCAGGAGCGCGAAGGGAATCCGTTTCACGAGGCCTCCTTTAGGAGTCGGGTTGTCGGGTTGTCGGGTTGCGAGTCTCGGGTTTCCGGCTGACCGCCCGGGGGCGGCGTCTGGGAAACCCGCGTGCAGCCGTTTTTATTCACCAAAGCCCTCAAATCAAGTCCGCAAAGTGGGGGCGCGCCCTCGCGAACAATGCGGCCCCGCCGACTGCGACGATGCCGCAAAAAGCCGCCAGGTAGACGATTGAGGCTGGCTCGGGAGCGGCGTGGAGCGTGAAGGCCCGCCGGTACAGATCCACGAGGTGAGTCACGGGATTGGCCTCGATCACGGGTCGCAGGCTCGCCGGCACGAGCGAGGCCGGATAAACGATGGGCGTCGCGTAGAAGCCCACGGTCAGGACGATGCCCACCGCCTGCGTCGTATCTCTCACGAAGGCGGTCAGCGTGGCAGCGATGCAGCCGAAACCGAACGTGAAAAGAACCTGCAGAAGTAAAGCAGGAACGAGAAGCAGCAGCCACCCCGCCTGCAGATGCCCCAGCAGCCCGACATACACACACAGGATTGCCAGGGCGATCGCCTCGTTGACCACCGCCGCCACCACAACCGAGAGGACGAGCGTCTCGAGAGGGAAAACCGTCTTCTTGACCATCGCGGCGTTGTCGATGAGGCAGGAGGCCGAGCGCGCGATCCCTTCCGAGATCGCCATCCACGGCAAGAGGCCCGCCATCAGGAACTCCGGGAAGCTCGCGTAGCCCGGTCCGGCCGGCACGCGGAGAACCAGCGAGAAGACCGCCGTGTACAGCACCATCCAGAGAACCGGGTGGGCGAATGCCCAGAGCAACCCGAGGCCCGACCCCGCATACCGGGAGCGGACGTCCCGAATGACCATCTCCTTGAGCAGGAAGACTTTGGAGGCAATCGCCCAGTTCTTGCGCGGCATATTTCGAAGCCGCCCGATTATATGGGCAGGTCCTATGTTTTAATAGCATTTCCGGAAACAGACATGTCTTCCCATTCACCGCGAAAAGTCGCCCTCGTCGGCTCGCGCATCCGCGAGCTGCGCAAGGGCAGGCACCTCACGCAGACCGAGCTCTCCGAGAAAATCGGAGTGGCGCAGTCCGACCTCTCGCGCATGGAGCAGGGCGAGTACAAGGTCGGGCTCGACACGCTCTTCAAGATCCTCCAGGTCTTCGAGCTGAAGATGGGCGAGTTCTTCGGGGAGACCGAATCGCCCGTGGAGCGGGAAGCCCGTGATCTCGTATCCGAGTTTCAGGGCCTCTCCGACGACTCCCGGCAAGAGGTCCGCGACTTCGTGCGCTTCAAGAAGCTGCAGGAGTCGGAAGATCCGGCGCTTGGTGACGGGGCGCACTCCGAGCCGGAAGAAAAGCCTTGAGTTGTCGGGGCCCTCGCCTAGAATGACGCATTACGGCCCCGGGCCAAAAATCATGAGCGACCGCCGAAAGCACCTCGAGTTCCTGCGCAAGACCGCCAAAGACGCGATCTGGAGCGGAGACTACGACCGCGCGCTGACGCTCTATGAGGACGGCCTCGCACTCGCCCGCTCCTGGAAGGACCGCGAAGTCGAGGACCTGTTCACCTGCAACCGGGCGACGACGCTGCTCGAGATGGACCGCCAGGACTTCGACCTGTCGCAGTTGAAGGAGATTGTCCTTCGCAGCCCCGGCAGCTCCAACGCCGTCCTGGCGACTTACGCCTCGGCCCACGCCCACGAGGTCCGCGGCGAATACGCGAAGGCCGCGTTCTACGCGCAGGGGGCGCTGCAGAAGAGCCGCGACCTCGGCCTCGACGAGTGGGTGGCCGCGTCGCTCAACCTGCTCGCCAACCTGGAGCTCCACGAGAGCCACTTCGAGCAGGCGCGCTCTCTCTTCCAGGAGTCGCTCGACCGCTACGAGGCAGATGGACTCGACGCGTCCTCCGAAGCGGCGGTCGTCACGGACAACCTCGGCTACTGCCACATCGCCCTCGACGCCGTGCCGGTCGGGCTGCCGCTGGTGCATCGCTCGCTTTCGCTCCTGGAGGGCCTCGGCTCGCGGCAGGCGATGGACTATCCGTGCCTCGACCTCTGCTTCGCCTCGCTCAAGCTCGACCGCCCCGACGAGGCCGAGAGCTGGGGCGTGCGCGCCCTCGGGCTCGGCAAGGAGTTCGGCCGCAACGACGTCGTCAAGAACGCGCACTACCTGCTCGCCGAGACCTACAGCGAGATGGGCCGCGAGGACGCCGCCGACGAGCACTATGACGCCCTCGCGAACTACTACCCGAACTTCCCGGCCCTGAAGAACTATCTCCACCAGATCAGCCTCATCGGCATGATCAACCTGAGGGCATGATGCGGCGCAACCGGCTCCTGCAGCTCCTCGTCCTCGCAGCGGCTCTGACCGCGCTGCCGGGCGTGTGCGCGGCACTCGAGGAGCGCTCGCTCCTGACGGCGGACGGGACGCTGCACGTCGTGCGCGCGGGCGCCGCCGTCGACCTCGGCGTTCAGGGCGCTGGTGTCTCCCCGCAGTCGAACGTCATCGAGTGGAGCTCGCGCAGCCAGGACGGGACGGTCTCGGTGGCGATCCTGCCCGGCAGCGTGTCGTACCAGGCGAAGTACGGGCTCGAGCTCGCCTACGACGACCAGACGGCCACGCTGCTGCTCCTCTGGACCGAGAACGTCTCGGCGTTCTCGCAGATCCGGGTCGGGGTGCTGCGCGCCGGGACGTGGACGAACTCCATGCTCCTGCCGAGCGCCGGGATCTCGCGGGCGCACAACCCGCAGATGCTGGTCACGCACCGCAACGCCACGTACCTCGACGACCAGAACAACCCGGTCGCCAGGACGAGCTCGATCCTCTCGGTCATCTGGTGGGAGGAGTCGCAGTACGCCCAGGCTCGTTACGCCACGCTCTTCCTGGACGAGACGAACTTCGATCCGACGGCCCTCTCGATCTATGACCTCCCGGCGATGGTCGGAACGGGCGGCGACACCCCCTCTCAGGACGTCCCGTCGGGCGCCTACCTCTACCCGAGCCTCCAGGCGGACGGGCTCTCGGGAGGCCTGCTCGCGAGCTTCGCTGACCTGCACGAAGGCAAGCATCGGGTCGTCCACATCGACTTCCCGCGGGACTGGGGCAAGCCCTCCGAGCCGGACAACGTCAACTGGAAGCGCCGGCACATTCCGATCGTCGGCGTGGCGATGGAAGGCCCCATCGCGCGGATGACGCCCAGCCTGGCCGACATGCGGGACGGCGTTCGCACGACGATCGGCGCCGGCTACCGGCCGACCCTCTCCTGGCGCGAGGGCGACACGTTGAAGTTCTCGCGCTTGGACGGCGCCGACTGGGCGCCCGTGCGCTCGATCGCGATCGACGACACGATGACCTACGACCGGGCCCTCGCGCTTGTCGCCAGCATGGGTGAACGCAAGTAGTCCGTCGCTAAGCCGTCCCTCGTCCCTCGTCCCCGGTTCCCCAAACAAAGCCGTCGCCGGCGACAGCCCTGCCGATAAGATCCTCCGTCTTCGGAGGAACGCATGGCTCTGCTCGCAGTGGGTGACAAGGCGCCGGCATTCAAGACCACGGACCAGGACGGCAAGACGGTCTCGCTCGGGGACTTCAAGGGGCAGAAGCTCGTCGTGTACTTCTATCCGAAGGACGACACGCCGGGCTGCACGAAGGAAGCCTGTTCCTTCCGCGACGGGTGGTCGAAGTTCCGCAGGAAAAAGATCGCGGTGCTCGGCGTCTCCGTGGACGACGAGAAATCACACAGGAAGTTCGCGGACAAGTTCTCGCTGCCCTTCACTCTGCTCGCCGACACCGACAAGGCGATCGTGAAGGCCTACGGCGTCTGGGGCGAGAAGAGCATGTACGGGCGCAAGTACATGGGCGTCCACCGCGTGACCTACCTCATCGACGAGAAGGGCAAGATCGCGGCGGTCTGGCCGAAGGTCAAGCCGGGCGGGCACGCGGAGGAACTCCTGGAGACGGTCGTGAGTCGTGAGTGGGTTTGACGAGCCGGCTCACGACTCGAGACTCATCACTCACGACTTCCCCTACAGTCCCTTCGGCAGCTCCGCCCTCACATCTGCGTCGTAGAGCGAGTCGAGCAGCGTCGCGGCGTCCGCGCCCGCGGGCGTGACGGTCCTCGGCACCATCACGCGGACCGTGTAGATGTGATCGCCCGCATCGCCGGTGCGCGGGTCCTTGACGCCATTTCCCCGCAGGCGAAACTTCTGACGGCCCTGCGTCCCGGGGGGGACCTTCGCCCGCACGGGACCGCGAATGGTCGGCACTTCGATCTCGGCGCCCGCGTACGCCTCCTTCACCGTGATCGGCACGATGCCGTGGATGTCGTTGCCGCGCCTTTCGAAGTACGCGTGCGGGGTCACGCGCACGGTGACGTACAGGTCCCCCGGCGCGCCGCCCTGTGCGCCCGCGCCGCCCTTTCCCGGCAGGCGGATCGCTCCGCCGTTTTCGGTGCCCTCGGGAATCCGGACGCGCACGCGCTGGGACTCGGCGACAACGCCCTCGCCCCGGCAGATCGGGCAGACCCCCTTGCCGGCGCGGCCGGTTCCGCCGCAGGTCGAGCAGGGCCGTTCGCCGCGGAGCGCGAGCGAGGCCATGCCGCCGAGAACCGCGTCGCGGAAAGGCACCTCGATCTGTGCCCGCAGGTCCTCGCCCGCGTGTGGTCCTCCCGGAGACCGCCGCCCGCCGCCAAAGAGGTTGCCGAAGAGGTCGCCGAGGTCGCCCCCCTCGAAATGGAAGCCCTCGAACCCCGGCCTACCCCCGAATCCCCCGGTCCCCGGGGTCCCGGCGGCCCCGCGGGGGTCGAATCCCCCGCCGAATCCGGGTCCCGGGCCGGCATGCCCGAACCGGTCGTAGGCCCGGCGCTTCTCTTCGTCCTTGAGCACATCGTAGGCCTCCTGGACCTCCTGGAAGCGCTTCTGGGCGGCTTTGTCGCCCGGATTGACGTCGGGATGGAGCTTCCGGGCCAGGCGGCGGTAGGCCTTCTTGATGTCGGCCTCCGAGGCCCCCTTGGAGAGCCCCAGGACCTCGTAGTAGTCCCGCTTCGCCATGCCGTGGCGGGCATTATAGCGATGCCTAAATTAGGCCATTGACACGCAACAGGAGACTAATATTATTAGTCTTATTCTTCGGATTATCTAATCTTATAAGGCAGGGAAAAGAGAGCCTCATCTATGAGCATCGACGACATCGATCTCCGGATCCTCGACATGCTCCAGCGCAACGGGAAACTCTCCCAGGCGCGGATCGCCGGGGCCGTGGGCCTGACGACGCCGTCGGTCAACGAGCGCATCAAGAAGATGGAGCGCCACGGAATGATCCGGGGCTTCGTCGCCCTGCTGGATCACGAGAAGATGGGCCTGCCCCTGACCGCCTACGTGGACGTCGCGCTCGAGCATCCCCGGTTCGAGAAGGCGTTCGTCGACGATCTCGAAAAGCTGCTGAGCGTTCAGGAGTGCCACTACCTCGCCGGCGAGTTCGGATATCGGATCAAGGTGAAGGCGGCCGACACGGCGTCGCTCGCCGATTTCCTGCAGCGGCGGATCATGGGCATCAAGGGCGTCACCCGCATCCAGGCCCAGGTCTCCCTGTCCTCGAAGAAGGAATCCACGCTGCTGCCCTTGATTCCGGAGAAGTCGGAGAAAGAACCGAAGCCGTAAAACGGAAAACGGAAAACGAAGGCCGATTCGGGCTTTCTCCGTTTCACGTTTCACGTTTTACGTTTCACGACTCCCCTAGAACCTCGCCACCAACCCCGCGTCCGCGTTGAAGAACTGCCGGTGCGGGTGCGCCGAGACGTTGTGGTACGTGAAGCGAAGGACGAAGGCGAAGTATTTCGCGAGGCGGAACTCCCCGTCGACTCCCGCGTTCCATCCGAAGACGCGCTCGTCGAGGTCCTGGTAGGCCGCGTACTCGGGCGCCACCGGTTGCGGCTTGAAGGAGTAGCCGCCGACGCCGGCGAAGAGTCCTCCCGTGTAAAAACCCTCCCAGTAGATGTAGGACACGTCGACCGTCACGTAGTTGATGCGTTCCTTGTAGCCCGGCATCGTGGCAGGGCCGTCGGGCGTCGAGACGGTCTGTCCCGCGAGCGCCTGCGTCGTCCACATCGAGCCGTACGTCATCCGCAGCAGCGTCGCCTTCTCCATCCGGTAGTCCACCCACAGGGTGTACTCGCTCGGCTTGAAGCCGTCGAGCGTGAAGGACTCGTTGACGTCGTTCACCGAGCCGTAGGTCGCGCCGAGTCCCCACGTTTGCGCAAGCGCCGGTGCGGCCAGGGCGACGCCGAAGAGGGCAAGAAGGAGGGATCTCTTCCAGGTCAGCAACGGCACCTCCAAAAACAAATTTCGAGTCCCGAGTTTCGAGTCCCGTGGGAGCCGAATCACTCTACCGGATCCGGCCTGCGATGAAGCGGATACAATTCCTCCGTTTCCCAAGTCTACGGAGGCCGACACGCAGGCGCTGAGGCGAAAACGGTGAAGGGGCTGGCGCGGGCCGCCGCGCGATTCTTCCTGCCCTCGGTCTGCCTGTCGTGCCGGACCCGCCCGGCTGACGATCTCTTTCGGGGCGGCGTCTGCGCGGACTGCTGGGACTCGTTGCCCGTCCCCGAGGCCGCCCGGTGCGGCCGATGCGACGAGGCTCTGCCTGGCGCGCCCGGCGAGGCGCGGTGCGGGCGCTGCCTCCTCAACCCTCCCGACTTCGAGCGCCTGCGCGCGGCCGCGGCGTATCGCGGCTCCGCGCGGCGGATCCTCCTCGCCTTCAAGTTCCAGGGCGCCGACTACCTCGGCCCCCGTCTGGCGGCAGTGATCGCGCGACGCCTCGGCCGCCCCGAGGCCGACGAGGTTGCCGCCGTGCCGGCAACTCCCCGGGCCCGGCGGGCGCGCGGATACCACCCGGCCGAGGTCCTGGCCGCCGCCCTCGCGCGCCGGCTCGATCTGCCATTCGCCGCCGAGCGGCTCGTCAAGGCGCGCGAGACGGAGATCCAGAGCCGCCTGCCCGCCGCGCGGCGCGCTGGTAACGTTCGCGGCGCCTTCCAGGCTCGCGGGACTCCCCGCCGGCGCGTCCTTCTCGTCGACGACGTCGCCACTTCCTCCGCGACGGCGCGCGAGTGCGCCCGCCAACTGGCGCTCGCCGGGGCGAGCGCCGTCACCGTCTGGTGCTTCGCCCGAGCGTCCCGCACCGACGTCGATCCGGAGGCCGCGTGAATCCCTTGAACCGGCTCGTCGTCCGGACCCTGCCCCTCGTGCCGAAAGCCGTCGTGCGCCGGATCGCCTCGCGCTACGTTGCCGGCGAGACGCTCGAAGAGGCGCTCGCCCTCGTGCGCAGCCTGAACGCCGAGGGCTGCAGCGCGACGCTCGACGTGCTCGGCGAGGACGTGACCCGACCGGACGAGACCGAAGCGACCGTGATCGCGTACGAGCGGGCGCTCGCCGATATCGCGGCGCGCGGGCTCGACAGCAACATCTCGGTCAAGCTCACCGCGCTCGGCCTGAAGCTCGATCCGGCGCACTGCCGGCGGCAATTCGCCCGCATCGTCGAGGCGGCGAAGGCGCACGGCATCTTCGTGCGCATCGACATGGAAGACTCTCCGGTCACCGAAGAGACAATCCGCATCTTCTTCGAGTTCCGCAAGGTCTACGACAGGGTCGGCATCGTGCTGCAGGCGTACCTGCGCCGCAGCGCCGAAGACGCGCGCCGCATCGCGGCGGTCGGCGGCAACGTGCGCGTGTGCAAGGGCATCTACGTCGAGCCGTCGTCGATCGCGTTCCAGGACCGAGAGGAGATCCGAAAGAGCTACATCGAGCTCGTCAACCTGCTCCTGTCCTCGGGCTCCCACGTCGGCATCGCGACCCACGATCCGCTGCTCGTCGAGCGAGCGCTCGGCGTGATCGGCCGGCTGCGCCTTCCGAGAGAGGCCTACGAGTTCCAGATGCTGCTCGGGGTCGCCGGCACCCTGCGCCGGCGCCTCGTCGCCGACGGCCGGCGGCTTCGCGTCTACGTGCCCTACGGGGACGCCTGGTACGCCTACTCGGTACGACGTTTGAAGGAAAACCCCGCGATCGCGGGCCACGTCGTGAAGGGGCTCTTCCGGCCGTCCTAGCGAGGCCTTTCGACGGTTGCTCGGGGATTGGCATCTGCCGGGGACGGTCCGGGGACCCCGGGCAGGAGCCCTTCCAGGCTGGCCAGCCGGTAGCAATTGACAGCGCAGAAATCTATACTTCCGAGTTGGACCCTCGGGCCCGGCATATGAGACGGCACCGCATCGCCTTTCCTCTTTCGGTCCTGTTGCTCGCGCTGGCAGGCGGGCAGGCGCTCGCCGGTCCTCCCGCTCCGCCGATTTCCGGTGTCGTGCGTCACCTCGAGGCGCCGGTGTCCGGCGTCCTCGTCATCTTCTTCAACCTCGGCGACAACTCACTCGCCCGGATCCGAACGGCCACCGACGGCACCTTCGTGCTCTCCTCGGCGCCGGCCGGCGTCTACGAGCTCGTCGCATACAAGCGAGGCTTCGAGCCGGCGCTGCAGAGGCTGTGGCACCAGGCGGGCGCCGAACAGGTGTCGGCGGTCTCGATCAAGCTGACCCGCAAGGGCGGCGCGGCGTCCCCCGAGGCCCCGGCGCCGGCCACCATCTGGGACCTGCGGGACCGCCTGCCGTCCGACGTGCTGCGCGAGCTCGCCATCGAAGAGGTCTCCGACAGGTCCACGTCGCCCGCCGACAAGGTGCGCCTCAGCCGGCTGCTCGCGGGCGAGCTCAGGACCGAGACCTCCGCGCCGCAGGGCTCCACGGCCGCGCTCTCGCGCGCCGCGGTGGGCCTGCATGGCGGACTTCCGAACGGCTGGCAGTACGGCATCACGGGCGACTACGCGAAGCTCGGGGATTCCGATGCGCCCGGCGAGGTGACGACCGGCAATGCGGCCGGCCTCGCCGTTGAGATCAACCCTTCCGCCGACGCGCACGTCATCGTGTCCACGCGGCGCAACGTCCTGTTCCTGAACGACAGCTCGGCGAGCCTCCAGACGCACGCCGTGAGCTGGAGCCACGGCGCCGAGCAAGGCCGCGTCGAGTCCGTGGCGGCCCGCTACGTCGAGGAGACCAACCTTTACCGCGCGACCGCGCTCGGCACGACGATCTTTCCGCTGTCCTCTCGCACATGGGAAGTCAACGGCGCCTACGGCCGGCCCTCCACGCTGGATGCGCCCGGAGTGGCAGTGGGGATGACCTACCGGCACCGCGAGGCGAGCGTCGGCCCCTCGGGCGTGGGAGCAGATGGCGTGTTCGTGCAGTCTGCGCCGGACGCCGACCTCTCCGCCTCAACGGCCTTCCGCGTCTCCGATCAGCTGGAGGTCGAAGGCGGGGTCGTGGCGCGTTACATCGGCAGCGCTGCGGCGGGATATGGCATCGCTCCGGTCGCCACCATTCGCTACACGATCGGCGGCGCGACGGTCTACGCCCGCGGGCTCTACCGCGCGGTCGGGTCCACTTCGGACGCGACGTTCGTCATGCCCCGCGTGACCTCGATCGAGGAAGGCCGGGAGCCCGCGGCGACGCGCTCGCTCGCGGTCGGGCTCCAGCGCAAAGTCGGACGCGATTCTTCCGTGCAGCTCGAGGTTTCCGAGCAGCGCATGGGAGAGCTCGTGCGCGCCTTCTTCGAGGGCGACTTCCTCACGGACTTCGACAGCGTGTACCTGCTCGACGGCAACAACGTCCGCCAGTACAAGGCCGCCATCCAGCAGCGCCTCTCCAACACGCTGTCCGGCAACGTCACGGTGCGCTACGGCTCGATCGACGGCGATGTCGCGGGCAGGAGCCGCGCGAGCTACGGCATCACGAGCAACCAGGGGCGATTCTGGTCGGCGCGCGCCGCCGTGGAAGTGCTGCCGACGCGGACCGGAATCGCGGTGTTGGTCCGGCGCATCCGGCAGGACCTCCGGACTCCCGACGCCACGCTGGCCAACGACTCGGACAAGCTCGCGCTGTCGGTGGCGCAGGACCTGTCCATCATCGGCCTGGCTCCCTTCGGCGCCGACTGGAAGCTGCTCGTTGCAATCGAGAACGCGCGCGGCACTGGCCTCTCCGAGAACAAGGACATCGCCGCCACCACCAACCGCCTCCTCGGCGGCGTCGCGGTGGCGTTCTGATCCGCGAGGCGTAACCTCGCGGATCATCCTGAGGGCCCGCAGGCCCGAAGGATCCCTTTCATCTCCACACCCGGACTCCAAAGGGATCCCTCGGGCCTTCGGCCCTCGGGACAAATCCAAATCTTTTTTGGACTATATTCAGATTCTTGATTTTCGACCCTGGGACGCCGCGCGCTCAGATCTCAAACTGATGATCTCAAACGATTTAACAGGCCTTCACTTGGATCCAGCAGTGGCATTCGGATTGCTGAATCAATCCCCGTGAACCGCTTGGCAAAGAGACTGGTGATCCTGGCGCTCGTCGCGCTGACCCTCGGCACGGTCGCGCTCGGATTCATCTCCTTTGCCCGCAAGGTCGACAGCTTTTCGGCCACCGGCTTCACATCGGACCAAGAGGGTGGCGCGCTCGTGCTGCGCTCGGTCGAGCCGGGCAGCGCCGCCGCGTGGGCGGGCCTGGCCGCGGGCGACCGCATCATCCTCGTCGACGGACAGACCGCTGCTTCCCTCGCCTACCCCGACCGGCAGCTCGCGCGCAAGCCGTTTCCGCACGCGCTCGTCGTCCTCTCGCCCGGCGGCGAGATCCGGGGCTCGTCGCTCGGCGAGCCCTCGGTGCGCTTCGACACCACGTACCTGTTTCTGGCCTTCGTTGGAATCCTGTATCTCATCATCGGGCTCTTCACGATCGCGCGGGAGCGCACCGCGGCCGCGTGCGTGTTCTGGGCGCTGTGCCTTTGCTCGTTCGCGATCTACGTGCTGACCCCGGCGGGGCCGCGCGACGCGATGTGGCGGGTGTCGTGGCTCGCCGAGGATTTCTTCCGCGCATTCCTTCCCGCGCTGCTGCTGCACTTTTTCCTGCTCTTTCCGCGGCCGGTCCGTGTCCGCCGCGTCCTTCCCCTGCTCTACGTCCCGGCCGCGGTCTACATCGCCGCGGAGCTGGCCGTTCTCGCCGCCCGCCCCTCCCCCGGCGCGGCGGCCTTCCTGGAAGCCTGCGAGCGGCTCTGGTTCGTGTACTTCGTCGTATACGTCTCGGCCGTTCTCGCCCGCCTGATCGACCTGCTGCGCAGCCACCGTGAGGACGCGGAAGCCGAGAAGCAGGTCCGCTGGATCGCCCTCGGCGTGATCGTGGGTCTGGCGCCCTTCCTAATCCTTTCGGCGCTGCCGCGCGCCTTCGGCCTCGAGTCGCCGCTGCTCTCGAGTGTCGCCGTCGTGCCGCTCGTGCTCATCCCCCTCGCCTTCGCCTACGCGATCCTGAAATGGCGGCTCTGGGACGTGGAGATCTTCGTGCGCGAGGCGATCGGAACGACCGGGGCCGTCCTGCTCGGCGGCATGACCTTCGTGCTGCTCAATTCGCTGCTCGACCGCACCCTCGAGGGAATGGCGGCCGCCGGCAAGAACGTCATCGCCTTCTCCTCGGGCATCCTCCTCGCCTCGCTGCTCGTGCCCGTAAAAAAGCGCATCACCGACGTGCTCGAGCGCATCCAGTACCACGACACGTACCGCGCCCGGCGGGCCCTGCTCGACATCGCGCTCGATTTTGCGACGCCGCGGCCCCGTGAGGAGGTCGTGCAGGCGATCGTCCGCCGGGTCGAGGAGGCCCTCCGGGTCGTCCCCTGCTCGCTCTTCTTCTTCGAGGGCCCGGGGCACGATCCGGACGCCGCCGCCCTGGCCGGGTCGCTCGCCAAAGAGGACCGGCTGCGCCTTCGCGGGACCGCCTTCGGCGCGACGCCGCCCGCGGCCCTGTTGCGGCTCCACGCCCTCGGCTACCGCGCGTTCTTCGCCATGCGATGCGGGGGCTCGCTCGTCGGCGCCCTCGGCGTCGGGTACAAGGACGGGCGCGTCCCGCTGTCTTCCGAGGATGAGTCCCTCCTCACGGCGGTGCTGGCCCAGGCGAGCCTCGCCTACGAAAACGCGCGGCTCTACGGCGCGCTGGCACAGCGGCTGGCCGAGATCCGGACGCTGCAGGAGTACCAGGAGAGCGTGATCCGGTCCTCGTCCTCGGGCATCATCGTGCTCGACGCGGACGGCAGGATCCACTCCTCGAACCCCGCGTTCG
Organism: Thermoanaerobaculia bacterium; assembly: GCA_041483715.1. GTDB lineage: Bacteria > Acidobacteriota > Thermoanaerobaculia > UBA5066 > Gp7-AA6 > DAHUXD01. The sequence goes on from JBGPGG010000076.1 coordinate 13,269, forward strand.
CGCAGCTCGTCGGCCGCACCGAGGCCGCGCTCCAGGGCCTGCCGTTCGAAAACGTGCTGCCCGGCGTCGCGCTCGGCGCGCCCCGGGAACACTCCGACGAGTCGCGCATCGAGGCAAAGCTCTCGACTTCCCAGGGCGAGGAGCGGGATCTGCAGCTCTCCGTCTCGGCCTTCGCCGGATCGTCGGACCGCCGCGTGGTCGTCGTCGAAGACATGACGGACCGCATCCGCGCCGAGCGGGCCCTCGCGGAGCGGGAACGGCTCGCCTCGCTCGGCGTGCTCGCGGCCGGCGTCGCGCACGAGGTCAACACGCCGATCGCGGGCCTCTCCTCCTATGCCCAGATCCTTCTCTCCGAGACCCCGCCAAGCGACCCGCGCTACCCGATCCTGAAGAAGATGGAGCGCCAGACCTTTCGCGCCGCGCACCTGGTCAACAACCTGCTCGAGTTTGCGCGGCCGCGGCCGCGCACGCCCATGAAGACCGACCTGCGGGGAGTCCTCGTCAACGCCGCTGAGTCGGTCGAAACCGCGTTCGCCGGACGGCGCCTCGAGCTCGAGGCGGACCCCGACGGGCCGCCCGCCCTCGTGATCGGCGATCCGCGCGACCTCGAGCAGGTGTTCGTGAACCTGCTGACCAACGCGCGCGACGCGTCCCCCGAGGGCGGCGTCGTGACCTGCCATCTCGAGCGCGCCGGCGAGAGCATCCGGGTGACGATCGCCGACCGCGGGCCCGGCCTCACCCCGTCGGCCGCGGAGCGCGTGTTCCAGCCCTTCTACACGACCAAGAAATCCGGCGGCACGGGACTCGGCCTTGCGATCTCCCGCGACATCGTGCGGCGCCACGGCGGGACCATCGCGCTTTCCGCGCGCGAGGGCGGCGGCGCCGAGGCCCGCGTCGAGCTGCCTCTCGTTCCCGCGGGGTCGCCCTCATGAGGGTCCTCGTCGTCGACGACGAGGAGGTCATCCGCGACGTCCTCGGCACCCTGCTGACGCGGGAGGGCTACGAGGTCACCGCGGCCGCCTCCGCCGGCGAGGCGGTGGCTCTGTTCGAAGCGGAGCCCCACGACGTCGTCCTGCTCGACCTGATGCTGCCCGACCGGCCCGGGCTCGACGTGCTCCGGGACATCCTCCGGCGCGATCCCGACGCCGTGGTCGTGATGGTGACCGCGTACTCCTCGATCGAGGGCGCCATCGAGGCCATGCGCCTGGGCGCCTTCCACTACATCCCCAAGCCCTTCCAGAACGAGGAAGTGCTGCTCACCCTCCGCAAGGGCTCCGAGGCGCGGCGCCTGACCGAGGAGAACCGGCGCCTGCGCGAGGAGATCTCGCAGCGCTTCGGCCTCGGGCGCATTGTCGGAAAGTCCGCGGGAATGCGAAAGGTCTTCGAGCTCGTCCGCCTGGCCGGACCGTCCCGCTCGACGATCCTCGTGGAGGGCGAGAGCGGCACGGGCAAGGAGCTCGTCGCGCGGGCGATCCACACGCACTCGCCCCGCTCGGGCGCGCCCTTCGTCACCGTCAACTCCGGCTCGATGCCGGCCGACCTGCTCGAGTCGAACCTCTTCGGCCACGTCAAGGGGGCATTCACCGGGGCCATCTACGCGAAGAAGGGGCTCTTCGAGCTCGCGGACAAGGGGACCCTCTTTTTCGACGAGATAGGCAACATCCCCATCGAAACCCAGTCCAAGCTGTTGCGCGTGATGCAGGAGCGG